>JBEKOK010000070.1:0-13573 GCA_049521875.1 Steroidobacteraceae bacterium
GACACATGAGTAATTCGGCTTCTGCTTCGGGTGATCGGATCTTCCTGCGCGCGCTTGAAACCGAATGCATCATCGGTTTCATCGACTGGGAGCGTCAGGTCAAGCAGACCGTAATTCTTGATCTGGAGCTGCCCTGTGACTGCGCGCGTGCGGCGCACACCGACAATGTTGAGAGCACCGTGGACTACAAGAAAGTCTCCAAGCGCGTGCTGGCCTTCGTCAGTGCCTCGCAATACCACCTGATCGAGACGCTGGCACATACGCTGGCCCTGCTGCTGCTGCGCGAGTTCGATCTGCCCTGGGTGCGCCTGTCGATCAACAAGCCCGGTGCAATCCGCCACTCGCGCGATGTCGGCGTGAGCATCGAGCGCATTCGTGCCGATCTGCCCGCCGCGGGATCCTGACCGCACGCGCGTGACACGGATCTACATCGCCGCCGGCAGCAGCATCGAGCCCGAGGAGCGCATGCGCCGCGCGGCACAGGCGTTGCGCCAGCGCTTTGCCGGCATTCGCTTCTCTCCGTGCTACCGCAATCAGGCCTTCGGGTTCGAAGGTCCCGATTTCATCAACGCAGTAGCCGGCCTCGACAGCGGGCTCGAGCCCGGCGAGCTCATCGCGCAGCTCGAGGCGATCGAGGCACTGTGCGGCCGCGGGCGCGCGGATCCCAAGTGGGCCCCGCGCGCGATGGATCTGGATCTGCTGCTGTATGGCGATCTGATTCGCAGCACCGAGCGCTATCGCGTGCCGCGCCCGGATCTGCTGCACCGGATCTACATGCTCCAGCCACTGGCCGCTCTGGCACCGGAGCTGATTCATCCGGAGACCGGGCTCAGCATTGCCGCGCACTGCGAGGCGCTGCAGCGCACTGAGCCGGCGCTGGTCCCGCTGGCGCTGGATCTGAATGCCGAGTGAGCAGGCTGGCCTGGCTGTGTGGGCGAGTGATCGCCCGAAGTGACCCGGCGCTATGATGCTCTAGATGAACGCGCGTCCCGACCAGTCCCTGCCGCCCCTGAGCCCGGAGCAGTCCGAGCATTCAGCGCGGGTCGAGGCACGGCTGCGCGAGGCGCTGGCGGCTGCCGGCGGCTGGCTCTCCTTTGCGGATTACCTGCGCATCGCGCTCTACGCGCCCGGGCTTGGCTATTACAGCGCCGGTGCGGCGAAGTTCGGACCGTCGGGAGATTTCATCACGGCGCCGGAGCTCTCGGGCCTGTTTGCGCAGTGCCTCGCGCGCCAGTGCGCGACGTTGCTCGCACCGCCGGGCAGCGATGTGCTTGAGCTCGGCGCCGGCAGCGGGCGGCTGGCCGCGGACCTGCTGGCCAGGCTCTCGCAGCTGCGCTCGCTGCCTGAGCACTACTACATCCTTGAGGTCAGCGCGTCGCTGCGCGCGCAGCAGCAGGCAACGATTGGCACGCTGCCCGAGTCACTGGCGCAGCGCGTGATCTGGCTGGAGACGTTGCCGGCGAATCCGCTGCGCGGTGTCGTGATCGCCAATGAAGTGGCCGATGCGTTGCCCTTCGAGCGCTTCGTCAGTACGCAGGCAGGTTGTCTGGCGCGCGGCGTGGCCGTCGCTGACAACGGGGCGCTGCACAGTGCTGATCGACCGCCCTCCGAGGCACTGCAGCGGGCCTATGCCGGATTGATCGCGCAGCTCGGTGCGCCGCTGCCGGCCGGCTACTGCTCGGAAATCTCGCTGCTGCTCGCGCCGTGGATTACGTCGCTGGCGCGCGTGCTGGAGCGCGGCGCAGTGCTGGTATTCGACTATGGCCTCGGCGCCGCCGAGCTCTATCACCCGGAACGCAACGCGGGCACGCTGCGCTGTCATTACCGGCACCGCGCCCACGATGATCCGATCCTTTATCCCGGATTGCAGGACATCACGGCCTGGGTGGACTTCTCGCACCTGGCCGAGGCGGGCGATCGCGCCGGCCTCGAAGTGGCCGGCTACTGCACGCAGGCCGCGTTCCTGCTGGCGACCGGCATCGAGACCGAGCTGGCCGCGATCCATGAGCCGCTGGCGCATGCCAAGGCCGCATCGCAGGCGCGTCAATTGCTGCTGCCGGGCGAGATGGGTGAAATCTTCAAGGTGATCGCGCTGACGCGCGACTGGCCGCAGCCGCTCGAGGGTTTCAGGCTCCAGGACCTGCGCCGGCTGCTCTGAGTGCACGCAGCCGCTCGGCGCGCAGCCACGCGGCGATTTCCGGACCGCGCCGGGTGGCATCCGGCTCCACGCGAACCGCACTGACAACTTTCAGGGCAGCCCTCAGGCGTGCGCCTGCGCGCCACGCGGTCGTTGCGTTCACTGTCGCTGGCACACGCGCTTTGACGGCCGCGAGCAGCGCCTCGAAGCGCTCCGGCCGCCGGATCGCATCGGCACTCTCAAGCAGATCGAGCAGCGGCTCGGCCTCGAGTTCGTCGGCATGTTCGAGCCGCGTCGCGAGCCGCGCGCACAGCAGCGCCAGTTCGCGAAACGGGCCCGGTACCCGCAGGCGCGCGCACAGCTGTTCGATCGGCTCGGGAGCCAGTGCGCCGAGCAGTGCGGCAAAGCGCACGCTGGCATCGGCGCCGGCATGAACTGCCGCCTGCAGTACGGCCGTTGGCGGTGCGGGTTGCTGCCACGTTGCGACCAACTCCGGCAGGATGACGCTGAGTGCGCCGCAATCCTTGAGTTCAATGAAGAACCGTTCCGGAGCCGGCGCGGCCAGCGCGCGCTCAAGCTCGCGCCAGACGCGTTCAGGCACCAGCGCGGCCACCTCGCCGTCGCGGACCATGCGCTGCAGGAGCGTGTGCGTCTCCGGGGCGATGCGAAATCCCAGCGGCGCGAAGCGCGCGGCAAAGCGCGCCAGGCGCAGCACGCGCACCGGATCCTCGATGAAAGCCTCGGAGACATGGCGCAGCAGCCGGCGCTCAATATCCCCGCGACCGCCGTAGGGGTCGATCAGCGTGCCATCGCCGGCACGCGCGATCGCATTGATCGTGAGGTCGCGGCGCAGCAGATCCTGCTCGAGCGTCACGTGCGCCGAGGCGTCGGTGACAAAACCGCGATAGCCCGGGCCACTCTTGCGCTCCACGCGCGCCAGCGCGTACTCCTCTTTGGTCGTTGGGTGCAGGAACACCGGGAAATCGCGCCCGACTGCGGTATAGCCCGCGGCCAGCATTTCCTCCGGCGTGGCGCCAACGACCACCCAGTCGCGCTCCCCGACGGGCAGCCCCAGCAGTTCGTCCCGGACGGCCCCGCCTACAAGGTAGACTTGCATTCGCGCATGTTAACCGAGGCCCGCGTACCGCTTCCGCGTCATTTAACGGCCTCGCTGGTCGTGCTGATGCTCGCGTTGAATCTCAGTGGCTGTGGTGTGGGCTATGTGCTGCAGGCCGCGCGCGGCCAGTGGCAGGTCGTGCATCAGCGGCGGCCCCTTGATCAGGTGATTGCCGATCCGGCGACCAGCGCACCGGTGCGCAGCCAGCTTGAGATGGCGCGCGAGGCGCGGGATTTCGCCAGTCGCGAGCTCGGGCTGCCCGATAACAAGAGCTACCGGAGCTATGCGGCACTGGGCCGCGATTACGTGGTGTGGAATGTCGTGGCGGCGCCGGAGTTCTCAATCAATCCGCTGCGCTGGTGCTTTCCTGTGGCCGGCTGCGTCGCCTACCGCGGTTATTTTCATGAGGCGGCGGCCCGTAAGTACGCCGCTAAGCTCGCCGCGCGCGGCAACGATGTGCTGGTGGCAGGCGTCGAAGCCTACTCCACGCTCGGGCGCTTTTCGGATCCGATACTCGACACGATGCTGAGCGACGATGAGCTGGAGCTGGCCGGCACGATTTTTCACGAACTCGCGCACCAGCTGATCTACGTCAAGGGCGACAGTGATTTCAACGAGGCCTTTGCGATGAGCGTCGAACAGGAAGGCGTGGCACGCTGGCTGGCGGCGCATGGCCGCACCGCCGAACTCGCCGGTTACACTAAGCGGCGCATGGCCCAGGACCAGATTGTCAGCCGCCTTGCGGCGGGGCGGGACCAGCTGGCGGCACTGTATGCACAAGCCTTGCCGGCCGAGCAGATGCGTGAGCGCAAGCGGGCGCTGATCGGCCAGGTGGTGGATTCCATCCACACGTATGAGAGGGCGACGGGCCTGCGCTCAGGCTATGACACGTGGATCGATCAGGGGCTCAACAACGCCCATCTCGCCTCAGTCGCAACCTACTTTGATTGCATCCCGGCCTTTCAGCAGATCCTGGCCGCGCAGAACGGCGACCTGACTCTCTTTTATGCGCGGGTGCGCGAGCTGGCGCATGGGCCGGCCGCGGCGCGCGAGGCACTGTGCCGGCAGGGGGCCCCCGCCAGCGCCGTGGCGGCGCCGGCGGGGAACTGATCTGGGAGCCTAGGGGCTCCGCCGAACGACACGTGATCTAGAGATCAGTTGACCTCGACATTCACGCGGCGCGGCTCGGCAGCCGGCTGCTTCGGAATGACCACTTCGAGCACACCATTGTTGTGGCGCGCACGAATGTCATCCGCACGCACCGTATCGGGCAGCGTGAAGCGACGCAGGAAGGCACCCTCGATGCGCTCATAGCGCTCGTAGCCAGCCTGCTGCGGCTCGCGCTTCTCGAAGTGGCGCTCGCCGCGGATTGTCAGCACGCCGTTGTCGGCCGTGACCTGGATGTCCTTGGCTTCCACGCCCGGAAGGTCGGCGCGCACAGTGAACTGGCTCGCCTCTTCATGAACGTCCACAGCGGGCGACCAGTGAGTGACGGCTGCGCCCTCGGCGGCCGGGGTCGAGAGGTTGTCGCCAAAGAGCTGATCGATTTGGCGGTGCAGCCGGTTGAACGATCGCGTCCAGGGCTGATAGCTAACAAGGGTCATGTTCGTAATCCTCCAGTCTTGATGTCTAAGGGGGCTGCCTCCCGCCCCCAAAGCCCTGTTGGGCCTGGTGCGCATAAAGCAGCGTCTGCAGCTGATGTGCGGCCGCCGAGCGGGCTTTCAAGACAGGGCATGTGAGTAAGCTGTGCACCAGCTGTGTGCGGCGCCTGAATACAATAGGTTGATCCTGGGGCAGGCGAGTTCCCGCCTAAGAAATATGAATTTCTTGCCTAGAAATTCCGGCCGGAGAGCCCATAATGGACTGATAAGACTATGGATATCTGGTGCAAATCAAATATTTCATAATCTTGACCGCGCCATTTTCGCTGATTAGTCTCCACGGTCTGGCCAACTAGATGTTGTGTCAGGGGGATTGCGGGGTCGGCAGGTCTTGGGGGCTGACACCAGGGGACAGGTTGCGTACTGCTGTCGGCGGTACGATTCTTTTGGGGGAGTATTTATAAAGTGAATTCCGTCGTGAAGCTTGAGTCCGCTGACCTCAATTTGATTCCCTACCAGGCGGCTTCGCTTGATATCTGGGACAAGAAATATCGCCTGGTCTCCAAGGACGGCGAGCCGATCGACAAGTCGATGGACGAGACCTACCAGCGCGTCGCGAAGGCGCTCTCGAACGTCGAGCGCGAAGAACTGCGCGAGCACTGGAACGAGCGCTTCCTGTGGGCGCTGCGCCACGGCGCGATTCCGGCCGGGCGCGTGACCTCCAATGCCGGCGCCCTGGAGCACAAACCGGCCACCTCGACGATCAATTGCACGGTGTCGGGCACGATTCACGACTCGATGGACGACATTCTCGGCAAGGTCCATGAAGCCGGTCTGACCCTCAAGGCTGGCTGCGGCATAGGCTATGAATTCTCGACGCTGCGGCCGCGCGGCGCCTATGTCTCAGGCGCCGGCGCCTACACCTCCGGGCCGCTCTCGTTCATGGATATCTACGACAAGATGTGCTTCACCGTCTCGTCGGCCGGCGGCCGGCGCGGTGCGCAGATGGGCACCTTCGATGTCGGGCACCCGGACGTGATGGACTTTATCCGCGCCAAGCGCGAAAGCGGACGGCTGCGACAGTTCAATCTGTCGCTACTGGTCACCGCCGAGTTCATGCAGGCAGTGCGTGAAGACAAGGAGTGGCGCCTCGCATTCCCGGTCAACGTGAAGGAGTACGACCCGGCGCAGCATGATCTGAAGGATGCGGAGCAGTACATCTGGCGCGAGTGGCCGACGCACCAGGGCTATATCGTCAATGATGAGGGCCTGGTGGCCTGCCGCATCTACAAGAAAGTGCCGGCGCGCCGCGTGTGGGACGTGATCATGTCCTCGACTTACGACTTCGCTGAGCCGGGTTTCATCCTGATCGATCGGGTGAACGAGCAGAACAACAACTGGTGGTGCGAGAACATCCGAGCGACTAATCCGTGTGTGACCGCGGACACTCGCCTCGCCACACGCTATGGCATGGTGCGCATGGGCGATCTGTACGACGCGCAGCTGCACATCCAGGCGACAGTCGACACGCGTACCCTCGGTGAGGGCAAGGGCGTCACCGTGCGTGAGGCGGTGCCGGTGTTCATGACCGCGCCGTCCGCCGATGTCTATCGCGTGACCACGCAGGATGGCTACGAGATCAAGGCCACCGAGTGGCACGACTTCTACACCGCGCGCGGCAAGATCAAGCTGAAAGACCTTAAAGTCGGCGACGAATTGCTGGTGCAGTCCGGCAAGGGCCAGTTCGGTGGCCAGGGCAGTGAGGAACTGGGCACGCTTGTCGGATTGCTGACCGGCGATGGTCATTTCACCAATCGCGGCAAAGGTCAGCATGCGGCGGTCATCAATCTGTGGGGCGAGGATCGCGACTTCGCGCAGGAAGTGGTCGGCTATGTCAACGAGCTGACCGCAAGCTGGCGCCGCCAATCGTACAAAGTCAGTGCGGTCGCCGTGCCGGCCCGCAATATGATCATGATTCGCTCGGTGATTCTTGCGCGCGTGCTCGAGTTCTACGGCTTCACCGTCAAGTCGAAGACCGAAGTGCCAGAGATGATCTGGCGCGGCAACGAGGCCTGCGTGCGTAGCTACTTGCGCGCGCTGTTCCAGTGCGATGGCACGGTGAACACTTCGGGCCAGGACGATAGCAGCTGCTCGATACGCCTCGCGTCGAGCCACCCGACGCTGCTCAAGGACATTCAGCAGCTGCTGGCCAATTTCGGCGTCTTCGCGCGCGTCAAGAAGCGGCGCGAGGCAGGCGCGCGGATGCTGCCCGACGGCAAGGGTGTCTCGAAGAGCTACGAGTGCAAGGCGGACTACGAGCTGATCATCGACGGCGAGTCGCGCGAGCACTTCATGGCCGAGATCGGCTTCATGACCGCGGGCAAGAATGAGAAGTACCAGAATTGGGTTACCGGCAAGGCTCTTAAAAAGAGCCAGAGTTTTGTGAGCCGCATCGCCGAGATTGCCTATGTCGGCAAAGAGGCGGTGTTCGACACCACGCAGTCAGATCACAACAGCGTGATCTTTAATGGCCTCGTCACTGGACAGTGTGGTGAGCAGCCTTTGCCACCCTACGGTTCTTGTCTGCTGGGCTCGGTTAATTTGACGCGTTTCGTGCGCGATCCGTTCACCGCCAAGGCGCGCTTTGACTGGGACGAATATCGTGAGCTCGTGAAAGTCTTTACGCGCATGCTCGATGATGTGGTTGAGGTCAATGGCCTGCCGCTCGAGCAGCAGCGCGAAGAGATCAATCGCAAGCGCCGCCACGGCATGGGCTTCCTAGGACTGGGCTCGACGCTGACACTGCTCGGCATGAAATATGGTTCGCCCGAGTCGCTGAAGTTCACCGAGGATGTCTCGCGCGAGATGGCGCTGGCCGGCTGGGAAACGGCTCTGGATCTTGCGCGCGAGAAGGGCCCGGCGCTGATCATGAATGAGGAGTTCACGGTCACCAAGGAGATGCTGCGCAAGCGTCCCGAGATGGTCCGCGATGGCTGGAAGCCGGGCGCTAAGATTCCGGGTCGGGTGCTGCATGCGCGCTACAGCCGCTACATGCAGAAGGTGGCTGAGGTTGCGCCGCAGTTGGTCGAACAGCTTTCCCAGGTTGGCGCGCGCTTCACGCACCACACCTCGATCGCACCGACCGGCACGATCTCGCTGTCGCTGGCCAACAATGCCTCCAATGGCATCGAGCCTTCATTCGCGCATCATTATTTCCGCAACGTCATCCGCTCCGGCCGCAAGACCAAGGAGAAAGTCGACGTATTCTCCTTCGAGCTGCTGGCCTACCGGCACCTGGTCAACGAGCGGGCCATGCCCGGAGCGACCACGGCTGCCGAGAAGCTGCCCGATTATTTCTCGACCACCGAGGATGTGACGCCGCGCCAGCATGTCGACATCCAGGCCGCATCGCAGAAGTGGATCGACTCCTCGATTTCCAAAACCGCGAACATCCCGACCGATTTTCGCTACGAAGATTTCAAGGGCTTCTACCTGTATGCGGACGAGCAGGGCCTGAAGGGCTGCACGACCTTCCGCTTCAATCCGGAGGCGCACCAGGGCGTGCTGGTGAAAGAGGATGATCTGAAGAACACCACCTACATCTTCACCCTTGAGGATGGCACCGATATCGAAGTGCGCGGTGATGAGGAAATTGAGTACGACGGCGAGAAGCACTCGGCCGCGAATCTTTATGACGCCCTGAAAGAAGGCTACTACGGGAAATTCTGACCATGAGCTCAACCCGCATCGACAAACGCATCGTCAAGTACCGCGTCCAGAAGCCCGAGGAAAAGGCCAAGGACACCGGGCCTGTTATCGTCGGCAGCAAGGCCAGCGACGGGGCTGTGCTCACCAAGGGGCGCGATGGCCGCATGGCCAAGGTCATCCGCCTGACCGAGGAGGTGCAGCGGCCCGAAATGCTGATCGGCTCGACCTACAAGATTAAAACGCCGGTGTCCGATCATGCCATGTACGTGACGATCAACGACATCGTGCTCAACGAAGGCACTGAGCACGAGCAGCGCCGGCCGTTCGAGATCTTCATCAATTCCAAGAACCTCGATCACTTCCAGTGGATCGTGGCTCTGACACGCATTATTTCCGCCGTGTTCCGCAAGGGTGGCGACGTCACCTTCATGGTCGATGAGCTCAAGGCAGTGTTCGATCCGCGCGGCGGCTACTGGCAGCCGGGCGGCAAGTTCATGCCCTCGATCATCGCGGAGCTGGGGCACGTCATCGAGAAGCACCTGCAGTTCATCGGCATGCTGCGACGCCCGGAACTCGACGTGCATCAGAAGAAGATGATCGATGAGAAGCGGGCTGAGTTCGAGGCCCGCCAGAAGCAGCAGGATGCCTTCGCCAAGTCACACTTTCCCGACGGCGCCCAGCTGTGCACCAAATGCAGCACCGCCGCTGTCGTGATGATGGATGGCTGCATGACCTGCCTTAACTGCGGGGAGTCCAAGTGCGGCTGAGCGAGCTGGCCTCCGGCCTAGACTACGGCTGCACACCCACGCCCCGGCGACAGTGACCGGTCCCCGTCAGGGCGGCGGCGCGCTTCAAGCGTGGCCGCCGTCGGCCGTTACCTTGGCCATGCGATTCCTTGCCTCTCTCAGCCTGGCGCTAATGCTGTGCTGCACGTTCGCGCGTGCGGCCGAGCCACAGCTGCTCGTACCCCCGGAGCTGCAGCCGGACGTGCAGTTCTGGATCCGCGTCTACAGCGAGATCTCGACCAACGAGGGCTTCATCCACGACCAGCACAATCTCGCCGTGATCTACGAGACCGTGCGCTTTGCACCGGATCTGTCGCCCAAGGAGCGCGAAGCGCGTGTCGATGAAGTGCGCGAGCGCTACCAGCTGATCCTTGAGCACCTGGCGAGCGGCGCCGCGCCGCAGGATGCCGATGAGCAGCGCGTGGCGATGCTGTGGGGCGCCGAGGGCAACCCGGCCCGCTTCGAGCAGGCGCGCGTCGACGTGCGCTTCCAGCTCGGCCAATCCGATCGCTTCCGCGCCGGATTGCAGCGCTCCGGGGCCTGGGAAACCAAGATCGCCGAGACGCTGGCGAACCTGGGATTGCCGGCGGAACTGGCGGCGCTGCCGCACGTGGAATCCTCCTTCGATCCGCAGGCGCGCTCCAAGGCCGGGGCCTTTGGCTTGTGGCAGTTCATGGGCTCGACCGGCCGGCGCTTCCTGCGCATCGATCGCGTGGTCGATGAGCGGCTCGATCCGTTCCGCTCCACCGAGGCGGCGGCGCAGCTGCTCGCCTACAACTATCGGGTCCTGGGCACCTGGCCGCTGGCGATCACCGCCTATAACCATGGCGCCGAGGGCATGCGCCGCGCGCGCGAGCAGATGGGCAGCGATGACATCGTGCGCATCGTGCGCAGCTACCAGAGCCCGACCTTTGGCTTCGCTTCGCGCAACTTCTATGTCTCGTTCCTGGCCGCGCTGGCGATCGACCAGAATCCGGAGAAGTACTTCGGACCGATCGAGCGCTCGGCCGAACAGAACTTCCAGGAGCTGCCGCTGGCCGCCGCCACCAGCGCGGCCGCGCTCGGCAAACTCGCGCACGTGGACACCGAGACGCTCAAGGCGCTGAACCCGGCGATCCGGCCGCCGGTATGGAGCGGGCAGCTGCCGCTGCCACGCGGTTACCGGCTGCGGCTGCCAGTGGCCGCGACGACGCCCAAGGCCGAGCAGCTGGCTGCGCTCGCGCAGGAAAACCCGCCGGCGCCTGCGGCCGCGGCGAGTGCCGCCGCCACCGAAAGCACTCAATACGTGGTCGGGCGTGGCGATACGCTCTCGAGCATCAGCGCGCGCACCAAGCTGTCGGCCGAGCAGCTGATGCGCTTCAACGGCCTGCATGATCCGGATCACATCTATGAAGGCCAGCGTCTGCAGCTCGTTGCTCAGGCGGCTGCGCAGAGTGGTTTGCCAAACGGCGAGACGGCCGAAGTCATCATCGAAGAGGTGCGCCAGGAGACGACTGCGGTCGCGAGCGCGAGTGCGCATACCGAACCGGTCTCGGCCGCGCAGCAGAACTCGCAGTCCCCGACGCTGGTACCAGGCGCAGAACCGGCGGCCAGCGCGGATTCGACCGACTATTCAGTGAGCGAGTCCGGCACGATCATCATTGCGGCGGCCGAGACACTTGGTCATTACGCGGACTGGCTTGGCGTCTCCGCCGCCCGTCTGCGCCGGCTCAACGGGCTCACCGATCGGGCCACGCTCGCGATCGGGCGACACCTGAAGCTCGAGTTCAAGACCGTGACACGCGAGCAGTTCGAGGAGCGCCGCCGCGATTATCACCTGCAGCTGCAGGCACTGTACTTCGCCACGCACTACATCACTGGCACCGAGATCTACATCGCGCGCCGCGGCGATTCGCTGTGGAGTCTCACGCAGCACGGCCAGCTGCCGATCTGGCTGCTGCAGCAGTACAACCCGGATCTGGATTTTGGCGAACTGCGCGCCGGTACGCAGGTTGTGCTGCCGCGTATAGAAGGACCGGGTTGATCACCCGGCAGATGTGAACCGTGCACGGTCGCCTCATGGGGCAGGCCTGCCTATAATCAGTACCTATGCGACGCCTAGTCATCCTCTCATGCACCTGGCTGCTCAGCGGCCTGGCCGCTGCCGTGGGCGTGAACGATCAGATCGGCAGCGGTGATCTGAACGCGGACCAGCATGAGTCCACCGGGGTCAACGGCCTGCCGGTCGTCGATGCGGTGGTGGTACGCAAAGGCGAGCGGCGCATGTATCTGATGCGTCGCGGTGAAGTCGTACGCACTTACCACGTGGCACTCGGTCTGATGCCCGAAGGCGGCAAGGAGCACGCCGGGGACTTTCGCACGCCCGAAGGCAGCTACCGCCTGACGCGCCGCAACCCGCACAGCGACTACTTCCTTTCGATCCAGGTGTCCTATCCCAATGACTCGGATCTGCATCGGGCACGGGTCAATCACTGGAATCCGGGCGGTTCGATCATGATCCACGGCCTGCCGACGAACCTGAAGCACCCGGTAGACTATTATCAGCATCAGGACTGGACTGACGGCTGCATTGCCCTCTCGAACTCCGACATGGTCGAGTTCTGGCTGATCACACAGGATAATATTCCGATCAATATCGAGCCCTAAAGCTCGCCACATCGGACCGGCGGCTACTTCCAGCCGCCATTGAAATGGAAACCACTGTAGATATCCCAGATTCCGTTGATGCCCGCGTCGGACCGCGCGGCAGCCTCGAGAATCTCTCGCAGGCCGAGATCGATACGCTGCTCGATACCAGCGCCCAGGGCCTGTATCCGCTGTTTCGCAGCTGCGCGCTCGCGGTGCTCAACTCCGGCAGCGAATCGGACAACACCAAGGAGATCTTCGAGCGCTATCGCGACTTCACGGTCCAGATACTGCGCCATGCCTGGGGCATCAAGCTGCAGATCCGCCATGCGCCCGCATCGGCCTTCGTTGACGGGGAGATGATCCGCGGCATCAAGGAGCACCTGTTCGCGGTCTTGCGCGATGTGATCTACACCGCCAACGAGATCGTCGGCAACGGACGCCTGAACCCGGCCGATCCGGCCTCGATCACCAACGCCGTGTTCCACATCCTGCGCAATGCCCGCATGCTCGAGCACAAGTCGCGACCGAACCTGGCCGTGTGCTGGGGCGGGCACTCGATCAGCGAAGCCGAATACCAGTACACCAAGCGGGTCGGCTATGAATTGGGCCTGCGCGGGCTCGATGTCAGCACCGGCTGCGGCCCGGGCGCCATGAAGGGTCCGATGAAGGGTGCCGCGATCGGCCATGCCAAGCAGCGCATCGCCACCGGGCGCTATATCGGCATCACCGAGCCCGGAATCATCGGCGCCGAGCCGCCGAATGCGATCGTCAACCGCCTGGTGATCATGCCGGACATCGAAAAGCGCCTCGAGGCCTTCCTGCGCCTGGCTCACGGGATCGTGATCTTCCCCGGCGGCGCCGGCACTGCCGAGGAATTGCTGTACCTGCTGGGCGTGCTGCTCGATCCGGACAACGCCAGGCAGCCGATGCCGGTGGTGCTGACCGGCCCCAAGCAGAGCGCGCCATGGTTCGAGCAGGTCTCGGGCTTCATCGAGGCGACGCTCGGCAAAAGCGCCCTCGGCCGCTTCACGGTGATTCTCGATGATCCGCCGGCCGTGGCGCGCCACATGGTCAAGGGGTTCGAAGCGGTGCGCGAGTTTCGCCGCCAGCAGAATGACTCCTACAACTTCAACTGGTTGCTGTCGGTGCCGCATGAACTGCAGCTGCCATTCGCCGCGACTCACGAGGCGATGCGGGCACTGAAGCTCCATCGCGACCAGCCGGTGCATGAGCTGGCCGCGGACCTGCGGCGCGCGTTCTCGGGCATCGTCACCGGCAACGTCAAGGCCAACGGCATCGCGGCGATCGAGCGCTACGGACCCTATGAATTGAGCGGCGATAGCGCCGTCATGCGACCGCTCGATACGCTGCTGGGCGAGTTCGTGCGCCAGCGCCGCATGAAGCTTCCGGGCAGTGAATACCGACCCTGCTATCGGCTGGTGAACTGAGTCCGAGCAGCCACAGCGGTGGTGGGACGGAACGCGCACAAAGGTGCATTCTGGTGTGATCCAGTTCCTCTCAGCCAGCTTGTCTCGCAGCTAGTCTGCTTCCAAAGGCGAGCAGGTATGCGACGATGAACAAAGGTGACCCAGCAGAC
>JBEKOK010000071.1:0-19081 GCA_049521875.1 Steroidobacteraceae bacterium
GTCGGACCCGGTTCAATCTCGGTGGCGCTGACGCTTTGTGCGAATCCGCCGCCGGGCTTCCGCCCGCTGCTGGTCACGGCGGTGGCGCACGCGGTCGGCATTCTGCTGGTCGCACTCGGCGTGTACCTCTGTTATCGCTATGCCGATAGACTCTTGGCGAAGCTCGGGCCCACCGGTACCAGCGTCGTAGTGCGACTGTCAGCCTTCATCGTGTTGTGCATCGGCGTCCAGATCTGCTGGAACGGCGTGCACGCACTCATTATTGCCGCGTTCCCGCTGCTTGCGAATTGATCCGGCCGCCGCCCTTTTTTCCGCCGTGGTGATCGAGGATCGAGGCGCCCTGCGACGGCTTCCATTAGTTATGTCGAAGAGCCCAGCGCAGCCGGGATCGCTGGGCATCAGGTCACGGTGCAGACGCAGCAGCGGGTCTGGTTGCGCTTTGTCAGTGATACCAGCGATCTGCCGTACTGGCATTTCGAGAACACCAGCTCTGCCGAATACGAATTCAATGTCGAAGCGCTGCGAGGCAATGTCGAGATGATTGCCTCCTATCAGATTCCACCGGAGTTCAATGGCGGCATCTGTCCACTGAAGCCAATCTTTGCGGTGCGACTCACCTGCTCCAGCGGGGCGTGCATCAACAAGAAGAACTGCCGTCAATCGATCGAGGGCCAATACGCCGGCCCCTACTATCCCAAGGTAGAAGACCAGCCGATGCGGACCAAGGAATCCAGCGAAACGAGTATTGACCTGGCCGTCAGGGACCAGGCCAGCGCCCAGAAGCTCAAGGCGCTGCTCGACCAGGCGATCCTGCTGGCGCAGCAATATCCGTTGCCGGCGCCGCCCGCAACCGCAGTCGCCGCGCGCTAGATCGCTCCTCCGGCGCGACCGATCCCGGGCGTCCAAAGCGGCGCTACGCCCCGTTCATGCACTCCGTCATGAAGCTCGCCTAGGTGCTCAGACCTTGGGGTCGCCGGTCCCCAGTTCGCCCACGGCATAACATTCTGGACGTGGCCAAGCGGCCAGATTTGCGTCAAGATTGCCGGGCCCCAAGTAATTCATCGGCTCGGGCGCGCGTTGCCCACGGAGTAGCCATGGCTGTGCAGGAATCCTCGCCGGCGACGAACCACCCGTACGCCACCTACCTGAATGTCCTCGTCCCGCAACTTCAGAAAGTGGACGTGCCGGCGCTGGTGCGGGCGGTGTCCGACCAGTGGTACAACCAGACGCTTTGTCAGGTGAATGGCTCAGTCGTACGACTCGGCGTGATGCAGGGCGAATACCATTGGCACAAACACGATAACGATGATGAATTCTTTTTCTGCCTGGAAGGGGAGTTCCTCGTGGATCTGGAGGATCGTACTGTGACGCTTGCGCCCTGGCAGGGATTCACCGTGCCCAAGGGCGTAGTGCACCGCACGCGGGCTCTCCTGCGCGCCGTCATCCTGATGGTGGAGAACGCCGGAATCGTTCCAACGGGTGACTGACACAACGCGCTAACCACGAGGCGATCGACTGCATGGCGTTGCACGGTCTCATTTTATTCTGCCTGGTTTACTTCCTGGCGGTAGCCACGCCGGGCCCGGGAATTGCCGCGATCGTGGCCCGTGTATTGGGCCGGGGCGCTGCCGGGCTTGCGCCGTTCATCGCCGGCTACGTGGTGGGTGACTTGACCTGGTTCACGCTGGCCGCCACTGGCATGGCGGCTCTGGCCAAGAATGCGCACACGCTCTTTCTCTTGATCCGCTATGCCGGAGCGGCGTACCTGCTCTACCTCGCCTACAGACTTTGGACCGCGCCAACCACGCTACCGGAGGAAGGCGCGGTGCCGCCCCAGGAGCGAGGCAGCCAACTGTTCCTAGCCAGCCTCTCACTGACGCTGAGCAATCCCAAAGCCATGATCTTCTATCTCGCGCTGCTGCCGACTGTGGTGGATCTGCCGCAACTGACGCTAGCTGGGTTCCTGGAACTTGCGCTCGCGTTGTGCATCATCATATGCGGCGTACTGATCGCATACGCCGTCGCGGCGCTACGGGCGCGGCGACTGTTCCGAAATCCGCGCGCGCTGCGCTGGCTCAATCGCAGCAGCGGAACAGTATTGGCGGGCGCTGCAATCGCGGTGGCCGCGCGCTAGGTGCAGGGGCGGACCTGGCTGAACCGGCGTGATCGGCCTGGTGCGGACGCGTAGGTGGCCTGTCATTTGCTGGTAGCGGAATAGGCTTTACTCTGCTCTTAATAGGTTTGGGCCAGTGCGGTGTATTGCCCTCCGCTCAGGGGCCCGCGGCCTATCAGGCGACGGCAAGCACCGCAGCACATAGCACACGGAGGGGCATCGGTGATGAGCAAAGCCACCATTGAGCACGTTGTCGTTCTGATGCTGGAGAACCGCTCCTTCGATCACATGCTGGGCCTCTATCCCAACAGCCAGATCAATGGCCTCCATGGGCCGAACGGCGTGACCCTCAATCCGGCCTTTGCAAATTCTGTTACGGGCCGCCCGGCTGGTCTGACAACGCGGTTCCCGGTACAGGCTGGCGCAGCCTATACGATTGACGCCGAGCAGATTGACCAGAGAGGTTTTGGCGGTCCCGGCCACAGCTTCCCGGATGCCACGCTGCAGCTGTTCAACGCGGCCGTTACACCGGCGCACGCCACGGTCGCACCGCTCAGCGGCTTCGCGCAGAACTATCTCAATCAGCTGATATCCGACGTGCACATTAAGGCACCGAGCGATGCTCAGATCTCGGTCCCGATGTGCGCCTTTCAAGCCGGCCAGTTGCCGACACTGTGGCAACTGGCACAGGAGTTTTGCGTCTGCGACCACTGGTTCTCTGAAGTGCCAGGACCAACCCAGCCCAATCGGCTTTATGTGCATGCCGCTACCTCGGCTGGCTACACGCACAACGTGTGGCAGCAGCCGCTAGATATTCCTACGGTCTACGATGCCCTCGACAAAGCTGGGTATGACTGGTCTGTATATTATTTTGACTTGCGCGACACCGACTGCTTCCCGGCGATCAAGAAGCGCGTGGACCGAGTCCTGCCGTTTGCGAATTTCCTCAGCCAGGCAAAGTCAGGCACGCTGCCCGCCTATAATTTTCTATGTCCGCGCTACAACGAGGCGAATCCGCCGGAGGACACTCCGCCAAATTCCGAGCACGCCCCGTACGATGTGCGCAATGGCGAAAACCTGATTGCGGATGTCTATGAGGCGCTGCGCGCTGGCCCCGGCTGGCCACAGACGCTGCTCATCATTACTTACGATGAGCATGGCGGCTATTTCGATCATGTCTCGCCGCCAGCCACGGGCGTGGCAAACCCGGATGGCATCAACTCGCCGACCGCGCTGGACCTGCAGAATGCCAAGGCCAATCCCCAGCAGTACGGCTATCTGGCAAAGCCTGAATACGTCTTTGACTTCAATCGCCTGGGCCTCAGAGTCCCTACGGTGCTGGTATCGCCGTGGGTGCCATCCGGCTCCGTGCTAGGAAGCCCGCTCCAGCACACGTCGATCCTGGCCACACTTCGCGACCTGTATGGGATCGGCACGCTCACGCAACGGGATGCCCAGGCTGCGAGCTTTGCTTCGGCGCTGAGCCTGAGCAGCGCCCGGCAGGATACTCCGACATTGTTGAACCGGCCGCCGCTGATACCGAGCGGTGCGACGGCCAGCCTCGCACCGCTGACCCATCAGCAATCGGAGATGTGGCCTCTGCTCTCGCAGCTCGATGGTCACCCGGATTCGGGCCATGTCGTTCCCGAGCCGGCCACGCGCGCGGCGGCGGCGAGCTACATTGCGGCACGGATTGCTGCCCATGACCGATTCCATCGTCAGCGTCGGCGCAAGGCAAGCTACGCGATTACCCACAACCGCCCAGGCCAGTTCAGCTGGACTCTGCACGATGAGACCGGGCAGCCTGTCGCGACCTCGCCGCACACTTTCCCGAGTCAGGCGGCGGCCGAAGCCTCTATTGCGCAGGTGCGCGACCTGGGGCCTTTCGCTCGCCAGTTGTCTCATGAGCCGGCTGGCTCAAAAAAGCCGCGGCCGCCGCACTAAGACTGCGTCGCTAGCGGGCCTCGCAGCGGGCCTCGCAGCGGGTCGGCGCGGCTGGCGCAGCGCCTGCGCTGCGCCACTCAATTACCGATCCAGAACAGCGGATTCGACTGTCCGACCGCGTACACCGGTGTATCGCCGCGGATGACACCCATGTCGAAGTTGGTGGCGGAATTGTTGGCAGCATTCATGCCCGCCATGGTTTGACGGTTGATTGCGTTCGCCTGCGCCGTGGTGGCTGCAAACTGCGCATGCATGGCGTTGACCTGGGCGATCGCCTGCGCCCACGTCAATGCGGAACCACTGCCATTGCCGTTGGCGGCGCCGCCGCCTGCTTGTGTCCCGGAAGCCGCCGGGGCCGCCCCGCCGCCCGCCTTAGGCACCGTGCCGCCCGACTGTTGTGCCTTCTGGAGTGCGGCAGGATTGAGCTGGTAGCTGGCCAGTATCGCCTCAAGAGCGGCCCGCTCCGCCTTGGCCTGCGCTGCCGAAACCGCGACGACCTTGAAGAAATTCTTGTAGTTGCCGGAGCCATCCACCGGCATGGAGCACTGATCCGCTTCCATCGCGAGCTGGCCCTGCGCGCCGATCAACGCGGTGAACTTATTGCATTGGCCGAACGCCTTTGGCGCATCCGTGATCGGATCCTCGCTCTTGAATTCGACCTGCACCGGGCCATTGCCATTGCGCGCTCGCACCCAGGAGAGGGATTGCGTGAACTTGTCCTTAGGGCTGGCCGAATAAGGCTGGTTAAGGACTGCGGGCGTCACGCTGGTGGCGCTGCCGTCATGCGCCGGTACCAGGACACCAAACATCGCGATCTCGCCATTGGGTCCTTGGGCAGAAATGAAAGCGACGCCGGTCTGGACGACCTTCCAGTTCGGCGGGAGCATCGCCGAGGCGGTGTGATCGGGCAGCACGTACTGTTTGAGCCCCAGGCTTGAAGCTGCAGGCGGTGCCGAACTCGGGTCAGCGGCCGTCGCCAAGGTCCAGGCACTCAGTGGTATCGAGGCCACCAGGGCTGACAGGACTACGCGGCGAAGACGGCTCGGAGAGATCTGATCCATGGCTGTCACTCCTCATTCTTGGTACGAAATCAGCGGGTTGCTGATAGTGAGCACCTCAGGCTGACGGAGGCGCTTGGATGAACTACGGAGCAGCATATACCTCGGCAGCCTTGGAAGCGGCGGTGTCACCGGTAGCCCCTAAAAAGTGGCGGCACGGCGAGGATGTTCAAGAAGGGTGGCCGTCATTTGGAGCAAGACCAGTGACATGCGTGCCGGGGCCCCTGGTGGTGTTAACCCCATTTCGGGGGGAGCCACGTTTAAGTAGCTAGGACAGTTGCTACGTCGGAGTCGCCATGAAGAGCCTCTGCTTTACTCTGCTGATTACCGGGATCAGCCTGAATGCCAGCGCCGTCGGCCGTCTGGTCGACGTGTCGATTGTTGATCGAACTTCGGGCGAGGAACTGAGCAGCCACTTCTATAAGGGCGAGTACTGGGTTGTGGGCACACCCGGCGCCCGCTATTCCATCTTGATTCGCAATTCTCTCGGAGAGCAGCACTACGAAGTGACTGGCTGGCGCAAGAGCGACGCGGAAGTTGCGGCATTCGAGTTCACAGCGCTGCCAAATTCCTACGCGGCACGCACCGGGCGGCCCGAGAATGTGGGCGTGATCGGAGTGGCGCTGTTTCGCGAACGCGCTGCTCCAGAGTCCGCATCGTATGCGCGCGCATTCAAGTCGCAGGATGCGCCCAGTCCGGCGCCTGCGCTACCGGCCCCAGCGCTCGAGTCAGGACGATTGCTAGCGGGGGCACTGGGCGCCGGCGTGCCGCAATCACTAGGCACCGGGCATGGAGAGCTTGAGTACTCCCATATCCATCACGTCGATTTTGAGCGATTGAGTTCGACGCCCGAAGAGGTGATTCGCATCCGCTACGATAGCCTGGAGAATCTGGTTGCCATGGGCGTCGTACAGCATTGGCAACGAGCGCTAGCCAGACCAGATCCGTTCCCTGAGTCGCCGCTTGCGCGTTATGTGCCAGATCCACCAGACTCCAGGTGAGAGCGTTGCCCAGCTGACTGACATGAGCGATCTGGTGGACTCTGACGAGAACCTGATGCTGCGTTTCGCTGCAGGAGAGGTGCGGGCATTTGAAATACTTTATCGTCGATATGAGCTCAAGCTCTGGCGCTTTATCTGCCGCAGTGTCGGCAATCGAGCGACCGCCGATGAATTGCTGCAGGATGTGTGGTTTTCGATCGTGCAGGCTGCCCCGCGCTACCAGCCGGTCGCGCGCTTCACAACCTGGGCGTTTACGCTTGCGCACAACCGCCTGATCGACCGGCATAGAGCCACAAAGCCGCTGCGCAGTGTCGATGCAGCGAATGACGATTGCGATCACTGGGTCGCGCAACTGGCGACCGACGCTACCTCCGATCCGGCCCGGCAAGCCGAGTCTGCCCAGCAGCTGGCGGTTTTATTGTCGGCGCTCGGACAATTGCCCTCGGAGCAGCGCGCCGCATTCCTATTGCAAGCGGAAGGCGACTTGAGCGTAGAGGAGATTGCGGAAGCCACCGGCGTCAGCTTCGAAACCGCCAAGAGCCGACTGCGCTATGCGCGCACGCGATTGAAGCAGGTACTGCAGGAGATGGCATGAACACTCCACCCCCGCACAAGGAACCGGTCGATGAGATGACAGAAGTCTATCGCCGTGCCAGCGCCGAAGACCCCAGCCGTCCGAGTTCCCAGGTCCGGGAGGCGGTCCTCGCGCAGGCAAGGCTCGCTGCCGGCTTGCAACCCGGGGCGGGCACTCTCCGCGCTTCGAACACGCGGGAGGCTTCGGTCAATGAGAACTATTGGCACTGGAAGGCAGTCGCTGGTATTGCCACGGCGGGTCTGATCGGACTTCTGTCATGGCAGATGCTGCGCACGGCACCCCCTGCAGAAGCGCCACACGATGTCACTCGCTCAGCAGGCGATATGGACAGCTTCGCCACGCCAGGAGCGACGAAAATCGGCAGCGAGCGCAACCTCGGCTCAATAGGTGAATCTGTGCCCAAGGCGGTAGAGCCACCCAGGCCTGCAGCTCGGCAGCAGGCGCGGCTAAAATCGAGCCGCGTCCAGTCGAATGCCTACGAGGCCCCCAGTCCGTCAAGCGCGCCCGCAGGGATATCGGCGGGAGTGCCGCAGGGGGCGCGCCCGGAGGTTGGAGTCTTACCGCCCAGCGCAGCACCTCCGGCTTCATTCAACGGCGAAATGGCCAAACTCTCCAATGCATTGGATCGGTCGGCGCCCGCCATCGCTTCACCAGCTCCATCGGCTACTGGGGGCGCAGGCACCTCCATGTGGAACGACAAGGCGCTGGTGGCTGTGCGCAGCGCCTATCCCGAACTGTTCGCCGCAGATGCCGCTCCCAGCATGAGCCGGGTGATTATCGTTCTAAACAGTGACGGCAGCATATTCAAGAGCTTCAAGGAGAGCCTAACTGACGACGGTGTGGTCACCGCCGCGGAGCAGATCCGCAAGATGCTGGGCGTGAAGTCAGAAGACCTGCGCACATCGGGAGTATTCGCTGTGCCCGTCCAATCCACCGACCAGCACAATATGCTGATCGTTGTGTTCGGCGTGTTGAGGTGACAGCACTTTCGCGGTTACCCTTGCTCGGTTTCCGGGCCATCGATGGGGGGCGCCGTGGCGACCGAGACAATGAGTAAGACCTTTGGCTGGCGAGTCTACGGTCTGGGCCTGATGGCGATGGCCGCGGTCTGGCTGGCGTGGGGAGATTTCAGCCCAGGCCAGGACGTGCCTTCGATGTTTACCAACCGCGCGCTGCTGGCCTACATCATTGCGGCGTTCACGTTCGTCGCGGGCGCGGCCATCGAGTGGCGCAGAACCGCGGCTTGGGGCGCCGCCGCGCTGGCGATTTACTACACGCTCGTCGTCGTGATTCTCGTGGACGGGCCTGGCGTCATTGCCAATTACACCGAGTATGGTAGCTACAGCAACGTGGCTGAGCAGCTGGCAATTGCCGCCGCTGCGTTGATTATCTTTGCGACGTCTTCCCAGCTGGATGCGGTTTGGGCCGCGCGCCTGACCCGCATCGGCCAGCTGGCCTTTGGGATCTGCGCGGTACTTTTTGGAGGGGCGCACTTCTTTTATATGAATCTTACAGTCCCACTGGTCCCACAGTGGTTGCCTCCTTCACAAGTTTTTTGGGCCTACGCAACTGGCATTGGGCACATTGCAGCCGGGGTCGCCATCCTGACCGGAGTGCAGGCGCATCTCGCCGCGATTCTGTTGACTGCAATGTATGCATCCTTCACGTTGCTAGTGCATATACCGATAGTCCTGTCCGATCCATCGAATTTTTATAGCTGGACGGAAAACGCGCTCAATCTTGCGCTGATCGGAGTCGCCTGGGTCGTGGCGGATTCTCTGCCGCGACGTGGACGCTAGCATGAACAGGGGTATCCGCTCGCTCTGGCAGCCCGTCTGCGTAGGCGGCCTGATCGCGGGTACAGTGGATGTCGGGTCGGCCTGCGTAATATTCAAGACGAATCCATTCATTATCTTGCAGGCAATTGCAGGCGGAGTCTTGGGGATGTCTGCATTTAAGGGAGGCTGGTGGTCCGCAGTACTTGGGCTTGCCCTTCAGTGGACGATGTCCATAGCGATCGCGGCTTGCTGCGTATTTGCCAGTAGCCGGATAGACCTGCTAGCGCGCCACTGGATCGTCGCAGGCTGCGTCTACGGAATTGTCACCTTCTTTGTAATGAACTACGTGGTGGTACCCCTGTCGGCGAGCCGATCAACGCCGCACCACACCGCAGCATGGTTTTCTAAGGATATGCTGGCGATGCTGCTGTTTGGCCTAATCATTACGGCTGTTGCGAGCGGGTACATGCGCAAGCCGAAATCATGAACCTATAGAGAGGGGCGCGACTGATGTCCCGTCATCCGATCGCTGACAAAGTTCATGCCACTGAATGTCCGAGGTTCTCCCTCAAGACTTTGACTTCTTCTTGGGTTTCGATTTACCGGAACTGGTCAGGGCAATTGCCTGGCGAATGAGCGTCTTGAATGCCAACGGATCTACTTCATCACCTTCGTGGATGTCGACTGCGCGTCGACGCCCGGTGGGGTGATTGGCTAACTTTGGTGTGGCGGCATAGTCGGCGGTCTTATAGTAGTGTGGCTATGCGCATCAAGCGACGGAGGTCGAAGAGATTACGATGAGTGTGTTGCCCTCTATAGTTGTTGCGGGTCTGCTGCTTGCTTCCGGTGCCAGTCCGGCGCAGATGGTCGATCCGGAGATCGCCGCGCGGATCGCGGCGATTCCGGCCATCGATAATCACGCACACCCAGTGCTGGCACCGCCGCTGGAGGCGACCGACAAGAACTTCGATGCGTTGCCGGTTGATTCGCTGGAGGCGGAGACCGACTCGGTTGCCGTGCGCGAGGACTTTCCACTGCTGGGCGAGGCCTGGCGGGCTTTATACGGGTTTAGTACTCCACCGCCGCTGGACGAACAGGGCATGAAGCAGCTCGATGAGGCGCGTCATCGGGTTGAGGCGCAGCAGGGCGAAGGATTCCCCGCCTGGGTCCTGGACCAGGCCGGCATCGGCACGATGCTGGCCAATCGCGTGTCTATGGGGCGAGGGGTCGAACCGCCGCGATTTCAGTGGGTTCCTTATATCGATGCCCTGCTGTTTCCGCTCGACAACAGTGGCCTGGCGGCGGCGTCGCCGGATCGCAAGGCGTTCTTTGCTCTGGAGGACATTGTTCGTGCGCGCTACCTGAAAGAGAGCTCGATTGGCCCGCTTCCGGCGGGACTCGACGATTACCTGCAGCGGGTGGTGAGCGCTACACTTGAACGGCACAAGTCTGGCGGCGCCCTGGCCGAGAAATTTGAAGTAGCTTACCTGCGATCCTTTGACTTTGCCGATCCACCTCGCTCTGCCGCGGCGCGCGTCTATGCGCGCTGGGCCAGAGGTGGCCGCCCCAGCCCAGAGGAATACAAGCTGCTGCAGGACTTCCTGTTTCACTACATCGCGATGGAGTGCGGGCGGCTGGGCATGGCCGTGCACCTGCATGCGATGGCGGGCTATGGCAGTTACTTCTCGATCGCCGGGGTCAATCCGCTATTGCTCGAGCCTCTGTTCAACGATCCGCGGCTACGCAAGACGAACTTTGTCCTGCTGCATGGCGGGTGGCCCTACGTGCGGGAAATTGGCGCGCTGCTGCAGAAGCCGAACGTGTACCTGGATATCTCGTCCCAGTCGATTACCATCACACCGCGTACGCAGGCGCAGTGGCTGCGTGAATGGCTGGAACTGGTGCCGGAGAAAGTGCTCTTCGGTACCGATGGTTATCCTTATACGGATGCTCTTGGCTGGCCCGAGTCAACCTGGATTGCCAGCCGTGACGCGCGCCAGGCCCTTGGTATTGCACTCACAGGCATGCTCGCCGACGGCGAGATCAGCAAAGTGCGCGCACTTGAACTGGCGCGCCTGGTGTTACGGGGAAATGCCGAGACTCTCTACAAGCTTGCGGACCCATCGGCTCGCTGATGCCGCTACATTCTCACGCTAGCTGCCCCCGAACCAGTTATAGCCCTGATCCTCCCAGTAGCCGCCCGGGTATCGGTTGGTGAGATAGATTGACATGATGTGCTTGGGATTCTTATAGCCAAGCTTCGTGGGCATCCGCAGTTTCATCGGAAACCCATATTTTCTGGGCAACGTCTCGCCGGCGTAGGTCAACGCCAGTAGTGTCTGGGGATGAAGCGCCGTGGGCATATCGATGCTCTGATAGTAATTGTCGGCGCACTTGAATCCGACGTACTTGGCACTCGTGTCGGCTCCGATGCGGTGCAGGAACTCCGAGAAACGGACTCCACCCCACTCGCCAATGGCACTCCAACCCTCGACGCAAATGTGACGCGTAATCTGCGATTCCTGGGGCAGTCGGTTCAGAGCTTCGAGTGTCCACGGGCGTTTGTCGGCGATCATCCCGCCAAGCTCAAGCCGGTAGCTTTCACCGTCAACAACTGGGGCCTGCGCCTCGGTGTAAAAGGCATTGAATGGGAACGGCTGGGTGATCATGGATCTCGGGTAGGTGGGCGCGAGACGGTTGGGGTCAAAGAGCCACGCCTGCGCCCGGTCGTTGAATTTAGATACCTGCCGCAATGCGCTGGCAACGGATGCGTTATTGGAGATGCTGCAGCCTGTCAGTAGCGTAAGGCCCCCCAGCGTCAGCCCCTGGCGCAGAAACAGGCGACGCGCCACGTCCGGCATTTCCTTGAGTGCCGCCGTGACGATCAGCCGGCGTTCCTGCTCTGAGCGTTCGTTGTTGTCTTGCATAATGCGCCTCTACCGACCCCGGATCATGGCGAGTAACGTCCTCGGTACGAGAATGACGAGCACGAGGTGAACAAGAATGAAACCCAGTAGCCCCGACATCGCGTAGAAGTGAACCACCCGGGCCGAGTTGTAGCCGCCCATCAACCCACGCAACAGTGGAAACTGCACTGATTTCCACAGCACAAGCCCCGAGGCAACGATAACCACAGTATCCGCAATGACGAACCAGTAGGCGAGCTTCTGCACCGCGTTGTAGTGGCGAATGTCATCGTGCGCCAGATGGCCTTTGAGTGCCGCCATAAGATCGGCCGCAAGTTGCTTGAGCCGGATCGGCAGCAGCTGCCGCCACAAGCGCCCCGTGACCAGGCTCGCCACCAGATAGATCAGACCGTTGACTACAAGCAGCCACATCGCGGCGAAATGCCACTGCAACGCGCCGCCGAGCCAGCCGCCCAGGGTGAGCGAAGTAGGAATTCTGAAGGAGAACACTGGCGAGGCATCGTAGATGCGCCAACCGCTGGTGAGCATGATGAATACGGCAAGCGCATTGAGCCAATGCGTCATACGAAGCCACCATGGATGAATGGTGTGCTGTTCGCGCCTCGCCAGTATCTGGATGCTGCTTGGGCTGGCTGGGGGGCTGCTGATCACTGAACTATCTCCCTCAGGAGGGTGGGATGACCGGATCGCGCGAGACCTAGAGCTGCATCGGATTCTAGCAAAAAAAGGAACGTCAGGATCGGCCTGATAATCCCGCGTTGATGATCAGGCGGAACGAGTTCAGAGGGGCACGCGTTACGGCAACCTGGCCACTGCGCTCCCGGTTCCGGCGCGTAAGCGGCTGCCAATGCTGGGCGACGTGGTTTCATCTATGCAGGATGCTGGCAATACTGCGAGCCGCCGCCCCCTTGCAAATTATGCATCCAATCCTGTTGCGCAGTCGGCCGCATGAGATCTACAGTGCTGTTCCTAAAGATTTGAGTCACTCAAGAGCACATTATCCGTGTGCGAATCGGCAGAGCAACGCGGGCACCGGCCCGTAACTCAGGTAACTTGACTCGCCGCCGCGTGGCGCGGCGTTCTGAATGCAGGGCGGCGCGTGAGTCATTCCGCGATCATTAGTCATATAAAGGAAAGAACCGCCATGACCAAGAAAACTTCATCTTCGCGAGCCGATCCGAAATCGCAACCATTTTTGACGGATGTCGAAACCTTGCGGGAGCGCGCGCGCAAGAATATCGGTGATGCGGGCATTACGCACTCCTATGAGGGCAACCCTGAGAAGGCCATCAGCATATTGCAGAGCGTGCTTGCAACCGAGATTGTCTGTGTACTGCGTTACACCATGCATGCCATCGCGGCGACTGGCATTTCGAGTGAGGGCGTAAAGGCGGAATTCGCCGAGCACGCGAAAGATGAAAGTGCTCACGCGCATATTGTTGCGGAACGCATCAACCAGCTAGGAGGTGTACCGGATTTCAATCCAAAGGGATTGGCATCACGTTCCGCTTCTGAGTATGGCAAGGCTGGAGATTTGATTGAAATGATCAGAGAGAACCTGATCGCGGAGCGCATAGCTGTCGATCATTACCGCGAGCTGATTCGATACTTTGGAGATCGGGATCCTGGCACTCGCAAGATGCTGGAATCGATCCTGACCAAAGAAGAAGAACACGCGAATGACATGCACGACTTACTGGTTGCCCATGAGGGTAAGCCGATGCTAAAAAAATAAAGATCCCCCTGGAGCACCCAGGTATTCGATCGATCGATGTTGCGGTCTCCCGCCGCGCTGCACTGCTCAATATAATGACTTGGGAGAATGCGCCGCATTCGGCCATCCGGTCGGCGCGTCCGACGGGGAACTCCTACGGGGACTGGGCGGCTTCACTGGCGGCATCAGGGCCACATGCGGCGAGAATATGAGGCTCCAATTCACCACTCAGGAGTGAGTCATGAGCGACAAAATGCACGGCAACAAACCGCACAATTCGAATGTCGATGATGATTCGAAGGCGGGCAGCAGCGCAGGGAATAACGATCACGACCTGCGCCATGAGAACGATGCGCGCAATAAGAACGGCAATCGTTCGCCGGGCCAGTCACAGGGGCATCAGGGCCAGCAGAACAAGCAGGGGCAGCCCAGGCAGCATTCGAATATGAAGAAGCCCGAATCGGAAGATGATAACGACCGCGACGATGATGCGAATAGTACTTCGCGTATGCCTTCCTCGCCGAGCTCGGGCTCACGGGACAAGGGCCACTCCCAGCAGCGCTAGCCCCTGATCCAGGCCCGCTCTTACCTCGGGTCCTACGCAGGGTGCGCCACCGCGCCGGTGTGATAACCGGCGCGGTGTTTGCATTGGGCCGGTACGATGGTGGCGTGCTTGCGATGTGGGCTCCGACCTACAGCAGCCGATGCCCAGAGCCGCTACCGGAGTTAGTAGCGCAAGGCCACCTTACAGATCATCCCAGAGTCCGGGGGCCATTTGGTCACGCAGACATCACAATCGCGATCTCGACAAACGCGCGCCCCAAGTAGGCGCGGCACCGGCCGGGGCTTTTCCGGCAACTTGCCGCTGCGGTCGCTCGGCCGAAAGGCGGTGCTCGCGTGGCTCGCCGATTATGCTCCCAGCATGGGGGCGGCAATTGCCTTCTACACCATCTTTTCAATAGCGCCGCTGTTGTTGATTGTCATCTCGGTTGCTGGCGTGGCTTTTGGTCAGGATGCTGTACGTGACCAATTGGTGACGCAGCTGCGCGACCTGCTGGGTGATTCTGGCGCCCAGGCAATCAGACAGTTATTGGTCAGTGCGGCGGATCCCAACAAGAGAGGTCCTGCGGCCTTGGTCGGAACCATCGCGCTGCTGATTGGCGCCAGCAGTGTCTTTGCGGAGCTGCAAAGCGCGCTCAACAGGATCTGGCGAACGGCGCCCGTAGCATCACGTGGTCTGGGTATCTGGGCGCTGCTGCGTGCCCGGTTGCTCTCTTTTGGCATGATACTGGCGATTGGCTTTCTCCTGGCCGTATCCCTCACGCTCAGTACCGCACTGCATGCGATTTCGACCTGGTGGGCACCGCTGTTCGCTGATTGGACGATTGCTCTGGAGCTGTTGAACGCGGCATTTGGCTTCGGTGTTGTGACGTTGCTGTTCGCCTTCATCTATCGTGTATTGCCAAACGCGAGCATAGGCTGGGCGGATGTCTGGTTTGGAGCGCTGGTGACGGCGCTACTGTTTGAGATTGGCAAGGATTTAATTAGCCTGTATCTAGGAGCCAGCAGCATTAATACGACCTTTGGCGCCGCGGGATCCTTCGCGGTGCTATTGCTGTGGGTCTACTATTCGGCCCAGGTCTTCCTCCTGGGCGCTGCATTCACCTGGGTGTATGCCCACGAGGTTGGGACGTTGCGTCAACGCTGAACGAAAGCGCCGAATGGTTCTCGAGTCTGCACGTGACGGCCCGACAATCAATTGGAGGGATCGTAATCGCCGGTCGATGCGTCGGAGCGACGCTTATGCCGGCGGTCAGCCATAGCGGCACGCGGGCACAATCGCGCGTATTATAATACGCCCCGCAGGCGGTTCAGGAGCCGCAAGCTGGGACCGCAGAAGCTCCTCGTGGATCGGGCAGTGCGCTCAAACGACACTTGGGTGCCTGTTAATCGCATAACCGATATCGCGAGGAGCCACTGCGGAGTTCAGATGCGTCCCATGAGCAGCAAAACTACCAACACAACCAAGACCAACCCCAGACCACTGCTTGGGTAATAACCCCAGCCTTGGCTGTACGGCCAGCTCGGCAGTGCGCCGATCAGAAGCAGCACAAGCACGACGATCAGTATTGTTCCCACTTTCGTCTCCTCGGCCAGTGTGGCCGCGGTGGACTATGGTGGATCCCTCAGCAGGGAATCAGCAGACAACGGCGCGGCAGTGTGTCAGACAATGCTTATAGAAACGGCCCGCAGCCTGTGCGGCGAATGCATTTAGCTGGTTCGGAAACCTGCGAGTTGGAAGCTGCAGATTCAGCGGCGATCACCCCGGCGGCAAACGCGGCGACACTTCCAATTCGTTCAGTCCTCTATTAGCGGACCTCGGCCAACCGGTGCGTAAAAGTGGTTGCCACACGCGTCATGTAGCGCTGCGTCCGTGCGCGGACCTCCCTTAGCAAGCAGCGTTGGCGGTGTGAGCTGGGGCCTACGCGCCTTCGGGTGTGCAGCGTACAGCTTCCGCTATTCCTATGGCGCAGAGTTACTTGGCACCGATTGATGCTGCAACTCCTATAACCAGAAGGATATTTATCATGGGCCGAGGAATTCTACTTTGGATGCTAGGCGTCCCCTTACCGATAATTCTGTTGCTTGCCATGTGCTCGCACAGCTGACTGCGGAGCAAAATTTATGGAACAGGCACTGACTCCCTCCGCGTCGCTGGGCGACGCTCCAATCACCTTCAGCGGAAAATCGGCGACTTCCTGGCCGGCGATTGCAGCCGGAGCCTTTGTGGCGATCGGTACTTCCCTGGTGCTGCTGGCACTCGGGGCTGGGCTCGGTTTCGCCTCGACGTCGCCGCGGCCGGACCGCGGCGTTTCGGCGAGCACCCTGGTCATTAGTGCGGCCATCTGGCTGATTGTCACCCAATGGCTATCTGCCGCGATGGGCGGCTATATCGCCGGGCGACTGCGAAGTCGGTGGGTCGGGACCCACACGCACGAGGTCTTCTTTCGTGATACTGCGCACGGGTTGATTACCTGGGCGGTAGCCACGGTCCTCGTAGCTGGGTTCGTTGGCAGCACGGCACATATGCTTATCAACGGCGTGACGCGCGCGGCTTCCGAGGTTGCGACCGCCGGCGCGCAGACTGTCTCGACAGGCGCGCTTGGAGCCTATGGCACTGACAAACTGTTTCGCCCTTCGAATATTGCGCCCGGTAACGGTGGTGCCTCAGGTGAGAACGACGCACGCACGGAGGCGCAGCATATCATCGCTAACTCGCTGACTGACGGCCATGTATCGGACGCTGACCGCACCTATCTGGTCCAGCTGGTGGCGGCGCGCGCTGGCATCTCGCAAGCCGATGCACAACAGCGAGTAGACCAATGGCTGGCAAGCAGTCTGGACGCTGAAGCCCAACTCAAAGCCGCGGCTGAGGCGACCCGCAAAGCAGCGTCGGAAACGGCGATCTACACCGCACTCTCGCTACTTATTGGTGCCTTCATCGCCAGTGTTGCCGCAGCTCTGGGTGGTCGGCTTCGAGATCTGCACGCCTGAGTCTGAAGACGAGTCCGTCGGCGCGAGCCACGATGGCTCCGGCGGGGCTGAATGGGATAAACCCGCGCCAGCTTCTGGTGCGGGCTATCCATGCCAGAAACCACCTACACTCAGAAGTGCCCTTGCGCCAGTGACTGCGCAATCATGCGCCGCGCACAATAACTTCGTTCGCCTGCAGCGGCTGTCCCGCGGCCGCCGCGAACCTGTTTTAGTGCGCAGCCGCGCCGCAACGCGCCGCCGCATCAAGCCTCTGGAGCGCGGATGACGATAACCGACTTTCTCTCCATTCAGATCCACCATGGGGTTGCAACTCTGCTCGGTCCCGCGGCTGATCATCTGGTGATCGGCTGGCTGACAGGAGGGGACATTGCGGTCATATTGGCTGCAGTGGTGCTGGCTGCGCTGTGCAATCTGGAACTGGAGCTTTACTCAAGAAGGGAACAGCGTGCTGCTAGCTCCACCACTGCCCCGACGCGTCACAACGTAGCCACGGCGCTCGGCCGGCCACTAGCGGCGTTGATCTGGGTTTATTGCCTGTATCTCGCCATCGCGCCGATTCTGCCTAAACTCATCCCCGGTGGCGGCGGCGTCGACCTGCGGCGGGCAATGGACACAGGGTTCAATTTGCTCGCCTTTACGGCACTATGGTGGTTCCTGTTCCGCCTCACGCATGCGCTCGAGGCCCGGCTGCAGCTTTGGACGCATGCCTCCCACAATTCCAGTAAAGCGCTGCTGGTGAGCCTACTGGGCGCAAGCCTGAGAATTATCCTGACCGCCGCGGCCTTGACCATCGGCATGTCCCTGCTGAGGCCGCCAGCGCACTGGGCGGAGGCGGTGCGCACGCTCGATAGCACCGTGCTAATTGTCGCTGTCGCGTTGCTGCTCTCGCGCACGGTCAACACTCTGCGGCTGCTGGTGCTGGCGCGCTTTGATACTTCGGTGGCTGATAATCTTCGTGCCCGACAGGTTTCCACTCAACTGCACATTATCAGCCGCGTCATCTACATCGCCATCGGTCTGTTTGCGATTGCCGCCATCCTGATGCTGTTTCCATCGGTACGTCACGTCGGCACCAGCCTGCTGGCATCCGCCGGCATCGCAGGTGTCGTGGTCGGTATTGCGGCACAAAAAGTGCTGGGCAATCTTTTTGCCGGCGTGCAAATTGCGCTGGCTCAGACGATCCGTGAGGACGACGTGCTGGTGGTCGAAGGCGAGTGGGGACGTGTTGAAGAGATCACGCTCAGCTATGTCGTGGTACATATCTGGGACGATCGGCGCCTGGTGCTGCCACTCAGCTACTTCATTGAAAAGCCATTCCAGAATTGGACGCGAAGTTCGGCCGCATTGACCGGAACAGTGTTTCTGTGGGTCGATTTCTGCGTTGATGTCGAGGCCACGCGTGCGGCGCTCAAGCCGATTATCGAAGGCAGTGCGTTGTGGGATCGAAGGTTCTGGAATCTGCAGGTCAGCGATGTTTCGGAGAAATGCATGCAACTGCGCGTGCTGGCCACCTCGGCCGATTCATCCCGCAGCTGGGATTTCCGCTGCGAGATTCGTGAGAAGCTGCTGGCCTATATTCAGCGCAATCATCCCGAGAGCCTGCCCCGCTTCCGCGCCGAAGTGCGGGATACGGCATCTGTGCCAGGCCTTTCGGGCACCTAGAATACGGGCTCGTTGCTAAGCTTTGGCGCCGAGCTCGCCATCCATCCGACGCTTACACATAGTTTACGCAGACTTGCAGCCGACGGCCTAAGCCACTGCCTGGGGATGTCGGCCCGTGTAGGACGCTGCTCACAGGGAATCAGGTGGACCGCCACCTGCCTGCGCTCGCCCGTTCCGGCATACATTGGAGATTCGTGAGGCCGGCCAGCCTGCAATAGGGATAAAAATCTTGGCTTCAAATGTCCGGTCGCGATTGAAGGAAGGCAGCGCGGCGGCACACGGCGCGATCTGGGACGGCAACGGCACCAATTTCACGCTGTTCTCGGCGAATGCGACGCGTGTCGAGATCTGCCTGTTCGACAGCAAGGGTGAGCGCGAGCTGGAGCGCATTGCGCTGCCGGAGTATACCGATCAGATATGGCACGGATACCTGCTGGATGTACACCCGAGCAGCGTCTACGGCTTTCGTGTTCATGGTCCTTATGAACCCAGCGCCGGTCACCGTTTCAATCCCAATAAGCTCGTACTGGATCCTTACGCTCGCGGACATACGGGCGACCTGCGCTGGTCACCCGAATGTTTCGGCTACACGATCGGGTCTGAGCAAGAGGATCTCTCGTTTGATGAGCGCGACAGCGCCCCGTTCATGCCCAAGTGCGTCGTTGTGGATCCGAACTTCGACTGGCACGGGCAGCCACGCGTCAGAAGTGTGCCGTGGGACCATACGATTATTT
>JBEKOK010000072.1:0-13528 GCA_049521875.1 Steroidobacteraceae bacterium
AGGCATCGGAGTCATTTGACAAAATGCAGCCATCCCATGGGGCAAGGTCTGCACTGTTAACGGCCGATAGCTGTTGGGCCTCAGAGAGGTGGGTCACGCGGCAATGTGAATTGCGTCACGAGTTCAGGCGCCGGCCCCTGGCAGCACGCTTCACTCCATCAGGGCGCGCGACTCGTCAAACTGCAGCGCCGCGAGCCGCGCATAGAGTCCTCCGGCGCGCACCAGTTCGCTGTGATTGCCCTCGGCCACGATGCGCCCGTGGTTCATCACCACAATACGTCGCAGCCGCTGGATCGTCGCGAGGCGGTGCGCAATCACCAGTGTCGTCCGGCCGCGCCCTGAGTTGCCGGCCATCAGGTTGGAGAGGCCAACCTGTACCAGGTGCTCATTCTCGGCATCCAGCGCGCTGGTGGCTTCATCCAGCAGCAGCACGGCCGCATCGCGCAGGATCGCGCGCGCGATGGCGATTCGCTGCCGCTGCCCGACTGAGAGCGTAATGCCCCGCTCTCCCAGTCGCGTGTCATAGCCCTCGGGCAGACGACGGATGAATTCATCAGCGGCCGCGGCATTGGCCGCGGCATGGATCTCGCGCTCGGAGGCATCGATACGCCCGTAGCGGATGTTGTCGGTGATCGTGCCGGCAAACATCACCGGCTCCTGCGCAACGACGGCGATGTGCGCACGCAACCGCTCGGGCGGCAGTGTTTCGATGCTGACCCCGTCGATGTGAATTGCACCGGCGGTCGGATCGTAGAAGCGTTGCAGCAGCTGGAAGACAGTGGACTTGCCGGCGCCCGACGGACCCACGAGCGCGACCGCTTCGCCGGGCTCCACGTGCAGGTTGAATTCATGCAGCGCGAGATGATCCGGGCGCGAGGGGTAAGTGAAATCTACACCGTGAAAACTCACGCGACCGCTGACTTGCGCGGGAAATGATGCCGGTTGCAGCGGAGCGCGCACGGCAGGCTCGGTATTGAGGATCTCAAGAAGGCGCTCCGTGGCGCCGGCAGCGCGCTGCAAATCGCCCCAGATCTCGGTGAGCGCGCCCACCGAGCCTCCGAGAAAGAATGCATAGAATCCAAACTGCAGGAACTGACCGGCAGTCAATCGCCCGGCGACCAGATCATAGCCACCGACCCACAAGACACCGACGAGGCAAGCACCGCCGACAATGAACACGACCGCAGTCATGATGGCGCGCATGCGTGTGCGCCGTATGGCGGTGCCGAAGGCGTCCTCGACCGCGCCGCGGTAGCGGGTCCGATCGGCCGTCTCGTGCGTGTAGGCCTGTACCGTCTGAATCGCATTGATCGTTTCGCCGGCCAGTGCCGAAGTGTCGGCGAGCCGATCCTGCGCCGCGCGCGAGAGACCGCGAACGCGTCGGCCCATGACCATGATCAGTCCGAGCAGGATTGGGACACTGACGAAGGCAAGGCCGGTGAGCTTCGGGCTCGTGATCGCCATCAGCACGAGAGCGCCGATGCTCATCACGATGCTGCGCAGGGCGAGCGAGGCCGAGGACCCGACGACCGTCTGAACGAGTGTCGTGTCGGCCGCCAGGCGCGAGAGTACTTCTCCGGTTCGCGTCGTCTCGAAGAATACCGGCGAGAGCGAGAGAATATGGCTGTACACCTGCGAGCGGATATCAGCCACGACGCGTTCGCCGATCCACGTGACCAGGTAAAAGCGCGAGGCTGAGCCGATGCCAAGAACTACAAACACGGCCATCAGCCCGACAAAGTAGCGACCGGCGTTCGCCATAGTCGAAGCTGTAAAGCCATGATCGATCGCGAGGCGTACCGCGGCGGGAAACGCCAGAGCCGCGCTTGCAGCAACAATCAGGGCGACGACCGCCAGTACGATCATGCGCCGGTAAGGGGCGAGGAAGGGTCCAAGTGCCAGCAGCGGTGCTATGCGCTTCGCGATTGGTGGGCGGGCAGTGTCGGCAGCTGCCGGATTGGAATTGGCCATGGCGCTAGTGTAGCGGGGTGTACGCCGGCGCGATGCGTCCGCGCCTGCGCGACATCAGAAAATCGACAACGAAGCCTCTGGGGCCCGGGCGATGATCAGCGCGAGTGCCAGGGACACGATAAGCAGGATCAGAGCGAACAGCCAGGTGCGGGACCCTTTGATTTCTTCAGTAATGGGTATGTGACGTTTGCGGCCCGAGAACATTGGCGTGATCAGATCTTCTCGGCGCACCAGTCGATAGACGAGCACCGCAATCACGTGCAGGCCAATAGCGCCCAGCAGGATATTGAATATCCAGTGGTGCCAGGAACTGAGCTGATCGCTCGTGCGACCCGAAACGTAGCCGAACAGGGGACCGGTGTTACTGATCTGATCATTGGCATACAGGCCGGTGAGCGCCTGAGCCAGCAGCAACAGCAGCAGCAGCACGACCATCCAGGCCCCGAGCGGGTTATGCCCGACGGCGTGCAGCGTGCCTTTCTTCCACGATGTCAGGTAGCGCCACATGGTGCGCGGTCCACGCAAGAATCCGGCGAAGCGTGCATGCCGGGTACCGACGACACCCCACAGGATGCGGGCTGTGACCAGCACCAGTACGGTGTAGCCGCACCACAGGTGGTACTTGAACCAGCTCAGGCCCAAACGGTGCGTAATGTAGGAACCGAGGACTGCAAGGACCAGCAGCCAGTGAAATAAGCGCACCGGCAGATCCCAGACCAGCCGCGAAGGGTCTGGGCCCTGAGCACGCGCGGCATGCTCAGGGCCATGGGGGGTTTGCGGGTTGCCGCTCAAGTGGCGCGGCTCCTACAGTGAGGGGACTTAACTAACGATTGCGAAAATCGTCATGGCAGTTCTTGCAGGCAGCGCCGACGTCGGCGACAGCCTTCTGGAAGGCCGGAGAATTAGTCTTGTCCGAGGCCACCAGCGTCGCGAGCGCTGCCGTCTTGGTCTGGAGTTCCTTTACGGCCGCCGCAAACTTGGCGGTATCCGTCCAGATTTCCGGCTTGGCCTTGGTGCCGCCCACATCTTTGGAGGTCACCGGGAAGGCATCGCCGATCATGCCGGCCATTGCCGCCACGCGCGGCGCGCGCAGCTGCACTTCAGCAGCATCGTAGGGTGCCTTGCCGCCGGCCATCGCGCCCAGCGGGCCAAAATTGCCGGCCAACACGGTGTACACGGCCTGGCGGTACTCGACCTGGCGCTCACCCGGCGATTTTTGCGGGCCTGGCGGGCCACCGCCTCCTGGACCGCCCGGGGGAGGACCGCCCGGCGGCGGACCGTTTTGGGCGATTGCAGCGACGCTCATCAGGCCAACAATCAACGCTCCCCCGAGCCGCCGGATTGCGCGGGCGACCGTGCCGTTATCAATGTTCATGCTCATGCGATTCCCCGAGTAGCTGTGGTACTTGTGCGCCGCAGGAGCAGCCCGCCACTACAGCGTATTCGAAGCTAGCACAGCCTCATTGCGGAGTCAGCGCTGCCACGGAGGTGAACACTGAATTCATCCGCGGTACTCACAGCCGCTATTGCAGGTCTCGTGCACGATCAGCCGGCTAAGGGCCGGCAGCAGTGGCTTGAGGCGACGCCAGATCCACAGGGCCAGCTGCTCGCTGGTCGGGTTTTCAAGCCCCGGCACGTCATTGAGATAGCGATGATCGAGCTCATCATGAATGAAGCGCGTGGCTTCCTTGATGTCGGCAAAGTCCATGACCCAGCCACTGTCAGGTTGGACCGGGCCGGCGACATAGACGCTGATCCGGAACGAATGGCCGTGCAGCCGCGAACACTTGTGGCCCGCGGGCACATTTGGGAGCCGGTGCGCCGCCTCAATACTAAATTCCTTAAAGATTTCCATGAAGGAGTATCTTACCCGCCCCGCGGATCTTCCCGCAGGCTCGAACACTACGGTCATTGAATGAGGGGTCGAATTTATGAGTATCTCGATGTATCAGGCCTCAGTACCAGTATTCCAGCGGCAGCTGGGCAATATGGATCTGATTCTGGATAAGGCGGCAGCCTGGGCCGAATCCCGCAAGATCGACGGCTCGGTTCTGGTCAACGCTCGACTGGCTCCGGACATGTTCACGCTGGCGCGCCAGGTGCAGATCGCGACCGATCATGCCAAGGGCGCACCAGCACGTCTGGCCGGTGTGGCACCGCCGAAGTTTGAGGACAACGAGGCGAGCTTCGCCGATCTGAAGGCGCGCATTGCCAAGACCTTAAGCTTCATCGGTGGCCTCAGCGCCGCGCAGATTGATGGCTCGGAGGATCGCGCCATCACCCTGGCGGCAGGCCCGCGCGAGCTGAAATTCACGGGTCAGGCCTACCTGCTTGGATTTGCGATGCCGAACTTCTACTTTCACTATTCGATGACCTACGCCATTCTCCGGCACAACGGCGTGGATATCGGCAAGACCGATTTCCTCGGCCGTAGCTGAGTTCACTGCACTCCACCGCTGGCCATGGAAGGCCAGCGGTGGACGTTCATCAGCTGAGGACAGGCAACGCTGCGGGTGGCTCTGCCTGTAGGTCGGTGAGCAGGTAGACTTGCCGGCCATGGATCGGAAATGGTTGATTGCCGGCCTCTTACTGGTGCTGCTTGCCTGGTTCGGACCGCTGGGTCGCTACGCACTCTTCAATCCTGACGAGGGTCGCTACGGCGAAATCCCGCGCGAGATCGTCGCCAGCGGTGACTGGGTCACGCCGCGGCTCGATGCCATCAAGTACTTCGAGAAGCCGCCGTTGCAATACTGGGCGACGGCGGTCGCCTTTGAGGCCTTTGGCGAGCATGAGTGGACCACACGACTCTGGGGCGCGCTCACTGGCGCCGCAGGGATCGCGCTGACCTTCTGGCTCGGGCGGCGCATCTGGGGTGGTCGCGCCGGGGAACTCGCTGCCGGACTGCAAGCCGGTTCGCTGCTGTATGCGAGCATCGGCCACCTGGCGACGCTCGATATGAGCCTGACCTTTGCGCTGCAGCTGTCGCTGGGCGGACTGATCCTTCTGGTGCACGATCCTGCCGCTGCTGCCACGCGGCGCTGTGGTGTCGCCTTGCTGACGCTGGGCGTCACTGCCGCTTTCCTCACCAAAGGCCTGATCGCGCTACTGATCCCAGGCTCGGTCGCCGTGATTTACATGCTGCTGTCGCGCGACTGGGCGCTGCTGTGGCGCGCGCGACCCTGGTGGGTGCTCGCGGGGCTCGCGCTGCTGGCTGGTCCGTGGCTCTATGCGGTATCGGTTCGCAATCCTGAATTCCTGCATTTTTTCTTCATACGGCAGCAGTTCCAGCGCTTTCTAACGACGGTGGATGATCGCTACGAGGGCATCTGGTTCTTCGTACCGATTCTGCTGCTGGGGTTCCTGCCATGGACCACGCTGTTGCCCCGTGTCGTGATGGACGCATGGCGTGAGGCGCGCACCGCTGCGCGTGTCAGCCTGCTGCTGTTAATCTGGATCGCGTTTGTATTCATCTTTTTCAGTCTCTCCAAGTCGCAGCTGATTCCGTATCTGCTGCCGCTGCTGCCGGCGCTGGCGCTGCTTGGAGGCCGAACGCTCAGCCGCATGCCAGGCGCATCCATCGGCCGGCATCTTTGGGCAGGCTGCACACTGTGGCTGGCGCTTGGCGTCGCGGCGCTCGTGTTGCCACATCTCGCTACGCTGGCAGCGCGGCTTGAGATCGGCTCGGGCCCGGCGCTGCCCGGCATCGCGGGCGCCTTCCTGGGCGGCGGTCTGCTGTGCGGAATCGCTGCCTGGCTGGCCCGGCGAGAGTGGGCAGTGGCGGCCGTTTGGTCTGCCGCCCTCGGTACGCTGGTGCTGGTGGGTGGGAGCCTCGGCTTCGCGCAGCAGCTGCCGCGCATGGCGCGGATCAATACGCTGATCGATCAGGTACGCCCGGAACTTCACGTCGCGACCCGGCTCTACTGCGTCAATGATTACGAGCAGTCGATCCCGTTCTACCTTGGGCGTACCTGCACGCTGGTTGGCTATCGCGGCGAGCTCGATTTCGGCCTGCAGCAGGAGCCAGGCCTGTGGCTCGCGGACCTGAGTCAGTTCGCCCGGAGCTGGGGCCAGGAGCCTGATGCGGTGGCCTTTTTGACACCGGCCGCGTTCAAGAAACTGGACGTTTTGGGCACCCCGATGCGCGTGATATACACTGCGCCGTCCATAATCGCGGTGGCCAAACAATGAAGGGTGTGGAACTGGCGCTGGTCCTGACCGGAGTGCTGCTGAACGCAGCGGCACAGCTGCTGCTCAAGGCGGGTGCGGGCGTGCTCACCGGCATCCCGTTCCAGGCCTCCAATGCGCTGACGATCGCCGGGCGCGTCATCGTGAACCCGCCGATTCTGGCCGGATTGTGCTGCTACGCCATCAGCGTGGTCGTGTGGATTCTGGCGCTCTCGCGCGTACAGGTGAGCGTCGCCTATCCGATGCTGTCGGTCGGCTACGTCGTGACGGCGATCGCCGCATGGTGGCTGTATGGCGAGACGCTCGGTCCGTCGCGGATCGGGGGTATCGCGCTAATTATCGCGGGCGTCTGGCTCGTCATGCGCAGTGCGCCGGTGCAATCATGAGTCTGCCGTTCCTGCCCTTTACGCGTCCCAGCATTGATGAGGCCACGATCGCCGCTGTCGGGGACGTGCTGCGCTCAGGCTGGATCACGAGCGGACCCAAAGTCCGGGAATTCGAGCAGAAGCTCTCGGAAATGTTCGCGGGCCGGCCAGTGCGGGCGCTGAACTCGGCGACCGGTGGCATGGAGATCGCGATGGCGCTGGCCGGGGTAGGTCCTGGCGATGAAGTCATCACGACGCCGCTGTCATGGGTCGCCACCGGCAATGTCATTCTGCGTGCTGGCGGGCGTCCGGTGTTCGTGGATATCGAGGCCAACACCCGCAACATCGATCTGAAGCTGGCGGAGGCAGCAATCACGCCGCGCACGCGCGCGATCATGCCGGTGGACCTTGCTGGTCTGCCAGTGGATCGTGATCAACTCAACGCGCTGGCCAAGCGTCACAAACTCCGGGTCGTGGAAGACGCCGCGCAGTCGATGGGCGCCAACTGGGGTGGCCGGCTGATCGGCAGTTTCGGGGACATAGTCTCGATCAGCTTCCATCCAAATAAGAACCTGACGACAATTGAGGGTGGATGCCTGGTGCTCAATGACGCCGCCGAAGCGCGCCAGTGCGAATTACACCGACTGCAGGGCGTCGAGCGCTTTGCCGACGGCAACATGGATGCCACGCTGGCCGGCGGCAAATACAATCTCACCGATGTTGCCGCCTGCGTTGGGCTGGGGCAGCTGGCACATCTCGAACAGTTCACCGCGCGTCGCCGCCAGCTAGCGGCGCGCTACTTTGAACTCTTTGACCGCTCACTCGGTTGCACGCTACCAATAGCGGACATGGAGCAGAGCAATTGGCACATGTTCCAGGTGCTGCTCCCGGAGGGTGTAGCGCGCGGTGAGTTCATCGCCAGCATGCACGCGGCGGGCATTGGCATCGGCGTGCACTACCCGGCAATGCACCTGTTTACCCTCTATCGCAAGCTCGGCTTCAAGGAAGGCCAGTTCCCGCTGGCCGAGCGTGCCGGCCGCAGCATCGTGACACTGCCGCTGTTCCCGGCCATGCAGGACAGCGATGTCGAGCGCGTGTGCGAGGCCACAGCCGCGGTGCTGCGCGTTCCGGCGCGCCGCGCCGTCCGCTAGCGGAGATTGGATCGTGGCGCCCTCGCAAGCACCTGAGCTGTCGATCGTCATTCCTGTGTACAACGAGGAAGCGGTGCTGCCTAAACTCTTCGAGCGGCTCTATCCGGCGCTCGATGCGCTCGGCCGCTCCTACGAGATCATCTTCGTCAATGACGGCAGCAAGGATCGCTCGGTCGCGCTGCTGCGCGCGCAGTTCGAGAAGCGCACCGAAGTCACGCGCGTGGTGCTGTTCGCCGCGAATTTCGGGCAGCACCGGGCGATCCTGGCCGGTTTCGAAAAGGCGCGCGGGAGTTACCTGATCACGCTTGATGCTGATCTGCAAAATCCGCCGGAGGAGATCGGCCGTGTCGTCGCCGAGCTCGATGCCGGCCACGACTACGTCGGCACGATTCGTCAGCAGCGGCAGGACTCGGCCTGGCGTCGCTACGCCTCGCGCCTGATCAATGTGATTCGCGAACGCACGACGGATCTGCATATCACCGATCACGGCTCCATGTTCCGCGGCTACGCGCGCAGCATCGTCGATGCGATCAATCTGTGCACCGAGAACAACACTTTCATCCCGGCGCTCGCTTATACCTTCTCGGGCAATCCGATCGAGATTCCGGTCGGCCACGAGGAGCGCGGCGCGGGGGTCTCCAAGTATTCCTTCTGGCGTTTGCTCAAGCTCAATTTTGATTTGATGACCGGCTTCTCGACGGTGCCGCTGCAGATATTCTCGGGTCTGGGAGTGATCATCGCCGGCTGCTCGATCCTGCTGGTGATTTACCTGCTGCTCGATCGCTGGCTGCATGGCCCGCAGGTCGAGGGCGTGTTCACGCTGTTTGCGATCGCCTTCTTCCTGATCGGCGTGGCGCTGTTCGGCCTTGGGTTGCTGGGCGAATATGTCGGCCGCATCTACGAGGAAGTGCGCCGCCGCCCGCGCTATATCATTGCATCGATACTTGAGCGCAGCCCGGGCGGGCCGTGACGCGCGCGGTTGTCTTTGCCTACCACGATGTTGGCGTGCGCTGCCTGCGTGTGCTGCTCGCGCACGGGATCGAGGTCGCGCTGGTCCTGACGCATGAGGACAACCCGCAGGAGCAGATCTGGTTCGACAGCGTCGCGCGCCATGCCCACTGGCACGGGCTTAAGGTCATCACACCTGCGGATCCGAACACACCGGAAATCATCGCCCAGGTGCGCGCCGCGCGCGCTGATTTCCTGTTCTCCTTCTACTACCGCAACATGCTCGGCGCCGAGCTGCTCGCGTGCGCGAGTCGCGGTGCCTACAACATGCACGGCTCGCTGCTGCCGCAATACCGCGGGCGTGTCCCGGTTAACTGGGCCGTGCTGCGCGGTGAGCGCACCACCGGTGCCACGCTCCACGCGATGACGATCAAGCCCGATGCCGGTGCCCTGGTCGATGCCGAGGCCGTGCCGATCCTGCCCGATGACACCGCAGTCGAGGTGTTCCGCAAAGTCACGGTCGCGGCGGAAATCACCCTGGATCGCGCGCTGCCGGGGCTGGTCGCCGGGACCGCGAAGCTCAAGGCCCAGGACCTGTCCCAGGGTGGCTATTTTGGGCGCCGGACCGCCCGGGATGGCGCAATTGACTGGCATCAGGGGATCGGCGCCGTGCACAATCTCGTCCGGGCTGTGGCCCCGCCATTTCCCGGGGCCTTCGCGCGCGCCGATGGCGAGGCACTGCGGGTGCTGCGCACCCTGCCGGTGGCCGATCCGGGCTCAGCTGAGCCGCAGCTGCTGTGGCGCGATGAGGCGGTGCTGGCCCTGTGTCCGGACGGCGCGCTCAAGCTGCTCGAGTTCGAGCTTGGTAGCGGGGTGCGCGATGCCGCGGGATTTCGGGCGCGCTACGGGGCACGCAGCCTGGCGCTGGCCAACGGCGCGATCGAATAAGAGAATGATTTTTAGCGAGCGGACGACAACAACATGACCAAAGTACTGATCCTGGGCGTCAACGGCTTCATCGGCCATCACCTCTCGGCCCGCATCCTCAAGGACACGGACTGGCAGGTCTTTGGCATGGACATGAATGCCGACCGGCTCGAGCCGCTGCTCGACAACCCGCGCCTGAAGTTCTTCGAAGGCGACATCACGATCAATCGTGAATGGATCGAGTACCACATCAAGAAGTCCGATGTGGTGCTGCCGCTGGTGGCGATTGCGACCCCTGCGACCTACGTCAAGCAGCCGCTCAAGGTTTTTGAGCTCGACTTCGAATGCAACCTGCAGATCATTCGTCAGTGCGTACGCTACGGAAAACGCGTGCTGTTTCCCTCGACCTCGGAAGTCTATGGCATGTGCCACGACAGCGAGTTCGATCCCTATGCCTCGGAGCTCGTCTACGGCCCGATCGAAAAGCAGCGCTGGATCTATGCCTGCTCCAAGCAGCTGCTCGATCGCGTGATCTGGGCCTATGGCGCCGATGACAAGCTCGACTTCACGCTCTTCCGGCCGTTCAACTGGATCGGCTCGGGCCTCGATAACCTGCACTCGGCCAAGGAGGGCAGCTCGCGGGTCATCACGCAGTTCCTCGGTCACATGGCACGTGGCGAAAATGTGCGGCTGGTCGATGGCGGTGCGCAGCGGCGCTGCTTCACCGCGATCAGCGACGGGATCGATGCGCTGATGAAGATCATCGAGAACAAAAATGGCGTCGCCAATCGCAAGATCTACAACATCGGCAACCCGGGCAACAATTTTTCGGTGCGCGAACTGGCCGAGCAGATGCTCAAGCTGGCGGCCGAATATCCGGAGTACCGCACCAACGCCGCCAAGGTAAAGCTCGTGGATACGACCTCTGGGGAGTACTACGGCAAGGGCTACCAGGATGTCTCCAACCGCGTGCCGAAGATCGAAAACACGCGCCAGGAGCTGGGCTGGGAACCCAAAGTCGCGATGCGCGAGGCCCTCAAGCAGATTTTCGAGGCCTATAAGGGCCATATCAGCCAGGCCTCACACCTGCTCGACTGAGCGCGCCCGCGGCACAGTCAGCCCGTAAAATCGTGCGCCTCGCCCTAAAGATCGATGCCGATACGCTGCGCGGCACCCGCATCGGGGTGCCAGCGCTGGCCGCGGCACTCAAGCGTGCCGGCGCCGGCGCCACGTTTCTCTTCAGTCTCGGGCCCGATCACACCGGCCGCGCCATCCGGCGCGTCTTCCGGCCCGGCTTTCTCGGCAAGGTCTCGCGCACCTCGGTCATCGAGCACTACGGTCTGCGCACACTGATGTACGGCACGCTGCTGCCTGGACCCGACATCAGTCGTCGCGCCGGTGAGGTCATGCGCTCGATTCGCGCGGCCGGTTTCGAGGTGGGCGTGCACTGTTACGATCACACCGACTGGCAGGACTTCGTGACGCGCCGCGATGCGCGCTGGACCGAGCGTCAGATGCTGCGTGCTGCCGAACGTTTCGAGCAGGTTTTTGGCGAGCGGCCGCAGGTACACGGCGCCGCCGGCTGGCAGATGAACGAGGCGGCCTTCGAGTTCGAGCAGCGCTCGGGCTTGAGCTATGCCTCGGATACGCGTGGGGCCTATCCGTTCCGACCGAAGATTGCCGGGCGGGTCAGCAGCTGCCCGCAGCTGCCGACGACACTGCCGACACTCGATGAACTCATCGGCATCGATGGCATCAGCGCTGACAACGTCGATCGGGTGCTGCTCGAGCGCACCGCGGAAGTTCGCGAAGGCCATGTATTCACGCTGCATGCTGAGCTCGAGGGCATGCGCCTGTTGCCCACCTTTGAGCGACTCCTGAGCGGCTGGCGCGCGCAGGGCTACGAGCTGGTACCGATGGCGAGCCAGCGGGCCACATTGAACGATGCCACGCTGCCGGTGTGCGAGGTCGTGGCGGGTACCGTTCCGGGTCGCAGCGGCACGCTGGCCTGCCAGGTACTGCAGGCGGCCTAGCGTCCCGATCCGGGGAGTTGCGGGGCACCCTGATGTGCCTCGCGCAAGCTTCCTGCGGCGACGCTGATTCAGTCGCGCCGGCCCGCGGAAATTGCGATAATTTGGCGCGCAGCCCGCGTAGCGAACAAAGCCCCTTTAGAGAGGGCACGGCGCGCGTCAACAGCCAGAGAGGATGAAGTTCCCATGAGCCTACCGTCCGGTCGCAAGGTTTATCCCGATGCGCGCAGGGCCCTCGAGGGGGTGGCGCGCGACGGCATCATGGTCATGTCCGGCGGCTTTGGATTAAGCGGCCTGCCCGAGAATCTGATCGAGGCGCTGCGTGACTCGGGCGTCAAAGGCCTGACCTGCGTTTCGAACAACGCCGGCGTCGATGAGTTTGGCTTAGGCATGCTGCTCAAGACGCGCCAGATCCGCAAAATGATTTCCTCCTACGTGGGAGAGAACAAGGAGTTCGAGCGCCAGTATCTGGCCGGTGAGCTCGAGCTCGAGTTCAACCCGCAGGGGACGCTGGCCGAGCGCTGTCGCGCCGGCGGCGCCGGGATCCTTGGCTTTTTCACGCGCACCGGTGCCGGCACGCTGGTGGCCGAAGGCAAGGAGCAGCGGGTCGTGAATGGTGAGACCTACGTGTTCGAGACCGGACTTGTGGCTGATCTGGCGCTGGTCAAAGCCTGGCGCGGCGACACCGAGGGCAACCTCGTGTATCGCAAGACGGCACGCAACTTCAATCCGAACATGGCCACCGCGGCCCGCGTGACCATCGCCGAGGTGGAGGAGCTGGTCGAGGCCGGTACGCTTGACCCGGATCACATCCACACACCGGGAATCTACGTCCAGCGCATCATCCAGGGACGTAATTATCTGAAGAAGATTGAGAATCGCACGGTGCGCAAGCGCCCTGCCGGACAGGAGGCTTAGAGTCCCATGCCCTGGTCACGAGAACAAATGTCGGCGCGCGCTGCGCGCGAACTGCGCGATGGCTTCTACGTCAATCTGGGGATCGGCATCCCGACACTGGTCGCGAACTACATTCCTGAGGGGATGAGTGTCGTGCTGCAGTCGGAGAACGGGATGCTCGGCATGGGTCCGTTTCCCTACGAAGGCGAAGAGGATGCGGATCTGATCAATGCCGGCAAGCAGACGATCACGGAGCTGGCGATGTCCTCATATTTTTCCTCGGCGGACAGTTTCGCGATGATCCGCGGCGGACATATCGACCTGTCGGTGCTGGGCGCGATGGAAGTGGCTGAGAACGGTGATCTGGCCAACTGGATGGTGCCGGGCAAGGTCGTCAAGGGCATGGGCGGCGCGATGGATCTGGTTGCTGGCGTCAAGCGCGTCGTGGTCGTCATGGAGCACAGCTCCAAGGATGGCAGCGCGAAATTCCGCCCGAGCTGCTCGCTGCCGCTGACGGGTACGAACGTGGTCGACCTGCTGATCACCGATCTGGCGGTGTTCTCGCGCGCCGACCGGCACGCGCCGTTCCAGCTGATTGAACTGGCCTCCGGCGTGACGCTGGAGGAGGTCAAGGCCAAGACTACTGCGAGCTATAAGGTCGCGTTGTAGAGGCCGGCATACGCCGATCGCGCACGCGGCATGCTCTGGCGAAGTGAGTGCCAGTGCGCGATTCGGGGCTCCGGTAGCGGCTGTTCGTGCTAATTAGGCTATCCCGTTCGCGCCATGCGGCGTTTTCAGGTATGCTGTCGTTGGAGTTTGTCGATTGCGTGGCGTCGGTTCACGCGCCGAGGTTCTTCTGAGTCCTTAGAGTTCATCTCCAGGACCTTTCGCCCCTCCTGCAAACCGGTCTGTCTGCTAAACACTGGTAACACAGCGTGTTGCCGACATCTTGCCTGGCAGGATGCTGCGGATGGATCTCATCAATCTATTACCAGTCATGGCCCGGACCGACCGCGCTTGATGCGTCTGCGGGCTGCATGTGGAGTGTTATTTT
>JBEKOK010000073.1:0-18919 GCA_049521875.1 Steroidobacteraceae bacterium
AGTCTAAATGCCGCCAGTCGATTCATCGCGCTTGATGGCCATCTGCTGCGTGCCATAGTTTCCCGAAGAGGTTGAACGAGTATGTCCAAGGAAAAGTTCGAACGCACCAAGCCGCACGTGAACGTGGGGACGATCGGGCATGTGGATCATGGCAAGACGACCTTGACGGCGGCGCTGACGAAGGTGATGGCCGAGACCAACGGCGGCACCTTTGTGGCCTACGATCAGATCGACAAGGCCCCGGAGGAGAAGGCGCGCGGGATCACGATCTCCACCGCTCACGTGGAGTATCAGAGCAAGAACCGCCACTACGCGCACGTGGACTGCCCCGGGCATGCCGACTACGTGAAGAACATGATCACGGGGGCGGCGCAGATGGATGGGGCGATTCTGGTGGTGTCGGCCGCCGATGGCCCGATGCCGCAGACGCGCGAGCACATTCTGCTGGCCCGCCAGGTAGGGGTGCCCTACATCGTGGTGTTCATGAACAAGGCCGACATGGTGGATGACAAGGAGCTCTTGGAGCTGGTGGAGATGGAGGTGCGGGAGCTTCTGACCGTGTACAAGTTCCCAGGCGATAAGACCCCGATCATCATCGGCTCGGCCCTCAAGGCGCTCGAGGGTGACAAGGGCGAACTGGGTGTGCCCTCGGTGATCAAGCTGGTGGAGGAGATGGACAAGTTCATCCCGGTGCCGAAGCGGGACATCGAGAAGCCGTTTTTGATGCCGGTGGAGGATGTGTTTTCGATCTCCGGTCGCGGCACGGTGGTGACGGGTCGGATCGAGCGCGGGATTGTGAAGGTGAATGATGAGGTGGAGATCATCGGGTTGAAGGCGACGGCCAAGACGATCTGCACCGGGGTGGAGATGTTCCGCAAGCTCCTGGATGAGGGGCGAGCGGGGGACAACGTGGGGGTGCTGCTGCGGGGCACCAAGCGCGAGGAGGTCGAGCGCGGGCAGGTGCTGGCCAAGCCCGGGAGCATCACCCCGCACACGCAGTTTGAGTGCGAGGTGTACGTGCTGACCAAGGAGGAGGGGGGTCGACACACGCCCTTCTTCAAGGGGTATCGGCCGCAGTTTTACTTTCGCACCACGGATGTGACCGGGATGATCGAGTTGCCGGGGAACACCGAGATGGTGATGCCCGGGGACAACATCAAGATGACCGTGGAGTTGATTGCCCCGATCGCGATGGAGGACGGGCTGCGCTTTGCGATCCGCGAGGGCGGGCGAACCGTGGGCTCCGGCGTCGTGTCGAAGATCCTCAAGTAGGCATTCTCAAATGACGCGTTGCAAGGTAATTGAACATGGCTAACCAGAATATCCGCATCAGGCTCAAGGCCTTCGATCACCGCCTGATCGACAATTCGGCGCGCGAGATCGTGGAAACCGCGCGCCGTACCGGCGCCACGGTGCGCGGCCCGGTGCCGCTGCCGACCAAGATGGAGCGCTTCACACTGCTGGTCTCCCCGCATGCCGACAAGGATGCCCGGGACCAGTTCGAGCTGCGCACGCACAAGCGCCTGATGGACATCCTGAACCCCACGGACAAGACCGTGGATGCCCTGATGCGCCTTGAATTACCGGCCGGCGTGGACGTCCAGATCAAGCTGAACTGATTGTTTGGACAGGTAGTTGATCGGTAAATTTTTGCTGGTATACTGCGCGGCCTTTTGACGCCCGGCCAAGGCCGGGCAAACCGCTACCCATGCGGCTTCGGGCGAGGTTGGACGGCTAATGAATGCCTTCCAAGACCACTCGAGAGCATCGCTGCCCTCCAGTAGTCACGCCTATATTTTGTGTGCGGCACACGCCAATCGCAGTGTGTGCCCTTTGACGAGGAATTAGAGATGGCAATCGGACTTGTCGGCCGCAAGTGCGGCATGACTCGCGTTTTCACGGACGCCGGCGAATCGGTTCCCGTGACCGTGGTTGAGGTGCTCCCGAACCGGGTCACCCAGGTCAAAACCACGGAAAAAGACGGCTATCGCGCCGTTCAGGTCACCTACGGTGAGCGTCGCCCGCAGCTGCTGTCCAAGGCAGTCGCCGGCCACTACGCCAATGCCCAAGTGGCGCCCGGCAAGGCCCTGATCGAGTTCCGGCTCGGCACCAAGGACGGGGCCGATCTGAAGCCCGGCAGCGAACTCAAAGTCGACTTGTTTGCCGAAGGCCAGGCGGTTGACGTGACCGGCGTGACGATCGGCAAGGGCTTTGCCGGCGTCATGAAGCGTCACAACTTCGCCGGTCACCATGCCACGCACGGCGTCTCGCTCTCGCACCGCACCCCGGGCTCGATCGGCCAGCGCCAGACGCCAGGCCGCGTGTTCCCGGGCAAGCGCATGGGCGGTCACATGGGCGTGATGCGCCGCACCACCGAGAACCTGAAGGTCGTCGTGGTCGATGCCGCCCGCAACCTGCTGCTGATCCGCGGCGCGGTACCCGGTGCCGAAGGCGGCCAGGTCATCGTGCGCGCCTCGGTCAAGGCCGGCCGCCAGGCCGCCCGCAAGAAGATTCAGCCTTCAGCCAAGAAGTAAATAAGCCATGAAGCTCAAAGTTGCCAATGGTGGGACCGAACTGACCGTCTCGGAAGAGACCTTCGGTCGGGAATACAACCCGGCGCTGGTATTCCAGGTCGTCAACGCCTATCAGGCGGCCGGCCGTGCTGGCACCAAGGCGCAGAAGACGCGCGCCGAAGTGCGTGGCGGCGGACGCAAGCCCTGGAGCCAGAAGGGCACCGGTTCGGCGCGCGCCGGCTCGATCCGCAGCCCGATCTGGGTCGGTGGCGGACGCGCCTTTGCCGCCTCCCCGCGTGATTTCTCGCAGAAGGTCAACCGCAAGATGTATCGCGGTGCGATCCGCTCGATGCTCTCGGAACTGATCCGCCAGGACCGGCTCGTGATCACCAACGAGATCTCGCTCGAGGCGCCCAAGACCAAGCTGCTGCTGACGCAGCTCAGGAACCTCGCGCTCGACAACGTGCTGATCATTGTCGAGGCGATCGACGAGAAGCTGTTCCTGGCCGCGCGCAACCTGCCGCACGTCGAAGTGCTGCCGGCCGCCGCCGTCAATCCGGTGAGCCTGGCGCGGCACCAGAAAGTGCTGGCCACGGTCGCTGCCGTCAAACTGCTTGAGGAGCGCCTGCAATGAGCCGCGAGCGACTGATGAGCGTGCTGGTCGCCCCGCACGTCACTGAAAAGACCTCACTGGCGCTGCAGGATCGCAACCAGTATGCGTTCCGTGTGCGCCGCGATGCCACCCGTGGCGAAGTGCGTCAGGCCGTCGAGCTGATGTTCTCGGTCAAGGTCGCGCGCGTGAACGTCGTCAACGAGCCGGGCAAGACCCGCAAGTTCGGGCGCACCAGCGGCCGGACCCAGGATTGGAAGAAGGCATACGTGCGGCTGGCCGAAGGCCAGAGCATTGACTACGAGGCGGCCTCCAAGGCCTGAACCGGTAGGACTGTTAGAGAACACCCATGGCGCTGATCAAGCTCAAACCCACTTCTCCCGGCACGCGTTTCGTCACGCGGGTCGCGCGCGGTCACCTGCACAAGGAAGGCCCGTACGAGCCCCTGACCGTGTCGCAGAACCGCACCGGTGCGCGTAACCACTTTGGCCGCATCACGACCCGTCACGTCGGTGGTGGTTCGCGCCAGAAATACCGCCTGATCGACTTCCGTCGCGACAAGGATAGCGTCGCCGGCACGGTCGAGCGCATCGAGTACGATCCGAACCGCACCGCGCATATCGCCCTGATCCTTTACAAGGACGGCGAGCGCCGCTACATCCTGGCCCCGAAGGGCCTGGAGCCCGGCGAGGAGATCCGCTCAGGCTCCGAAGCCCCGATCAAGCCCGGCAACGCGATGGCGCTGCGCCACATCCCGGTCGGCTCGGTCGTGCACAACATTGAAATGAAGCCCGGTCGCGGCGGCCAGATCGCGCGCAGCGCCGGCAACTCGGCCCAGTTCACTTCGCGTGAGGGCATTCATGCCTTTGTGCGTCTGAAGTCCGGCGAGACCCGCAAGGTGCACATCGACTGCCGCGCCACGATCGGCGAGATCGGCAACGACGAGCACAGCCTCAGGGTTTACGGCAAGGCCGGCGCGAAGCGCTGGCGCGGCATCCGCCCGACCGTGCGCGGCCTGGCGATGAACCCGGTCGATCACCCGCACGGTGGTGGTGAGGGCAAGTCCGGCCAGGGCAACCCGCACCCGGTATCCCCGTGGGGCTGGCAGACGAAGGGTAAGAAGACCCGACGCAACAAGCGCACGAGCAACATGATCGTGCAGCGGAGGAAATAAGAGTGCCTCGTTCCCTGAAGAAAGGTCCCTTTGTCGATCTGCACCTGGCCAAGAAGGTGCAGGTGGCGGCGAACAAGAACGACCGGCGTCCGATCAAGACCTGGTCGCGCCGCTCGATGGTCATCCCCGAAATGGTGGGCCTGACCATTGCAATCCATAACGGCAAGCAGCACATCCCGGTGCTGGTGACCGAGAACATGGTCGGCCACAAGCTGGGCGAGTTTTCCCCGACGCGCGTGTTCAAGGGGCACGGCGGCGACAAGAAGGTCACGACGGCGGAGTAAGTCATGCAGGTCACAGCTACATTGCGCTACGCGCGCATTTCACCGCAGAAGTGCCGGCTGGTTGCCGACGCGGTCCGCGGCAAGGCCGTGGGCAATGCGCTCGCGACGCTCAAGTTCATGCCGAAGAAGGGCGCCGAGCTCGTGCTCAAGGTGCTCGAGTCGGCCATTGCCAATGCCGAGCACAACAACGGCGCCGACATTGATGAGCTCAAGGTTTCGAGCATCCAGGTAGATAACGCACCGGTGCTCAAGCGCTTTGCGGCGCGCGCCAAGGGCCGCGGCAACCGCATCGTCAAGCGCAACAGCCACATCACGATCCACGTCAGCGACGGCAAGAAGGACTAGCAGATGGGTCAGAAAGTCAATCCGCTGGGCATTCGTCTTGGAATTACCCGCGACTGGACCTCGAAGTGGTACGCCAGCAAGAAGCAGTTTCCGCTGCTGGTGAATACCGATTTCCGCGTGCGCGAGTTCCTGAAGAAGAAGCTGGCCGACGCTTCGGTGAGCCGCATTCAGATCGAACGCGCCGCGAAGAAGGTCAACATCACGATCCAGACCGCGCGTCCGGGCATCGTGATTGGCAAGAAGGGCGAGGACATAGAGAAGCTGCGCGCCCAGACGGCGGCGTTACTGGCGATTCCGGTCGGCGACGTGCGCCTGAATATCGCCGAGATCCGCAAGCCCGAGCTCGACGCGCAGCTCGTGGCCGAGGGCATGGCCCAGCAGATTGAGAAGCGTGTGATGTTCCGTCGCGCGATGAAGCGCGCGGTAATGAGCACGATGCGCAGTGGCGCGCTCGGCATGAAGGTTCGCATGTCCGGCCGCTTGAACGGCTCGGAGATTGCCCGCACTGAGTGGGTACGCGAGGGACGCGTTCCGCTGCACACTTTCCGCGCCGATATTGACTATGGAAGTGTTCGACCAGGCGCAGATCGACCGCGCCGCCGCCGAGACGGTAACCGAGCCGGCCGCAGTCGCGCCGGCCCCGGTCCCGGCACCCGCAGCTGCGGCCGCACCGCCGCCGGCGCAGGCCTGATCGGGATCGACTTCAAGGATTTTTAGGACATGCTGCAACCAAAACGTACCAAGTACCGCAAACAGTTCAAGGGCGGTAACACCGGACTCGCCGTCCGCGGCAACACCGTGGCGTTTGGCGACTTCGGTCTGAAGGCGATTGACCGTGCGCGCATGACGGCGCGCGAGATCGAGGCCGCGCGTCGCGCGATGGCCCGCTACGTCAAGCGTGGTGGCCAGATCTGGATCCGCGTGTTTCCGGATGTGCCGATCACCAAGAAGCCCCTCGAAGTGCGCATGGGCAGCGGCAAGGGCAACGTCGAGTACTGGGTTGCCAAGGTCAAGCCGGGCAAGGTGCTGTTTGAGATGGAAGGCGTCACCGAAGAGATCGCCCGCGAGGCCTTCCGGCTCGCCGGCACGAAGCTCTCGGTGTCCACGACGTTTGTGAAGAGACAGGTGCGCTGATGAAGGCCAGTGAATTGAGCAAGCGGTCAGCTCCGGAGCTGTACACCGAACTGCTGAAACTGCGTAAGGAGCAGTTCGCGCTGCGCCTGCAGCGCGCGACCGGTCAGGCCGTGAAGCCCGACCAGTTCGGCAAGGTGCGCAAGAACATTGCGCGCATCAAGACGGTGCTGGGCGCGAAGCCGAAGGGTGCTCCGACGGCCGAGGCCAAAGCTGCCCCGGCGGCTGCCGTGAAGGCTGCCACCAAGGCCGCCCCGAAGAAGACCGTCCGCAAGAGCGCCCCGAAGACCGCCAAGAGTGGAGTGAAGGCATGAGCAACGAGGCTGTAGGCACTGTCGGCGCCAAGGGCGTGCGAACGCTCACCGGGCGCGTGGTCAGCAACAAGATGGACAAGACGATTGCCGTGGTGATCGAGCGCCTGGTGCGCCACGAGACCTATGGCAAGTATCTGCGCCGCTCGACCAAGCTGCTGGCGCACGATGAGAACAACGAGGCCCGCGAGGGTGACAAGGTGTCGATCACGCCGTGCCGCCCGCTGTCGCGCCGCAAGTCCTGGCGTCTGCTGGCCGTCATCGAACGCGCCACGCAGCAATAAGCGCCAGTGACCTTAAAGATACATACGGAAACGATGCCATGATTCAGATGCGCACCATGCTCAATGCCGCCGACAACAGCGGCGCCCGCACCCTGATGTGCATCAAGGTCCTGGGTGGCACGCGCCGGCGCTACGCGACGGTCGGCGATGTCATCAAGGTCAGCGTCAAGGATGCGATTCCGCGCGGCAAGGTCAAGAAGGGCGAGGTCTACGACGCGGTCGTGGTGCGTACCCGCCGTGGCGTGCGCCGTGCCGATGGTTCGCTGATCAAGTTCGACGGCAATGCCGCCGTGCTGCTGACCAACAAGCTCGAGCCGATCGGAACCCGCATCTTCGGACCCGTGACCCGCGAGCTGCGCAACGTCCAGTTCATGAAAATCATTTCGCTCGCACCCGAAGTGCTGTGAGCCATCGACGGTAAGACCTATGGAAAAGATCAGAAAGGGTGACCAGGTAGTAGTGCTCTCCGGCCGTGACAAAGGTCGGCGCGGCTCGGTGCTGCGCGTGCTGAACGGCGCGGGCCTGCTGGTTGAGAACATCAACAAGGTCAAGCGCCACCAGAAACCCAATCCCCAGAAGAACGTGCCGGGCGGCATCATCGAGAAGGAAATGCCCTTGCCGGTGGGAAAAGTTGCGATTTGGAATCCGTCGGCGAAGAAAGCCGACCGCGTGGGAATCAAGACGCTTGCTGACGGGAAGAAGGTGCGCTTCTTCAAGTCCAACGGCGAAATGATCGACGCCTAACTCCGGAACAGTAGCGGACGCAAAGAACATGGCAAGGCTGCAAGAATTTTACCGTGACACAGTTGTGGGCAAGCTCAAGAGCGATCTCGCGCTGAAGAACGTCAATGAAGTGCCGAAGATCACCAAGATCACGGTCAACATGGGCGTGGGCGAGGCCGTGGCTGACCGCAAGGCAATCGACGCCGCGGTGGGCGATATGACCAAGATCACTGGCCAGAAGCCGGTCATCTGCAAGTCCAAGAAGGCGGTCGCGGCCTTTAAGCTGCGCGAAGGACTCCCGATCGGCTGCAAGGTCACGCTGCGCGGCGCCCGTATGTACGAGTTCCTCGATCGCCTGATCAGTATCGCAATGCCGCGTATTCGCGACTTCCGTGGCGTCTCGGCCCGTGCCTTTGACGGCCGCGGCAACTACACGCTCGGCGTTCGCGAACAGATCATTTTCCCCGAGATCCAGTACGACCAGATCGACCAGGTCCGGGGTATGGACATCACCATTACGACGACGGCGCCCGACAACAAGCAGGGACGTGCCCTGCTCGAGGCGTTCAGTTTTCCGTTCCGCAAATAGGGCTGGTAAGGAAACGGTATGGCAAAGACGAACATGGTTGAGCGCGACAAGCGCCGCGTTCTGATCGCAAAGAAGTATGCGGTCCTGCGTGCGCAGCTCAAGGAAACCATCCGGACCCCGAAGTCTTCACCCGAGGAGAAGCAGACCGCGCAGGCCAAGCTGCAGACGCTTCCACGGGATGCAAGTCCCACTCGTCAACGCAATCGCTGCCAGATCACTGGCCGGGCGCGTGGCGTGTATCGCAAATTTGGACTGGCGCGCACCAAGATCCGTGAAGTGCAGGCGCGCGGCGAAATTCCCGGTCTCGCGAAGGCGAGCTGGTGAGGAGCTGAACGATGAGCATGACTGATCCGGTAGCCGATCTGTTGACCCGTATCCGTAACGGGCAAAGTGCTGGCAAGAGCAGCGTGACGATGGCGTCCTCGAAGCTCAAGACCTCCATAGTCAAGGTGTTGAAGGACGAAGGCTACATAGCCGACTTCAATATCGGCTCGGAGGAAGGCAAGCCTTTGTTGACGATCGACCTGAAGTATTACGACGGTCGCCCGGTAATCGACCGGCTCGAGCGCGTCAGCCGCCCGGGCCTGCGTATTTATCGCGGCAAGGACGAACTGCCGAAGGTGCTCGGCGGCATGGGTACGGTGATTGTCTCGACGCCGCGTGGTGTCATGACGGACAAAGCCGCGCGCGCGATTGGCCAGGGCGGCGAGGTGATCTGCATCGTGGCCTAAGGGCCAAGCGCGGATCATGGATAGCAACGGGAAACGTATATGTCGCGAGTAGCAAATCGGGTAATCGACCTGCCGGCTGGTGTCACGGTCACCGTGAACGCGGACGATGTCACCGTCAAGGGCGCCAAGGGCTCACTGAAGCTTATCGTCGGCAACGGCGTGTCGGTCGAGCAGGCCGACAAGAAGCTGCAGGTGAAGTTCGTGGGTGATGATGCCACGCGCATGCGCGCCGGCTCGATCCGCGCGCACCTGGCCAACATGGTTACCGGCGTCACCAAGGGCTTTGAGATCAAGCTCGAGCTGGTCGGCGTCGGCTATCGCGCCCAGGCGCAGGGCAAGAACCTGAACCTGACGCTGGGCTTCTCGCATCCGGTGGTGTTCGCGGTGCCCGAAGGGCTCACGATCGAGACGCCGAGCCAGACCGAGATTCTGATCAAGGGTACTGACCGGCAGCTCGTCGGCCAGACCGCAGCCGTAATCCGCGGCATTCGACCGCCCGAGCCCTACAAGGGCAAGGGCGTGCGCTACTCGGATGAGAAGATTTCCCTCAAGGAAGGGAAGAAGAAGTAGCGCGAGGAAACTGTAAATCATGAATATCACGAAAAAGCAGCGTCGCGACCGTCGCGCCATTCGCACCCGCGCCAAGATCCGCGAGCTCGGCATGGCACGGCTGACCGTACACCGCACTCCGCGGCACATGTATGCGCAGCTGTTTGATGCGAGCGGCGCCAAGGTTCTGGCAACAGCCTCCACGGTTCAGGAAGCTGTCAGCAAGGAGCTGAAGAATACCGGTAACTCCGAGGCCGCCAAGGCCGTCGGCCGCGCGATTGCGGAAGCTGCCAAGGCGATCGGGGTGACCAAGGTTGCCTTCGACCGCTCCGGATTCCAGTACCACGGCCGCGTCAAGGCGCTGGCCGATGCCGCTCGCGAAGCGGGCCTCGAGATCTGACACTCAACAGCTGAGCGCACGACCTATGCCAAGAATGGAAAAAACTCAAAGCGCCGATGACCTGCAGGAGAAGCTGGTTGCGGTGAACCGTACGGCCAAAGTCGTCAAGGGCGGCCGCCAGTTCGGGTTCACGGCGCTCACCGTAGTCGGTGACGGCGCTGGCCGCGTCGGCTTTGGATTCGGCAAGGCACGCGAAGTGCCGGTGGCCATCTCCAAGGCGATGACGCAGGCGCGCAAGAACATGGTGAACGTCAGCCTGAACAACGACACGCTGCACTACGCGGTCAAGGGTTCACACGGCGCGACCCGCGTGCTGATGCTGCCGGCATCGAGCGGTACCGGCGTCATCGCCGGCGGTGGCATGCGCGCGGTACTCGAGTGCGCCGGCGTGCGCAACGTGCTCGCCAAGAGCTATGGCTCGCGCAATCCGGTCAACGTGGTGCGCGCTACCGTCAAGGCGCTCGCCAACGTGCGCTCGCCCGATGACATTGCGGCCAAGCGGGGCAAGAGCCTCGAAGACATTCTGGGGTAAGCAATGTCCACTGCAAAGACAAAGAAGCTCAAGTTGACTCTGGAGCGCAGCGTGCACGGGCAGCTGCACAACATCGCCGCCTCGGTGCGTGGCCTCGGGCTGCGCCGGCGGCATCAGACGGTAACGGTGGCCGACACCGCGGAAAACCGCGGCATGGTCAACGTCGCCGTGCATATGCTGAAAGTGGAGCAGATCTGACATGCACCTGAATTCCATCAAGCCTGGCAGCGGTTCGCGCCGTAACCGCCTGCGCGTCGGCCGGGGTGCCTCGGCTGGCCAGGGCAAGACCTGCGGCCGCGGCGTCAAGGGCCAGCGTGCCCGCAAGGGCGGCTACCACAAGGTCGGCTTCGAAGGCGGCCAGATGCCGCTGCAGCGCCGTCTGCCCAAGGTCGGATTCCGTTCGGCGATGAAGGCCTTGCGCGCTGAAGTGCGTCTGCACGAGCTGGCGCTGGTGAAGACGCCGATCATTGATCTGGCCTCCCTCAAGGCGAGCCAGCTGGTGTCCGAGTTTGCCGAGCAGGCCAAAGTGGTCCTGTCGGGCAAGCTCACGGTTGCCGTGCACCTCAAGGGCGTCGGCGTGACCAAGGGCGCGCGCGCCGCGATTGAAGCGGCCGGCGGCAAGGTCGAGGCCTAAGCACTGATGGCTAATACGCCCACCACGAATCCGGCAGCGGCGCTCGCCCAGGCGGGCCGCTTCGGCGACATCCGCACCCGGCTGCTATTCCTGCTGGGCGCGCTGGTGGTCTATCGCGTTGGCACGTTCATTCCGGTTCCGGGTATCAACCCGGCCGCCGTGGCACGCTACTTCAACGATCAGTCGAACACGATCCTCGGCATCGTCAACACCTTCAGCGGCGGCGCGCTCTCGCGCCTGTCGATCTTTGCGATGGGCGTAATGCCCTACATCTCGGCCTCGATCATCATCCAGATGCTCAGCATGGTCATCCCCTCGCTGCAGGAGCTGCGCAAGGAAGGCGAGGCCGGCAGGCGCAAGATTACTCAGCAGACGCGTTATGCGACCGTCGGCCTGGCACTGTTCCAGTCCTTTGGCGCCGCCGTGGCACTGCAGAACGGCGGCCTGACCAGCGCCACGGGTCTGGTCAACTGGCTGATTCCGGCTACGGTGACGATGACCACCGGGACACTGTTCCTGATGTGGCTCGGCGAGCAGATCACCGAGCGTGGCGTGGGCAATGGTATCTCGATGCTGATTCTCTCCGGCATCGTCGCGGGCCTGCCCGGCGCCATCGGCCGTACCTTTGAGTCGGTCAGCACCGGCGAAATGAATCCGCTGTTTTTCATTCTGCTGATCGCGATCGTGCTCGGCGCCACCTACTTCTGCGTCTTTGTCGAGAGCGCCCAGCGGCGCATCGCGGTGCACTACGCTAAGCGCCAGGTGGGACGGCGTATGTTCGCCGGCCAGAATACGTGGTTGCCCTTCAAGCTGAATATGTCGGGCGTGATTCCGCCGATCTTCGCTTCGAGCCTGCTGCTGTTCCCGGCCACGATGGCGAGCTTCTTCGCCACCGGCACCGGCGCGACTTCCAAGGTCGGTCTGGTGCTGCAGAGCATTCAGGCCTCGTTGAGCTATGGCCAGCCTTTGCACATCGTGTTGTACGCGACGCTGATCGTGGGCTTCGCCTTCTTCTATACGGCACTGACCGTAAACGCCCGCGACACGGCGGATAACCTGAAGAAGTCCGGTGCCTTTATCCCGGGCATCCGCCCGGGGCAGCAGACCGGTGATTACATCGACAAGGTGCTGACGCGCCTGACGCTGTGGGGCGCCTTCTATGTAATGGCCGTGTGCCTGCTGCCGGAACTACTGGTTTCTTCGTCGCAGGGCGTGCCGTTCCAGTTCGGTGGCACTTCGCTGCTGATCGTGGTGGTGGTGGTGATGGATTTCATTGCGCAGTTGCAGGCGCACATGATGTCGCATCAGTACCCAAGTCTGATGAAGAAGGGCAATCTGCTGGGCGCTGGCGGCAGCGGTTCCGGGAATTCCTGATTTTAGTTTGCGGCAGGTGTAGCGATGAAAGTGCGTCCATCAGTCAAGAAGATCTGCAAGAACTGCAAGATCGTGCGCCGCCGCGGGGTGGTTTACGTGATCTGCACAGAACCCCGCCACAAGCAGCGACAGGGCTGAGGGTAGCGGTTTGAAAGGGTGCCAGAAAATGCCTAGCGCATTGATTGGCATGGAGTATCGAGTAGAATTCCGCGCCTTTGGCGCGGGTTTTTAGGGCGGAACCATGGCACGAATTGCCGGTATCAACATCCCGATGAACAAGCATGTCGGGATCGGGCTGACACACATCTTTGGCATCGGGCGCTCGCGTGCGCTCGAGGTCTGCGAAGGCGCGGGTATCGATCCGACCACCAAGGTCAAGGATCTGACCGAGGCGGAAGTGACCGCTATCCGCAGTCAGCTGGCCAAGTGGGCTGTCGAAGGCGATCTGCGGCGCGAGGTGTCGATGAACATCAAGCGTCTGATGGATCTGGGCACCTGGCGTGGCATGCGTCATCGTCGCGGACTTCCGGTCCGCGGCCAGCGCACGCGCACCAATGCCCGCACCCGCAAGGGGCCGCGTAAGCAGGCAGTGAAGCTGAACGCGCCGCCGGGCAAGGTCTAAGCGGGCCCTGAGTGCTTCGCAACTGAATTTATTTAGGAACTGATACTCATATGGCTGATCAGAAACCACAGCAGGGCGCGGCCGCCGCCGGCGGCCCCAAGAAGCCCAAGAAGGCCCGTAAGAACGTGCTGGATGCGATTGCGCATGTCCATGCCTCGTTCAACAACACGATCATTACGATCACGGACCGTCAGGGCAACACGCTCTCGTGGGCAACCTCGGGTGGCTGCGGTTTCCGCGGCTCACGCAAGAGCACGCCCTTTGCCGCGCAGGTTGCCGCCGAGAAGGCCGGCGTCGCGGCGCAGGAGCATGGCGTCAAGAACGTCGAAGTGCGCGTCGGCGGGCCGGGCCCGGGACGCGAGTCCGCAGTGCGCGCGCTCAATGGGTGCGGCCTGAAGATCACCAGTATTTCGGATGTCACGCCGATTCCGCACAACGGCTGTCGTCCGCCCAAGAAGCGCCGCGTTTAACGGCGAAGGATCAGAGAAAAGCTCATGGCGCGTTATACCGGACCAACTTGCAAGCTCGCTCGTCGCGAGGGTACCGATCTGTTTCTCAAGAGCGGCGTCAAGCCCATTGAGAGCAAGTGTAAATTCCAGGTGCCGCCCGGCGGCATTAAGGGCGAGCGGCGCACCCGACTGTCCGACTACGGCCTGCAGCTGCGCGAGAAGCAGAAGCTGCGTCGCATGTACGGCGTGCTCGAGCGTCAGTTCCGCCTCTACTACCAGAAGGCGGCGGGCCGCCCGGGTGCCACCGGCGAGACCCTGCTCAAGCTGCTCGAGTGCCGCCTGGACAACGTGGTCTATCGCATGGGCTTTGCCTCCACGCGTGCCGAGGCCCGCCAGCTGGTGAGCCACAAGTCGATTGAAGTGAATGGCGATGCCGTTTCGGTGCCCTCCTACCAGGTGCGCGCCGGGGATGTCATTCAGGTGCGTGAGAAGTCGCGCAAGCAGCTGCGCATTCAGGGCGCACTTGCCATTGCGACCCAGTCCGGGTTTCCGGAATGGGTTGAGGTCAGCGACAAGGAGATGCGTGGCGTCTTCAAGTCGGTACCGGCCCGCGAGGATGTCCTGCCGGACATCAATGAAAACCTGGTTGTTGAGTTGTATTCGAAGTAAGGATGGAAGCGCCTATGCAGTCCTCTGTCACTGAATTCCTAAAGCCCCGCGTGGTGAAAGTGCAGCCCGTTGCGCCGCGTCAGGCACGGGTTGTTATTGAGCCGTTCGAGCGTGGCTTTGGCCATACGCTGGGCAATGCATTGCGCCGCGTCCTGCTCTCCTCGATGCCGGGTGCCGCGATCACCGAAGTGGAGATCGACGGCGTGCTGCACGAGTACACCAGCATCGATGGCGTGCAGGAAGACGTCGTCGACGTGTTGCTGAACCTTAAGCTCGTGGCGCTGCGCATGCATTCGCGCAATTCCGCCGAGCTGCGCCTGCACAAGAAGGGCCCGGGCCCGGTCACCGCCGGTGACATCCAGACCGATCACGACATCGAAGTCGTCAATCCGGAGCTGGTGCTGGCCAACCTGACCAAGGCTGGCGAGCTGAACATGCAGATGAAGATCGAGCGCGGCCGCGGCTACCGCCCGGCAGTGCAGCGTGTCACGTTCGAAGAGCAGACCCGTCCGATCGGCCGGCTGGTGCTGGATGCCTCATTCAGCCCGGTGCGTCGCGTGACCTACTCGGTCGAGTCCGCTCGCGTGGAGCAGCGCACCGATCTGGACAAACTGATCATCGACATCGAGACCAACGGCACGATCGAGCCGGAAGAGGCGATTCGCCGCGCCGGCGCGATCCTCAAAGATCAGCTGTCGGTATTCGTTGATCTGCAGGGCGAGGACGAGGCCGTCACCAAGATCACCGAGATGCAGTTCGATCCGATCCTGCTGCGCCCGGTCGATGAGCTCGAGCTCACGGTCCGCAGTGCCAATTGCCTCAAGGCCGAGAACATTCACTACATCGGGGATCTCGTGCAGCGCACCGAAGTCGAGCTGCTGCGGACGCCGAACCTCGGCAAGAAGTCCCTGACCGAGATCAAGGAAGTGCTGCAGAGCCACGGCCTGATGCTCGGCATGCGTCTGGACGGCTGGCCGCCGGCCGGGCTGCGTCACGATGATGAGAGCGGCCTGATCTAAAGAAGCTTACGAGACTCCTATGCGTCACAAGTTATCCGGCAGGCTACTGTCGCGGAACAGTTCCCACCGCCACGCGATGTTGCGCAACATGGCCACATCGCTGCTGCGTCACGAGACGATCCGCACGACGCTGCCTAAGGCGAAAGAACTGCGGCGCGTCGTCGAGCCGCTGATCACGCTCGGCAAGAAAGACACCGAAGCTAATCGGCGCGTGGCTTTCTCGCGCCTGCGGGATGCCGCGGTGGTGACCAAGCTGTTCGGCGATGTCGGTCCGCGCTTCAAGACGCGCCCGGGTGGCTACACCCGCATCCTGCACATGATGCCGCGTCCGGGTGATGCGGCGCCGATGGCGTTGATGCAGCTGGTCGATGCGCCAGTGGCTGCCGCGACGGTCGGTGACTCCGATGCCTCAAAGCCGGCCGCCAAGGCCAAGGCCAAGGGCAAGACCAAGACCAAGGCCACTCCGGCCACGGAGGCCGCTGCGGCCGCCGCGGATGCCGGCGCCGAGAAGCCCAAGCGTACCCGCAAGAAGGCTGCGGCTTAAACCGCGGTCGGCTCTGGGCCCGCGGGCACACCAGGGGGTGCCGGGGCGCGCGTGGGTTCATAACCACAAGAAGGGGAGGCTACGCCATGGGACTTGCGAGCGAATTCAAAGAGTTTGCGATGAAAGGCAACGTCGTGGACATGGCGGTCGGCGTCATCATCGGCGCCGCTTTCGGCAAGATTGTCTCCTCGCTGGTCGGCGATGTGATCATGCCGGCGCTCGGCAAGGTCATCGGCGGCATCAACTTCTCGGATCTGGCCGTGGCGCTTGGCAAGGACCCCAATGGCAAGGACGTGCTGATCAAATACGGCTCGTTCGTGCAGACCATCTTCGACTTCATCATCATCGCCCTGGTGCTGTTTATTGCGCTCCGGGCGATCAATCGCCTGAAGAAGCCCCCGGCCGCCGCTGCGGCAGCGCCGGCGGAACCACCTGCCGAGGTCAAGCTGCTGACCGAGATCCGCGACCTGCTCGCACGTCGCTGAAGGCATCGCAGAGCGCTTCCCCCCGAGCCGATCGAGGCGGGGTGGTAAAGCTGAACGGGAGCTGAATATGGCTCGCGCGGACGGCTCCAGCGAGCTTGCAAGGCCTTGTTGCTGCCGCTGGCGCCTATTTCATATAGGCCGGCGCTTCTATAGAATCCTTAGCCGCGATACCTAAATCGCCTGACAAACTAGTTTGTTTGCATTGTCTATAGACTCCAACTCCTAAATTTTCTGGGGATCATCGATGAAAACTAAGCTTGCTATTGGCGCTCTTGTTGCGGCGCTCGCGCTGGTTGCCTGCGGCAGCCAGGAAGCCGCTGCTCCTGCCGCTGCCCCCGCAATGTCTTCGGCTCCGGCTGACGCCTCGTCGGCTCCGATGGCTGCTCCGGCCGACACCACGACGTCTGCGCCCAAGTAATCCCGGCAACGGGTTTGCTTAATGGAAGCCCGCGCAGGCCGCATACCGGCCTCGCGGGCTTTCTTTTTTTGAGTGAGCACAATGGCTGTCAGCGTCAGGGACACCCGACAATCACGCGGCGACCGACGCTGGATCGAAGGCGTCTACCGCGACTACCTGAATGATCTGGCGCCGCTGGGCACCGGCCTGTTCCCGATTCTGGGCGAGATCGGACACCGCGAGCCTGATCAGCTGGCCAGCTGGTTCGCCGACTCGAGCGCACAGATCTTCACCATTTTGCACAACGATCAGCCGGTGGGATTCGCGATGGTGCGTCTTGGCCAGCCGCTCGCGACGCGTACTACGATTGATTTTTCGATGGCCGAGTTCTTTATCGCGCGCGACTGGCGCCGGCGCGGCGTCGGCCAGGAGGCCGTGCGCCTGATCTTCGATCGCTTCAGCGGTCGCTGGCACATCATGGAGTATCTGCGTAATCCCGGCGCCGTGAGCTTCTGGCGTCGCGTGGTCAACAGCTACACCGAAGGCCGCTACCAGGAGCAGACGCGCGATGGCGAAGTGCACCAGTCCTTTACTTCGAGCGCGCGGCGCGGGCGCTGAGCAGCTTGCCCAGGTAATGCCCGGTCAGTGAGCGCGGCTCCTTGCTGATCTGCTCTGGCGTGCCCGCCGCGACGATCGTGCCGCCCTGTTCGCCACCTCCGGGCCCCAGATCGATGATCCAGTCGGCGGTCTTGATGACATCGAGGTTGTGCTCGATGACCACGACCGTATTGCCGGCATCGCACAGCTGCTGCAGGACGCGCAGCAACTGCGCCACGTCGTGGAAGTGCAGTCCGGTCGTCGGCTCATCAAGAATGTAGAGCGTGCGGCCGGCGGTGCGCTTGGCCAGCTCGCGCGCGAGCTTGATGCGTTGCGCCTCGCCGCCCGAGAGCGTCGTCGCGCTCTGGCCCAGGCGCACGTAGCTCAGGCCCACCTCGAGCAGTGTGCGAAGCTTGGAAATGGCGGACGGCACGTTGTCAAACAGCCGCGCTGCATCCTCGACGGTCATGTCGAGCACCTCGTGGATGTTGCGATCGCGGTAGCGGATCTCGAGCGTCTCGCGGTTGTAGCGGCGTCCCCGGCACACATCACAGGGCACGTAGACGTCGGGCAGAAAATGCATCTCGACGCGGATCAGCCCGTCACCCTGGCAGGCCTCGCAGCGTCCACCGCGCACGTTGAAGCTGAAGCGCCCGGCATCGTAGCCACGGGCGCGCGCCTCGGGAACCTGCGCATAAAGCTCGCGGATCACAGTCAAGAGTCCGGTGTAGGTCGCGGGATTGGAGCGTGGCGTGCGACCGATCGGATTCTGGTCGACATCGATGACGCGCTCGAAACGCTCCAGCCCCAGGATCGAGTGACAGGCGGCGGCGGCGCCTTCGACCAGGCCGTTATTGAGGCGCGCGGCCGCGAAGCGGAACAGCGTGTCATTGATCAGCGTCGACTTGCCGGAACCCGAGACCCCGGTGACACAGGTGAACAGGCCGACCGGGATGTCGACGCTCAGATCCTGCAGATTGTTGCCGTGCGCTCCTTGAATCCGGATCTGCGCGATCCCTGCGTTGCGCCGGCGCTCGGGGACTGGGATCGCATCGAGTCCTGCGAGGTAGCGGCCGGTGAGCGAGTCAGGGTTGGCGGCAAGCTGCTCAGGGGTGCCCTGGGCGACGATCGATCCGCCGTGGACGCCGGCACCTGGCCCCAGATCCACGACATAGTCGGCGCTGCGGATCGCATCTTCATCGTGCTCGACCACGATCACCGTGTTGCCAAGGTCACGGAGCCGGCGCAGCGTGCCCAGCAGCCGCTCGTTGTCACGCTGGTGCAGTCCGATCGAGGGCTCATCAAGAATGTACATGACACCGGTCAGGCCCGAGCCGACCTGGCTTGCAAGGCGGATACGCTGGGTCTCGCCGCCCGAGAGCGTGTCGGCCGAACGATCGAGCGTCAGGTAGTCCAGGCCCACATCGACCAGGAAGCGCAGGCGCTCGCCGACTTCACGCACAATGCGCGAGGCCACTTCGGCGCGCCAGCCCTCGAGCGTGAGTACGCCAAACTGCTCCAGTGCCCGCGCCACCGTCAGGTGGGTGAAGTCGGCGAGGTTGCGTCCATTGATGCGCACCGCGCGCGCGGCGACATTCAGGCGCGAGCCGTGGCATTCCGGACAGGCGCGCGTGCCGCGAAATTTGCCCAGCTCCTCGCGCACTGCGGCCGAATCGGTTTCGCGAAAGCGCCGTTCCAGATTCGGGACGACGCCCTCGAACGCATGGCGCTTGCGATGCGCGCTGCCGCGCGAGTCCTCGAACTTGAAATCGATTTCCTCGGTGCCGCTGCCGTAGAGCAGCAGTTGCCGGATCGGTTCGGCCAGCTCGCTCCACGGGCTCTCCAGATCGAAGTGGTAATGGCGCGCGAGTGACTGGATGGTCTGGAAGTACTGGGCATTGCGCCGATCCCAGCCGCGGATCGCGCCGCCGGCGAGCGAGAGGTGTGGATGCG
>JBEKOK010000074.1:0-13338 GCA_049521875.1 Steroidobacteraceae bacterium
GCGGTGAGTAGTAAACCTCATCGGTGCGCAGGTCCCAGTCCCAGATGCCATCGTTGGACCCGGCGACCGCAAGTTCGAAGCGCTCCTGGCTGCGAACCAGTGCCTGGAAGCGCTCTCGCAGCAGATTGACCATGATCTGCAGCGAGGCCCGCAGCCCGGCGAGCTCGCCGTGGAAGCCCGCGGCAGGCAACCGCTCCAGTGCGGGTACTTCGAGACTGGTGTGGCGCGCGAAACGCTCGAGTCGCGCGACCGGGCGCAAGACCAGATACCACACCAGGCCCCACAACATCAGGATCAGGAACAGATCAGCCAGCGCCAGTGGCACGAGCGCGCGACGCAGACTCTCCCAGGCAGCAGTGCGCGCCGGCGCGATCGGCACGTACACCGTGACGGTGACGCCCGGCACGATCGGCGCTGAATGCTGCAGGTGCCCCTCCATCGGGGGCAGCGCTGCAAGTTCCTGAATCCCTCCGTGCACATCCTTAAGCCAGACGCGCGCAGCGCTGCCGGCTTGCCCGGAGAGAATCTGCACCGCATCGAGTGTCGGCCCATTTAGGAAGCCATCGATGACACGCGCGATCTGCTCCGGATTGCCCTCGCGCACCGGCAGCAGCAAATCCGCCGCAACATGCCCGTCGATCACCGCCGTACGTTCGACCAGCGTCGCCACCCGGGCCGCGTACTCACTGCGGTACGCCACATAGATGGCCGCCGCCAGCAAGAAGGTCATCGCCACGCTGAGCGCAAACGCCACCAGGAAGGCAATGGAGCCACTGCGTGGGCGCGCGCTCAGGCGCTGCTGATCGCCGGCGCGTGCTGGGACACCGGGATCGGACCCAGGGACGGCACTGGCGGGCGATGAGCGGGGCAATGGTGTGTCATTTCCCACGGCGGGCGCCGCCGCGCTCCGAGGCGGCTCAACGGCGGTTCGCGCAGTGTGCGGCGGCGGACTCAACCCAGCCACACGCGGGCGTTGCGGAACATCCGCAGCCAGCCGGCGTCTGCGCCGGCAGCGTGTGGGTGCCAGGAATTTTGCACGGTGCGGAATACCCGCTCGGGATGCGGCATCGTGATCGTGACGCGGCCATCCGGTGTCGTGAGTGCGGCAATCGCGCCGCTGGCGCCATTGGGGTTATCGGGATAGGAATGCGCCGCTGCGCCATGCCCATCGATGTAGCGCACCGCCACGAGACCGGCTGCGGCGCAGGCGCGCTCGTCGGCAATGCTGTCAAACTGTGCGCGTCCCTCGCCGTGGGCTATGGCCGCCGGCATCCAGGAGCCGGCCATGCCGCTCATCAGCACCGAGGGCGAGGAGGCAATCTCCACCAGGCTCAGGCGTGCCTCGAACTGCTCGCTGCGATTGCGCAGAAATCTTGGCCAACTGCTGGCACCGGGAATCAGCTCCTTGAGCAGCGCCATCATCTGGCAGCCGTTGCAGACACCGAGGCTGAGCGTGTCGGGACGGGCAAAGAAACTCGCAAACTCGGTGCGCAGACGTTCATGGAACAGCACCGAGGCCGCCCAGCCGCCACCGGCACCCAGCACGTCACCATAGGAAAAGCCGCCGCAGGCCACCAGAGCGGCAAAGTCGCCCAGCCGCCGCTCGCCGCTCAGCAAATCACTCATGTGCACATCGATGGCCTCGAACCCGGCGCGCTCCAGTGCCGCGGCCATCTCAATCTGGCCGTTGACGCCCTGCTCGCGCAGCACCGCGGCGCGCGGCCGGGCGCCGCGGCCGATGTAGGGCGCGCTGATGTCCTGCTGCGGATCAAAACTCAGGCGCCAGCACAGCCCGGGCGCTGACGGATCAAGCTGCGCGGCAAATTCCTCGGCGGCACATTCGGGATTGTCGCGCAGCCGGCGCATGCGGTGCGAGGTCTCCGACCAGGAATGGCGTAGACCAATCCACGAATCCTCAAAGCTCACCGCGCCGACGCGAATGCCAATCTGCAGCTCCGGCCGCGGCCAGCCGATCAGCTGTGCACACTCGCCCAGCCCATGATGAGCCAGGCAGGCCAGCAGCGCCGGCACCTGCGCGGCTGCCACCTGCAGCACGATGCCAGGTTCCTCCGCAAACAGCTGCGAGAACGCATCGCCGCGCGCCGCATCGAGTTCAATCTGCAGCCCGCAATGGCCGGCGAAAGCCATTTCGATCAGCGTCACGGCAAGGCCGCCATCGGAGCGATCGTGATAGGCGAGGATCAGGCCGGCATCGCGCAGCTCCCGTAGCGCGCCGGCAAGCCCTAAGAGCAGCGCCGCATCATCCAGGTCAGCGGGTTCCCCGCCTTGCAATCCGTAGACCTGGGCGAGTGCCGAGCCACCGAGCCGCAGGCGGCCACCACTCAGATCCACCAGCACCAGCCGCGTCTCGCCAGCATCGCTGCGCAGCACCGGCGTGAGCGTCCGGCGCACATCCTGGATCGGAGCAAAAGCCGACACGATCAGCGACACCGGCGCCACCACGCTGTACTCGGCGCCCTCGTGCTGCCAGCGCGTCTTCATCGAGAGCGAGTCCTTGCCAACGGGCACGGCGATGCCCAATGCCGGACACAGTTGCTCGCCGACTGCGCGCACGGCCGCATACAGCGCGGCATCCTCGCCCGGCTCGCCGCAGGCGGCCATCCAGTTGGCCGAGAGACGCACATCGGCCAGCGAGCGCACGTCGCTGGCCAGCAGGTTGGTGACTGCTTCGCACACCGCCAGGCGCGCGGCCGCAGGCGCATCGAGGATTGCGACCGGCGTGCGCTCGCCGAGCGCCATGGCCTCGCCAGTAAAGTGCCGGAAGTCCGTGAGCGTCACTGCCACGTCGGCCACCGGTACCTGCCATGGACCCACCAGCTGGTCGCGACTGATCAGTCCACCGACCGTGCGATCACCGATCGTGATCAGGAACGTCTTGTCGGCCACCGCCGGCAGTCGCAGCACGCGGTGCAGCGCTTCGCGCAGGTCCCCCGGCAATCCCGCGAGCGCAGCGCGCGCCGGCTCCAGGCTGCGGACGTCGCGCAGCATGCGCGGTGGTTTGCCGAGCAGCGCATCGATACTGATGTGCACTGGATCGTTACCAAAGTCGCGATCATGGACAATGAGCACGCCATCCCCGGTGATTACGCCGACCTCGGCAAACGGTGCGCGCTCGCGTTGCGCGATGGCTGCGAAGCGCTCGAGGCCATCCGCACGCAGCACCAGAACATAGCGCTCCTGGGCCTCGTTGCACCAGATCTCGAGCGGCGACATGCCGGGCTCGGCATTTGGAATGTCGCGCAGTTCGACCCGGGCGCCGCGATGGCTGTGTGCCACGGCCTCGGGAATTGCGTTCGAAAGGCCGCCAGCACCGACATCATGGATCAGTTCGATCGGGTTATCCGCGCCGAGTGCCCAGCAGCGATCGATCACTTCCTGGGCGCGCCGCTGGATCTCGGGATTGCCACGCTGCACCGAGGCAAAATCGAGTGCTTCGGTGCTGGTACCGCTGTCAACCGAGGAGGCCGCGCCGCCGCCAAGGCCGATCAGCATGGCCGGGCCACCGAGCAGAATCAGCTTGGAACCGACCGAGACCTCGCCCTTGAGCGCATGCGGGCGCCGCACGTTGCCGAGGCCACCAGCCAGCATGATCGGCTTGTGGTAGCCACGAGCGCGGCGGGACCCTTCGCCCGGCACCTGCGTCTCGAGCGTGCGGAAATACCCCAGAATATTCGGGCGCCCGAACTCATTGTTGAACGCAGCGGCACCGATTGGCCCCTCGAGCATGATCTCCAGCGCCGAGGCGATGCGGGCCGGACGGCCGATGCTGCGCTCCCAGGGCTGCTCGAAACCGGGAATCTCAAGGTTCGAAACCGAGAAGCCGACCAGCCCGGCCTTGGGCTTGGCACCGAGCCCGGTCGCGCCCTCATCGCGCAGTTCGCCGCCCGAGCCGGTCGCCGCTCCCGGGAACGGCGCGATCGCGGTCGGATGATTGTGCGTCTCGACTTTCATCAGCAGGTCAATCGGCTCATCGACATAGCCGTAGCGACCCGTTGCTGGTTCGGGGAAGAAGCGCGAGCCCTCGGCGCCCATGACAACCGCCGCGTTGTCCTTGTAGGCCGAGAGCACACCGGCCCCGGCGCGCTCGTGCGTGTAGCGGATCATCTGGAACATCGAGCGCGCTTGTTCCTGCCCGTCGATGATCACGCGCGCATTGAATATCTTGTGGCGGCAGTGCTCGGAATTGGCCTGGGCAAACATCATCAGCTCGACATCGCTCGGACCGCGACCGAGCGCCGAAAACGTTGCGTACAGATACTCGATCTCATCCTCACTGAGCGCGAGGCCGAGCCGTGTATTGGCCTCCGCCAGCGCCGCGCTTCCGCCGGCGATCGAGATCGAGCCGAGCAGTCGCGGCGCCTCGGAGGCGAACAGCAGCGCGGCCGAGTCCAGATCGGCCAGCACCGCCTCGGTCATACGATCGTGCAGCACGGCGGCAAGGCGCACGCGTGCCGCGGTTTCGAGGGGCAATTGCGGATCCAGATCGTAGGCAATCCCGCGTTCAATGCGGCGTATCGACTCGAGGCCGCAGACGTGGGCGATATCGGTGGCTTTGCTGGACCAGGGTGAGATCGTGCCTGGTCGCGGCACCACGACCAGCCGCGCAGCGGAGGCCGGCAGCGCCGGCGGCGGCGGCGTGCCGATGGCCAGCAGCGCCTCGAGGCGCGCCAGGGCATCCGGCGCCAGAGCCGTAGCGGCATCAATGAAATGCACGTAGTGCGCCGCCAGGCCGGTAATCTGTGGATCGACCCCCCGCAGGCGCGCGAGCAGACGCTCCAGCCGAAACGCCGACCAAGCCGGCGCCCCTGGGACAATCTGCATTGGCTTACTTCTTGGGGCCGGTGCCACCGGCCGGATTCGGACTTGGAAACAGTGGTGTCGGGAACGGTGAGATGTTGCTGACGCCCTCGAGCGCGACGACCTTGCTGATGCCCTGCTTGCGCACCTCATCAATGCGCAGGATCGACGGCAGCGGCAGGTAGCTGCGCTTTACACCTGCAAATTCGCTCTTGATGCGCTCTTCCCCAGGGTCAAGCACCACCGTCGAGCGCTCGCCAAAGACCAGCTCCTCGACTTCGATGAAGCCGAACAGGGAGCCATGGCTGACTTTGCGGGCATAGATCTCGTAAACCTTGCCCTGGTTCACGAACATAATCTTAAAGATGTGATTTGCTGGCATTATCCGACTGTCGAGAACTGCCCTGGTGACCGGCCCGGGCCGTATTATAGGGATCCGGCAGGCCCAACGCCCCCGTTGATCGAGGGAAGAGGACCGGAGCATGACCTTAAAGCTCACCATAATCAGCGAGCAACGCGTCAAACTGGGCGGGCACTCCACCTTCGTGCTACGCCAGTCAAGCGGCACCATCGGACGTGCCTATGATAACACCTGGACTCTGGCGGATCCGCACCGCTATCTCTCGGCCCACCATGCCCGAATCGTGTTCAGTCAGGGCGCCTACTTCATCGAAGACACCAGTACCAACGGGCTGTTCCTCAACGGCTCGGAAGATCCGGTAGGCCGTCACGGGCCGCAGGGACTGCGCAGCGGCGACACGCTGCGGCTCGGCGACTACATGATCCGCGTAACGATCGATGACTCAGACGCCGACATTGCAGCGAGCGCCGAGTACCTGGTCTCGCCACCCGCAAGCCACTTTGCCACGCCGATGGACGCTGATCTTGGCGCGGACCTGAATCTCAACGAGCTGATTCTGCATGAGGGCAACAGTTACCTCGCGGACCACTCGCTCAATACACCCGGGCCGCCGCCGATGGTCGATGACACGGGCCTGCGAAAGTTTGACGTCGCGCGCCATTCCCCTTCCGGTGCCGACACCGGCATGCGCCGGCGGGCCGCCGCTGCAGTCACGATGCGCGGTGCCTCCGAAGCGTTCTTTCGCGGTGCGGGCATTGATATCGAGCGCATTCCGGCGGAACTGCACCTGCGCGTGCTGCACCTGGCCGGGCTACTGATGCGCGAGGCGCTCGTGGGCGTCAAGGATCTCGCGCGCCTGCAGCGGGAGCTGCGCGCCGGCAGCGGCATCAGTACTGAAGGCGAAGACGCCGAGCGCATTGCGCTTCAGCAACTGCCGGTGGAGGATCTGCTGGTGCGCCTGTTCCTTGGCCACGAGCGGCACGACATCGATGCGGTGCAGTGGCTGCGCGAGCTGCTGAGCCTGACACGCCAGCACGATACCGCCTTGATGCGCGCACTGTCTGTGGCGCTGGCCGATTTCACACGCCACCTGGACCCAGCGGTGCTCGGCACCGGTGCCGCTCAACAGAAGCGCTTTCGCAGCATTACCGACATGTCGGATCAGCGCCTGCCGCATCTGTTCGCCGAGGCCCTGGCACGCGCATTCAATGCCGAGTTCGGAGTTCCGGGCAGCGAAAAATAAAACGCGCGGGTCCCGCCATGCGAGGCCCGCGCGTGTATTGGCACAGCGGCCGGATCAGAGCTCCGGCTCAAGGTCGCTGCCTTAGCGTGCCCAGTGGCCCTGACGCAGACGCCAGCCACCGCCGGTCTGCACCCAGGCGTGCGGCACCCAGTGGTAGCCCGGACGCGGGGCTTCCCAGTGCCCGCCGACCCACACATGGCGACCGCCAACCCAGTTCCAGTAGCCGCCGAGCCAGACGTAGCCGGCGACCGGCGGGGCACCATAGACCTCGACCTGCGGCGGAGGCGGCGCGACCGTAACGGTGCCGCCGACATACACCTCAGGCTCCGGGACGGCGACAGAACCCCGCACTACGCAGCCGCCAAGCACTGTGGCCGCGGCGAGCGTTGCAATCAGGACAGGATGCGCAAAACGATTAGCTTTCATAGTCTTGAAGTTCCTTTAGACTCAGGAGGTTAACACGCTATCTCAAACGGCCCTGCAAGCTCTGCGGTTGACTTCACAATTGACGCTCCGGGCCTTCTGAGCGTCTTTTCCGATGACATTTCCTTAACTTGCCCCGCTACCGAGGCGGACTTCAGAAGCCCGCTTCGGCGGCCTTGATATTAGTGCCGCTCATCGCGCTGGCCGCGCTGCTGGGGCGCCGGATGCGCAGGCCGTCGTGTCGCCGGACGATTCGCCGGTAGGGACGGTGCTCGCGCCTGGGGCCTGGGTGCCGGCGCGCGGTAGGGCCCGGCCATCGGTGCCGGGGCGCGCATGGCCGGTGGCGGGGCGCCATAGCGGGTACCCCCACCCGGGGGCGCGATCGAGGGTTCCCTGGGCTGGAAACGTGGTGGCGGCTGGAAGCCACTGCCTGCAACCGAGGCAGCACGCGCACGCACAACGCCAGCACCGGAGAAGGCACCGGCATGGGCCGTTGCCGCGATGGCCGGTGCGCCATGATTGACACTGGCCAGCAATGCCCTGTTAGCCGAGGCGGCCTGTTCATTCTGAGCCTGCAACGGCGTCGCACCCACATGCCGCTCATTCGCGGCCTGCTGCTCTGCTGGCGTCGGCGTGGCATTGGTGCCGCCGCTGCCGCCATTGAAGCTGACCCGACTTGGGGCACTATTATTAATCACAGTCTGGTTGTAGGTGTTGCGCACCGACACCGAGCCAAAATTGTTGACGGCACTATTGTACTGGAACTCGCCGCCACGCCAGAAGCCACCGGCGTAGCCGATTCCGCCGTAACCAAAGCCATAGTTCACGCCGCCGTAGAAACCGATGTGCGGGCCCCAGTAGCCGCCATGCCAGAGATAGGCGCCACCTAACCAGCCCCAGTAACCCGGGGTCCACAACAGTCCCGGCGCGGGTGCCAGAACCCACGTTCCAGGTACCCAGTAATATCCGGCCGCACCCCATGCCCAGTAGCCCGGGCTCCACATATAACCGGCGGCCGGCATCGGCGGCTGTTCATAGATCGGCAACGCCGGCGGCGCGACCTGGACTGAAACCCCGACGCTCACTCCCTGCGCACTGCTCCACAGTGGCGCGCTGCACAGCGCGATCAGTGCAGCAAAACGAGCGATCGTACGCATCGGTTTCATCGAATCCTCATTCAACATCGGCCTGCACAAAAGGAAACGGCCAGCCGCGCCGGCATGTTGACCTACTGTGCCCCGCCCCTCTTTAAAAGCGGCATTAAATCGCCTTCATCTGTTGCAAGGTGTCGACTCGATTCATTTAACCGAAAATGTGCCGCAGCCGAACGCTTACAGCGGGCCACCAGCAACGCTCACGCAGGGCGCCTTGTGCTGCGCCCATGGCCTCGACCACAATCAGCGCCCGCCACGAATTATGCACACACCGGCAGGCGAGGTACGACCATGGCGCGCGCACAACCACAACTGATGTCGGCCAAGCTGAGGCAGCTGCATCCCACGCAGATGACGGTGGGCTTTGGCGAGGTCGAACGGCGACGGCGTGCATGGCGCGATCTCGGACGCAGCGAACGCAAGCACCTGCTCAACTCACACTGGTTTCCGGGCGTACGTGGTCCGGACGAGCACTATTTCATCACGGATCATCATCACCTCGGGCGTGCGCTGCTGGAGGAGCATGTCCGGGACGTGCAGGTGATAGTGCAAAAGGATTTGTCCTGGCTAACTCGCGAAAGCTTCTGGCTGTTCATGGAGCATCATCTGTGGGTGCATCCGTACGATGCCAACGGCCAACGGCAAAACTACGATGCGATCCCCAAGCACTTGCCCAAGCTCGCCGATGATCCCTATCGCACGCTGGCAGCTGACGTCCGGCGCTGCGGTGGTTACGCCAAAGAGGTCATGCCATTCAGCGAGTTTCTTTGGGCCGACTTTTTCCGTGGCCAGATCGATCGGGAGCGGCTCGATCATCACTACAAGCGAGCCCTTAAAGAAGCATTGAATCTGGCCCATACGCAGGGCGCGCGCCACCTGCCCGGCTGGTCTGGGCTCGTCCGCGGTACCTGAGCAGCGGCGCGCCGGCCGCCGGCGCTTTTTTTTAGGAAACGCTCTCCGCGCTGTAGCGGGCCAGCAGGCCGCTGCGCACCACGTGCCGGAATACCCAGCCGAACACCCACCCCGAGATCGCCAGATACAGCAGCGCGAGACCCGCGCCGACTGAGAGCGAGGCGGCATCGAATGGCTTGCCGGCCACCGCGGCCCGCAGACCTTCAAATACGTACGAAGCTGGCATCAGCTCACCGATCAGCCGCATCCAGTGCGGCAGCGTGGACAAGGGGTAGAACACCCCGGCGAACGGCGAGAGCAGCGCGGGCAGTGGCCAGACCAGCCACTCCGAGGCTGGCCCTAGGCGCAACACCATCGCGCTGGCCAGAATTCCGAGTCCAATGCCAAACACGAACAACACCAGCATGAACGGGATGAGCAGCACGCCCAGCTGAAAGAAGGCCAGACCAAAGGCGGCACTTGCCAGCACCAGCATGACGATGAGGCTGAGCAGTCCGGTGACCACGCTGGTAATAACGAGGCCGCTGACATACTCGCTGATCAGCAACGGCGTGGAAAACAGATTGAGAAAATTGCGCGCCCAGATGTCTTCCATGAAGGCGATGGAAACGCCCTGCATAATGCGGGTCAGGAAATCCCACATCAATACGCCGCCCAGCAGTGTCGGCACGAAATTGACACCAGAGCCGGCCACAGAATTGAGGTAGCGGGTGATAAAGCCCCACAACACGATGTCTATCGCTACCCATGCAAAGGTCGGAACGACACGCGTCGGGCTGCCGCGCAACAGGTAGAACTGGCGCAGCGCGATGCCCGCGATCGGTCGCAGCTTCATCGCACGCCATCCGCGCTCGCTGAGAGCGGCTCGCGCGCCAGCTGAATAAACAGCTCCTCAAGACTTGCGGCGCCATGCTGATGCGGCAGCAGCCGCGGGTCGCCCTCGAGCAAAATCCGGCCGCGGGCGAGAAACAGCACCCGATCGCACACCGCCTCCACCTCATACATATTGTGGGAGGTCCAGAGAATTCCGCAGCCCGCCCCGGTGGCGAGCGCACGGATCTGCGCCCGTATCAGCTGCGCGGCCGAAGGGTCGAGCGAGGCGGTGGGTTCATCCAGCAGCAGCAACTCAGGACGATTCAGCAACGCCTTGGCGAGGCTCACGCGCGTCTGCTCCCCCGAAGAGAGCACGCCGCACTTGGTATTGCGCAGGCGCTGCAGATCAAACTGCGTCAGCAGCTCATCAATGCGCCGGCCCAGTGACTTGACCCGATAGATCAGGCCGAAGTAGCGCAGGTTCTGCAGCACGGTCAAGTTGCCGGGCAGAGCCGCATACACCGCGGCGAAATTCGCTTGCGCCAGGGCCTGCGAGCGTTGCCGGAACACATCGAAAGCACCGATGCGAATGGTTCCGGAGCTCGGCGAGAGCATGCCCAGAATCATGTTGATCGTCGTGGTCTTGCCGGCGCCGTTGGGGCCCAGCAAGCCCACGATCTCCCCGCGCCGAACCGTAAAGCTGACCCCATCGACCGCAAGCTTCGCGCCGTAGTGGCGCGACAGTGTTTCGACGCTGAGGACTACCGGTGCCGGGCCGGGCACTGTAAGAGTGTTGTTCATACGGGTAAGGGGGCGAATTATGCGGGAGCCCACCGCATCGCGGGCCGACTTTTTTTGCCCCGCCCGCGCCTCCTGGACCCACAAGAGGCGGGGCATCAGGAGCTCTGGCGGGCTGGACCTGCGTGAAAACTGTGCGCTTGGCCGCAGGTGGAACAGCCGGCCCGTGAGCCACGTCGCGCCCGGAATGGCGCCAACTGTTAGTTTGGCAGTATCGTCAAAGGGCTCGTCTGTGGAGGCCTTGTCATGATCCTGGGTCTTGTCTTGGTGGTAGTGCTGGTAGTCGCCATTGGCTACTGGATCGGCATCTACAACGGTCTGGTGCGTGTGCGTGCCGAGGTCAAACTCGCCTGGTCGAACATCGATGTGCTGCTCGTGCAGCGTCACGATGAGTTGCCCAAGCTGGTGGAAACCTGCAAGCAATACCTGCAATACGAGCAGCAGACGCTCGAGCGCGTCATGCAGGCGCGCGCCGCAGTTGCCACCGCCCGCAGCAGCGGCAGTGTCGCGGCCGTTGGCGCGGCCGAGGTCGGCATGCGAAGCGGGCTTGCCGGTTTGTATGCCGTGGCCGAAAAGTATCCGGATCTGAAGGCCAGCGAGGCCTTCCAGCATCTGCAGCAGCGCATCAGTGGCCTGGAGCAGTCCCTGAGCGATCGGCGCGAGATCTACAACGAAGCGGTCAACATGAACAATGTGCGCATCGCCGCGTTCCCGGAAGTCCTGATCGCCGCGCGCTACGGGTTCAACGAGGCCGCGTTCCTGCGCTTTGATGCGCACGAGAAGGCCGATGTGGACATGAAGAGCCTGTTCGCGAATTGAACCGTTGACGATTGTGCTGCGTCATGTCGCCGGATGTCCATTCTCCCTATCTAACGTTGCTGCTGGCCAGCCTCGCAGCACTGCTCTATACCGCTTATCGTTTCTTCCATCGCTGGCACGAATCGCGGCTCTTTGAGGATACGCCGCAGGCACGCGTGCGCTCCGCTGCCCAGGGCTACGTCAAACTCACGGGCATTGCCAAACCGCTGCCCGGAACGCCGATGCGCGCGCCGCTGAGCGGTCGCGCCTGCGTCTGGTGGTCCTTCGCGGTCGAGGAGCGCGTCAGCACCTATGGTCGCAGCCGCTGGGAACGTACTGACGGCGGTACCAGCGATGCACCGTTCCTGCTCACGGATGCTGACAGCCAGTGCCTCATAAATCCGCTGGACGCTGAGATCGAACCGAGCGAGAACAACGTATGGGTTTGCGGCGCCGAGCAGTACCGTCCTGCAGGTCGTCAGCCCAGCGGCGCCGTGCTCGCCACGCTGTCGCGTTATGGAGTGGGGGGCGAGCGACGCCTTCAGGAATCGCTGATCCTGGAGGACGCCGCGGTCTCGGCGCTAGGCGTGCTGCGCACAGACGATGGCGGTGCCAGCAACGCAGTCGGCGATGAGGCCGCGGTGCTACTCAGTCAATGGAAGCACGACCAGCAGGCACTGCTCGCACGCTTCGACACCGACCACGACGGACGCCTTAACGCGAGCGAATGGGAGGCGGTGCGTGCCGCGGCTGTCGAACAGGTTGAGCATGATCGGCTGCAGCAGAGGCCGGTGGAGCGCCTTCGCACGCTCGGCAAACCTGCCGATGGCCGCCCGTATGTCATTGCCGCACTCTCTGCGGAGGCGCTTGCTCAGCGCGAGGCGCGCCGCGCCTATGCTGCGCTTGCGCTGGTGGCGATCTGCCTTGCGGTCTCCTGTTACGCGATCAGCCAGCTGCACTTTTCCTAACAGGCCTAACCGCACGCGACGCGATCCTGCGGAGCACCAGGGGCATCAGCGACCCGGCCGGCGGCTGCGCCGGGCACCAAAATGTTACCTATTCGATGCGCGCCGGGGCCTGACTCCCGCGCTATCATAGGCCAGTGGCAGCACTCAGCAGGGAACTACGATGGACGCAAAAGTTTCGCACGACGCCCTCGGCACCCATATCGACTGGTCGCATGATGGCATCACCGCCAAGATGATCGACTGGTTCTGGATCAACATGGACAAGGGCTTCATGCTCTGGCATCCCGAGCAGCACGAGGCGCTGGATTGGCCCGTGCCCCCAGTGAACGGCAACCCGATCGGTGCGATTCACAATGCACCGCAGACCTGGAATGACGGCCGCCGGCAGAACCTTTATATCCGTTTCGATCCGCTCGAGAGCCTGACACCCGAGATCCGCGACGTGATCATCTACCAGCACGTCATCGTCACCGCCGGACTCGGCTTCGATGTGGAAGCGATGAAGAAGGGCGAGCCGATGGGCTATCGCATTCACCAATGGCAGGGCACCGACTACGGCGTGGTCGGCAAGTCCTCTGCCATTCCCACGCGTCGCAAGGAAACGATTGAGGAGGGCAAGGTCTGGGCTGCCCATTGCATACAGGAAATCGGCAACTGGGCTCACTTCCTGCCCCAGCTGTACAACCTCTATCGCGTGATCACCGATCCGCGCCGCAATCCGTACGCAGACCTGTCGGTGGTCGGCCGCGGTCGTGATGCGCACTACAAGTACATCAAGGACGAGCCGGCGCCGATCGCCGCCAGCGGCTGAAGGTTGCCTATCGCACTCGATACGGTGCGGCGACTGGCCGCTAGTGTGAGATCCCCGCCGCCCCGCCACGCCGCCGCAAGGCGCCGATGGCTTGGTTAAGTCCGGCCAGTGTCAACGGAAACATCCGTCCATCCACCAGCTCGCGGGTCAGCCTGACCGAGGCTGTGGACTCCCAACGCGATTCACGCTCCGGGTTGAGCCATGCCAGGTGCGGGAAATGGGCCGCCAGCCGCTGCATC
>JBEKOK010000075.1:0-13329 GCA_049521875.1 Steroidobacteraceae bacterium
GGTGAAGCCATGCGACCGGTTGCGGTCATCGAGCGGCTCGAGGCCCTCGGGGCGCCGTTCGGCATCGGCCGCGGCATACACCTTGGCGATACGATCATCGGCACCAAGGGCCGCGTTGCCTTCGAGGCCCCCGCCGCCGAAATACTGCTGACCGCGCATCGCGAGCTCGAGAAGCTGGTGCTGACCGCGCGCCAGCAGCGCATCAAGGAGCAGGTGGCCTCTGCCTACGGCGACTGGGTGCACGAGGGACAGCTGCTCGATCCGGTGTGCCGCGACATCGAGGCCCTGCTGCTCAGCTCCCAGGCACGCGTCAGCGGCCAGGTGCACCTGCTGCTGCGGCCCGGAGCGCTGTTCATCGAGGGCGTCGAATCCCCCTACTCGCTGATGGCGGCTTCCAAGGGGGTCTATGGCGAATCCGTTGGCGAGTGGACCGCCACGGATGCGCTCGGTTTTTCCAAGCTCCTGGCACTGCCCGGGGTGTTCCATCGCCGTGCCGGTGAAATCGCCGCCCAGGAGCAGGCCCGATGAAGAGCGTCGTCGTCGACAAGATCGCCTCGATCACCCAGGCCTGTGCACTGGGCCATGAGCTGCGTATCGCCGAGCAGATCCCGGCCGAGGAAGGCGTGGTGCTGGTGGTCGAGATCCTCAATAACAAGTCGAGCTACAACACGCTGGAGCTGACCAGCGGCCGCATGGCAAAAGTCGCCAAGGGCGATATCGTCGTCGGGGCACTCGGCACCCGCAAAGCACTGTTTGGCTATTCGGGCCACGTGCCTGGTTCAGTGAAGCCCGGCGATATCATCCAGATGCTCAATATCGGCGGCGTGCTCGGGATCTGCGATTCGGCGACGCCGGACAAGGGCAAACCCTTTGACTGCCGTGTGCTCGGTGTCGTGCTGCAGTTTCCTTATCTGGGCGAGCGCATCGGCGTGCCAGCGCGGGTCGGCTTCCGGCCGCTAAGCTTCGAGGCCACGCTCGAGACACGATCGATTCCCGTGGTTGCGCTGGCGGGTACCTGCATGGAAGCCGGCAAGACGGCCGCTGCCGCCGCGATCATCGCGCGCATGCGCCACCGCGGACTCATCGTCGATGCCTTCAAGGCAACCGGCGTCTCGCTGCGCCGGGACATCATGGCCTTCGAGGACGCCGGCGCGCGCAAGACGATGATCTTTACTGATCACGGCGTCGTCACCACCACCTCGCGCACTGGACCGGCGCTGACGCGCTCGATGCTCACTGAGCTCGCCGCCGGCAAGCCCGATGTCATCGTCTTCGAGCTCGGCGACGGGCTGCTCGGCACCTACGGCGTCGATGCGATCCTCGAGTGCGAGGACATCCGCAAGGTACTGACCGGCGTCGTGCTATCGGCCAATGATCCGGTGGCGGCCTGGGGCGGTGTGAAGCTGCTGCGCGAGCGCTTCCACGTCGAACCGTGCGTGGTGACGGGTCCTGCGACCGACAACCAGGTCGGTGTCGACATCATCGTGCAGCAGATGCACGTGCCGGCCTTCAATGCGATCAGCAGCCCTGCGGCGCTCGGGGATTCGGTCATCGAATCCGTCGGGCTCGGGGCCAAGGCTGCGATCGCGGCGGCGGCTGAATGAGTGAGGCAGTTCCCACCATCGTGCTGGGCGGCACCGGCTACGTCGCCGGCGAGCTGCTGCGCCTGATCAGCGCCCATCCGCAGCTCAAGCTTGCCGCCGTGATGTCCGACAGCCAGCCCGGTGAGCTGGTTGCCAAGGCCTTTCCGCATTTGGGCGCCGTGCTGGGCGAGACCGTGTTTGCATCGCAGAGCGCGATCGAGTCGCAGCTGCGCACACTCAAGGCGCCGGCGATCTTCTCGGCCGCCCCGCATGGCGTCTCTGCCGGACTGATCGATACGCTGCTGGGCGTCGCCGAGCAGGCCGGAGGCCAGCCACACGTCGTCGATATTTCCGCCGACTTCCGCTACGCGACGGCCGCAGCATACGAGGCGGTCTACAAGCACGCGCACGGCGCTCCCGCGCGCCTGGCGCAGTTCACCTGTGCCGTGCCCGAGCACCTGCAGCAATCCCCGACGCGGCATGTAGCGCATCCTGGGTGTTTTGCAACCGCCACGCTGCTCGCTTCGGTGCCGGTGCTGGCGCTCGGAATCACCGCCCCGGAGTTGTTCGTTTCGGCAGTGACGGGCAGCACCGGCTCGGGTCGCAAGCCGACCGAGGGTACGCATCACCCGACGCGTCACAGCGACCTGTATGCCTACAACGCACTCACGCACCGCCACGCCCCTGAAATCAGCGTCTGCGCGGCGGCCGCCAGCGGCGTCACCGCCCAGTTCGCCTTCGTGCCGCATTCAGGTCCATTCGCACGCGGCATCCACGCCACGGTTCAGGGCGTACTGCAAAAACCTCTGGATACGCGCGCACTGATCGGCGCGCTGCGCGAGTACTACGCCCACTCGCCTTTCGTGCGGGTCTTGGATAAACCCCCGCGGATCAAAGAGGTCGCAGGCAGCAACTACGCGCACCTGAGCGCAGCGAGCGATGGTCGCACGGCGGTCGTGCTGTGCGCGATCGATAATCTGAACAAAGGTGCCGCCGGCGGCGCCGTGCAGTGGATGAACCGGCTGCTGGGCCTGCCCGAGACCAGCGGCCTGACCGCACCGGCCGTGGGCTGGACCTGAGAGGCGCCCCGCAGTGGCTCACCTTAATTATTCTGGCCTGGAGCTGACTCCGAGATGAATGCCCCGCACGCCGCACTGTCCGTGCCAGATTATCTGGCGCCAGTATTTGCGCAATATCCGCTCGAGGTTATCGACGCCGCCGGCGTCTGGCTGCACACGCGCGATGGCCGCCAGGTGCTCGACCTGTATGGCGGGCATGCGGTCGCGGCACTGGGCTACGCGCATCCGGGCTGGACGCGCGCGCTCAGCGAGCAGGCCCGCACGCTTAATTTCCAGAGCAACGCGGTACCGCTCGATATCCGTACGCGCGCCGCCGCGCGCCTGGTCAGGTTCTCGAACCTCGACTTCTCGAGCGTGTTCTTCGTCAACTCCGGCGCCGAGGCCAACGAGAATGCGCTGAAGATGGCTTTCGCCGTGACCGGGCGCAGCGAAGTCATCGCGCTCGAGCACAGCTTCCACGGGCGCACCGCAGCGGCCGGTGCGATCACGTGGGGCGCGGCGCAGAAGTGGTACGGTTTTCCGCGCACGCCCTTTGATGTCCGCTTCCTGCCGCGGCGCGATGCCGGCGCACTCGGGCAGATCAGCACCCAGACCGCGGCGGTGATTGTTGAGCCGGTGCAGGGCGTGGGCGGTGCCTTCGATCTCGGCGCCGACTACCTGGCCGCACTGCGCCGGCGCTGCGATGCGACCGGCACCGTGCTGATCTTCGATGAGGTGCAATGTGGCATGGGCCGCACCGGCGTTCCATTCGCCGCCAACCTGTATGGCGTGCAGCCAGACATGATCACGACCGCCAAGGCCCTCGGCAACGGCTTCCCATGCGCGGCGCTGCTGATGACGCCGGCAATCGCGCGCGCCGTGAAGCTCGATGCGCTCGGGACGACCTTCGGCGGAGGCCCGATGGCCGCTGCTGTCATGGAGGCGGTGATCGATGCGATCGAGAACGAGAACCTGCTCGAGCAGGTCAAACGCGTCGGCGAGTTCATCCGCAGCAGCTGCCTGGTCGGTCCGGTCAGCGGCTACCAGGGCGCGGGCTTCCTGGTGGGACTGCGCACCACGCGACCGGCCAAGCAGGTACACGCCGCCCTCCTCGATCGGAACATTCTCACCGGCACCAGCGGCGATCCGCACATCCTGCGCCTGCTGCCGCCGTTCATTCTCGAGGAATCCCATGTCGAGCTGCTGCGCACGGCGCTGCTCGACATCGGAAGCTGAGCGACGCGCCCGTGAAGCACTTTACCGACCTGGCCGATTTCAGCCGCGAGCAGGTGCTCGAGCTGCTCGCGCTGGCGCAGCGGCTGCAGGAGCATCCTGAACCGCAGGCGCTGGCCGGAAAAATCCTCGGCCTGGTGTTTATGAACCCCTCGCTGCGCACGCTCGCTTCATTCCAGGCCGGCATGGCGCGCCTGGGGGGCAGTTCCTTCGTTATCACGCCCGGCCAAGGTACCTGGCAACTCGAGACGCGCCACGGCGCGATCATGGACGGCGTTGCGGCCGAGCATGTCAGCGAGGGCATCCCGGTGCTCGCCTCCTATTGCGATGCGCTCGGCATCCGCATGTTTGCCGATGGCAAGGACCTGGCGGCCGATGTCGCCGATGCCAAGTTCGCGCAGATGGCCGCACTCGCCGGCAAGCCGGTGATCAATCTTGAATCCGCGGTCAACCATCCCTGCCAGGCGCTCGCCGACTGGAAAACGCTCGAGGATCTGAAGGTGCCGCGTCGCGGCCGCTTCGTTCTGAGCTGGGCGCAGCATCCGCGCGCGTTGCCGCTGGCGGTACCTGCGGCCACCGCGCACATGGCGGCGCTGCGCGGCATGGACCTCATCATCCTGCGACCCGAAGAATTTGCGCTGCCGGCGCCCATCATGGCGCGCGTGCGCGCCGCGGCCGAGCAGTCCGGTGGCAGCGTGCGCGAGAGCACGGATCGGGCCGAAGCGCTCGAGGGCGCGCAAGTGCTGTATGCCAAGGAGTGGGGCTGCACGCAGCCCTATGGCGATGCAAGCGCGGATGCCGCCGCGCGCCACCGCTACCCCGACTGGTGCGTGCGGCCTGACTGGTTCGCGCGTGCGGCGCCCGACTGTCACCTGATGCACTGCTTGCCGGTACGACGCAATGTCGCGATCAGCGATGCCGTGCTCGACGGTCCGCACAGCGTCGTGCTGCGCCAGGCCCACAACCGGCTCACGGCGCAGATGGCCGTGCTCTACAGTCTGCTCAAGAGCTGAACTGACTGACCACGGTACGATCCTAAAGTTACTTTCCAAGCAATGATGAGAAAGCCATGATCCTGCACCGAGCTGACCAACTGGCGACGATTCGCGCGCTACGCGCCGCTGCGCCCTATATCCGTCTCTACAAGGGCAAGACTTTCGTGATCAAGGCGGGCGGCGCCGTGTTCGGCGACGAGCAGCTGACACGGGCGCTGATCGAGCAGATCGCGATCCTGCACTACCTCGGCATCCGCGTCGTGCTGGTGCATGGCGGCGGCCCGCAGCTGACTGAACTCAGCGAGGCACTCGGCGTACCCACCCGCATGATCCAGGGCCGGCGCGTCACCGATGCGCGCTCGATCGATGCCACCTCGATGGTGCTCAATGGCCTGATCAACACCCGCATCCTCGCGATCTGCCGCGACCTGAACATCGATGCAGTCGGGCTCTCGGGTGTCGATGCCGGTCTGGTACAGGCGCACAAGCGACCGCCGGTGAAGCTCAATCCGAGCGACACCGAGACCGTGGACTTTGGATTCGTCGGTGATATCGATTCGATCGATACCAGCGTCATCAAGAAGAGTCTTGAACAGGGATTGATGCCCGTAGTAAGCCCGATGTCGGCCGATCCGCGCGGCCAGCTGCTGAACATCAATGCCGATACGGTGGCTGCAGCACTCGGCGCTGCGCTCCAGGCGGAGAAGCTGATCCTGTGCACCGGCGCTCCCGGAATCCTCGAGAACGTGGCTGATCCGACCTCGGTGATTTCCTATACGGATCTGGCCGGCCTGGTGCGCATGCGCAACGCCGGCCAGATCATCGATGGCATGCTGCCCAAGGCCAAGGCGATCGAGGAAGCGATCAAGGGCGGCGTGCACCGCGTACACGTGATTTCCTACCAGTCGCCCGATGGCATTCTCGCCGAGGTGTTCACGAACGAGGGTTTGGGCACGCTGATCGTCGCCGACATCCAGGCCCTGACGCAGGCTGAGCAGCAGGTCTCTTAAGCGCCCTCACCCGGCGCTCGCAACCGCACGGTGCTTGCATGACAAGACTCTGGGATAAAGGCGCGCCGCTCGATGAGCGGGTACTGGAATTCACTGCCGGCGAGGACTACGCACTCGATGAACGGCTGGTGGCCTACGATGTGCGCGCCTCGATCGCCCATGCCGGCATGTTGAAGGCGCAGGGCCTGCTCTCGACTGCGGATTTTGAGGCACTGCGTGGCGCGCTCGAGGCACTGGCGGAAGCTCATGCACGCGGCGCGTGGCGCATTGCGCTCGCGGACGAAGATGGCCAGAGCGCGCTCGAGCAGCGCCTGAGCGAGCGGCTGGGCGCGCTCGGTGGGCGCATTCATCTCGGTCGGTCGCGTAACGATCAGGTGCTGACGGCGCTGCGCTTGTACCTGAAGGATGCGCTGGGTGAGATCGAAGCGGGGGCACTACGCGTGGCCGCGGCCCTCGATGCGCTGGCCGCGCGCCAGGGTAGCGTGGCACTCCCCGGCTACACGCACATGCAGCAGGCGATGCCGAGTTCCGTGGCGTTGTGGGCTGGCGGTTTTGCGGCGGAGCTGCGCGATGATGCCGAAGGACTGCGCAGCGCGCTGCGCCGCGTGGACAAGAATCCGCTGGGCTCGGCGGCCGGTTACGGCGCTCCGGGGCTGCCGCTCGATCGCGAGAACACGACTCACGCGCTTGGCTTTGCAAGCACCCATGAACCAGTCACTGCGGTGCAGCTCTCGCGCGGCAAGGCCGAGTCCGGCGTGCTGTTCGAGTGCACGCTGCTGATGCAGGATCTGGGTCGCCTCGCTGCCGATGTGCTGCTCTTCTATACGCAGGAGTTTGCCTACATCGAGATTTCCGAAGCGTTCACGACTGGCTCCTCGATCATGCCGCAAAAGCGTAACCCGGACGTGTTCGAACTGCTGCGCGGCCGCTCGGCGGTCGCGCTGGCCGCGCTCACTGAAGCGCTCGGCCTCTTTGCGAAGCTGCCATCGGGCTACCAGCGTGATCTGCAGCTGCTCAAGGCGCCGCTATTCCGAGGCATCGATCAGGCCCTGCAGAGTCTGGATATCACCGCTGCGGCCCTCGCGGCGCTGGCATTTCGCCCCGAGCGCATCCGCATGGACCCGGCGCTGCAAGCGGCAGAAGAGGCGTATGCTCTGGTTATAAGCGAAGGCATTCCGTTCCGGGAAGCCTACCGACGGATCGCGGAGCGCTACAAAAAATAGCCGTCCCGGTATGATCCGCTAATCGTTTCGAGGTCCGGACGGGGATGATGCGATGAGTGATGAGGCTGCTGCGGCGACACGCGTGGAACCCGTACCGGGACTGCTGCGCCTGACGCATCTGATCTACGGACTGCACGCGCTCTCGGTGCTGATGGGTCTGCTTTCCTTTGGCTTTGGCGGCGCGGCGATCCGCTTTGTGATCGGACTGCCCTCGATCGTGGCAGTCCTGATCAACTACGCGCGCCGCGCCGAAGCGCGCGGCACCTGGCTCGAGTCTCATTTCCGATGGCAGATCCACACCTTCTGGTTCGCGCTGCTGTGGATCGCGATCACGCTGGTGGTCTCTTGGCCGTTTGTGCTGTTCCTGGTCGGCATCTTCATGGCGATGTTCGGCTTCGGAGTGGTCGGCATCTGGGTCATCTACCGCGTGGCACGCGGCTGGCTGCTGCTCAGCGAACACCGGCCCGCGCCGCTGGTCTTCTGATGCGCCGGACCGCGCTACTGCTGGCAATGGTGCCAATTGCTTTGCTGAGCCTGGCGGGCTGTGGCCAGAAAGGACCGCTGTGCCTGCAGGAGCCGAAGCCCGCGACAGTGCCGGCCGTTTCCGCGCCGACGCCAAGCGATGCGTCCTCAGCCAGCGCCGGGGCAAGCAGCGCGCCGGCGCCCGTCAGTCCGCTGCCTGCCGCCGCGCCAGCAGCTGGCCCGGTACGCCCCGTGGTTCCTGGCTACACGCGCTGCCACTGATCCGGGCTTGCGATGGTGGCTCCGCGCATTGCGGGCTTAGAATCTATACTGTCGGGATCCCGAGCCGGTAACACCCTATGACCTCCAGTCCCGATCTGATCCTGATCGACGGATCCTCCTACCTGTACCGCGCCTTCCACGCGCTGCCGCCGCTCAGCAACTCGCGTGGCGAGCCCACCGGCGCGATCCACGGCGTGTTGAATATGCTGCAACGCATGCGCCGCGACTATCCGACGCAGCAGGTGGCTGTGGTCTTCGATGCGCCCGGCAAGACATTCCGCGATGATCTGTTCGCCCAGTACAAGGCGCAGCGTCCGGCAATGCCCGATGACCTGCGTAGCCAGATCGCGCCACTGCTTGAAGCGGTGCAGGGACTGGGCTTTCCGTTGCTGCGGGTCACTGGCGTGGAAGCCGATGATGTGATCGGCACACTCGCGCGCCACGCGGCACAAGCCGGTCAACACGTGTTGATCTCCACCGGCGACAAGGACATGGCGCAGCTGGTGGATGAGCACGTGACGCTGATCAACACGATGAGCAACACGCAGATGGATCGTGCCGGGGTCAAGGCGAAGTTTGATGTCTATCCTGAGCAGATCATCGACTACCTCGCGCTGGTGGGCGACAGCTCCGACAATATCCCGGGCATCGCGCAGGTCGGACCGAAGACCGCGGCCAAGTGGCTCGGGCAGTACGGCACGTTGGAGCAGCTGCTCGCACACGCCGAAGAACTGACGGGCAAGGCAGCCGAGAATCTGCGTGCCGGACGCGAGGCGCTGGCACTGTCGCGGGATCTGGCGACCATCCGCACCGAATTGAGCCTCGATCTTGACGCGCAGGCGCTGCTGATGCAGCCGCCGAATCTTGCGGTGCTGCGCGAACTTTACGGGCGACTCGAGCTGCGGGGTCTGCTACGCCAGCTCGAAGCTGAATCCGGCACGGTACCGGCGGCCGCGGCGGCCGTGCCGGCAGCACCTGTTGCGCCCGCCGCCCGGCCAGCGGATCTGCCGCCCATCCCCGAGCGTCACTACGAGACCGTCAGCACCTGGGAAGCACTCGAGCGCTGGATCGCGGCGCTAAGGCTTGCCCCACTGATGGCCTTTGACACCGAGACCACGAGCCTCGATTACATGCAGGCGCAAATCGTCGGCGTCTCCTTTTGCGTCGAAGCGGGCACCGCGGCTTATGTGCCGCTGGCACACGACTATGCCGGTGCGCCCGAACAGCTCAATCGCGAGCGCGTGCTCGAGGCACTGCGACCGCTGCTGGAAGATCCTGCGCGCCCCAAGCTGGGTCAGCATCTCAAGTACGACATGCACGTGCTGCAGAACCATGGCATCACGCTTCAGGGCGCGCGCTTCGATACGATGCTCGAGTCCTACGTGCTCGACAGCACCGCCACGCGCCACGACATGGACTCGATGGCTGCCAAGTACCTTGGCATCCATACCATTCACTTCGAGGACGTCGCCGGCAAGGGCGCCAAGCAGCTCACGTTCAATCAGGTGCCGGTAGACAAGGCGGCGGAATATTCCGCCGAGGATGCCGACGTCACGATGCAGCTGCATCAGGCGCTGTGGCCGAAGCTCGAAGCGGTGCCGGCGCTCGCGCACATCTATACCGAGATCGAACAGCCGCTGGTACCGGTGCTGCTGCGTATGGAGCACACCGGTGTCCTGATCGATCGCTCGATGCTGGAGTTACAAAGCAAGGAGCTCGCCAAGCGCATGGCCGAGCTGCAGGGCGAGGCTCACGCAGCCGCGGGAGGCGTATTCAACGTCGAGTCCCCTAAACAACTGCAACAGATCCTCTATGAGAAGCTGCAGCTGCCCGTGACGCGCAAGACACCGACCGGACAGCCCTCGACTGCTGAAGATGTGCTCGAGGAGCTGGCAGCCGATTATCCGCTGCCGCGACTGATCCTCGAGTACCGCGGACTGGCGAAGCTCCGCTCCACCTACACGGAGCGGCTACCCGAGCAGATCGATGCCCTCACCGGGCGCGTACACACCTCCTATCACCAGGCGGTGGCCGCAACCGGCCGCCTTTCCTCGACCGATCCGAACCTGCAGAACATTCCGATCCGCAGCCCCGAGGGGCGGCGCATCCGCCAGGCCTTCATCGCCCCACCAGGCTGCGTGCTGCTCGCGGCCGACTACTCGCAGATCGAGCTGCGGATCATGGCGCACCTGTCGGGCGACGAAGGGCTGCTCAAGGCGTTCGCCGCAGATCGTGATATTCACCAGAGCACCGCGGCGGAAGTCTTCGGGCTCGCGCCCGAACAGGTCAGCGCGGATCAGCGGCGTGCGGCCAAGGCGATCAACTTCGGGCTGATCTACGGCATGTCCGCCTTCGGGCTCGCACGCCAGCTCGGCATCGATAGAGCGTCAGCAGCGCAGTACGTCGAGCGTTACTTCGCGCGCTACCCGGGTGTGAAGCGCTATATGGATGCCACGCGTGAGCTCGCGCGTCGCAATGGCTATGTGGAAACCGTGCTCGGTCGCCGCCTGTACCTGCCCGAGATTGCCTCGCGAAACCGCCAGCTGCAGCAGTACGCCGAGCGCAGCGCGATCAATGCGCCGATGCAGGGAACAGCCGCCGACATCATCAAGCGCGCCATGATCAGTGTGGATGCCTGGTGCAGCACCCAGGGTGGCGCGGCACGGCTGATCATGCAGGTGCACGACGAGTTGATTCTCGAGGTGCGCACCGAGGCGCTGGAAAGCACCCGCGAGCGCGTGTGTGCGCTGATGAGCGCCGCTGCGGAACTCGCGGTGCCGCTGAAGGTCGACAGTGGCAGTGGCGCGAACTGGGATCAGGCCCACTGATCCAGCCCACAGCCGATGCTGCGATGCGAGCGGGGCATTGGTCATAAGGTTGTAGTATATTTGCAACAACCACGCGCCTAACTCGTTGAAAATAAAAGAAAAGATTTTTGGATGTTGCTGGAACTTCCGGCAGGGTCCCCCCTCTAACTAAATGAGCCAATAGCTCCCCGCTTCTCTCCCTAGGCGGGTGATTCGGACCCGGTTCATCGAGACCTGTGCCGGGTTAGTCTGCCCCGATGGTCCTTCCCCCAAATACGGACCATCGGGGTTTTTTATGCCTGCTCGCTTTTGCCCCTAGGCCTTTTGGGGCTGATGCGCCAGCCAGTGGTCAATCTGCCGCCGGGCCTGATCCAACCCCATACCGCTGGTGGCCGAGAACGGCAGTACCTCGGCGCGCGTACCCAACTGGCGGCGTACCGCGGCGCTGGCCTGCGCCAGTTCATTGCGAGTCAGCTTGTCGGCTTTTGAAAGCAGCACATACACCGGGCAGCCCGCAGCTTGCGCCCACGCAATCAGGGCCTCATCGCCCTCAAGCACCCCGCGGCGGCTGTCCATCAGCAGCATCAGACCCCGCAGGCTTTCACGACCCGCCAGCGCATCGATCATGCGGGCCCAGCTGTTGCGCTCGCTGACGCTCGCGGCGGCGTAGCCATAACCGGGCAGATCGACGATGCGCCGGCCTGGTGCGAGCGTGAAGAAATTGAGTAATCGCGTGCGCCCCGGTGTCTTGCTGGTGCGCGCCAGCCGGTGGTGGCCCACCAGGACATTGATCGCGGTGGACTTGCCGGCATTGGAGCGACCCGCGAACGCGACCTCGCTCCCGGTGTCGGGTGGGAAATGGCGCGGATCAGCCGCACTCAACAGGAATTCGGCTTGGGGGTACTGGCTCAAGGACTGTGCTCGAAGGCTCGCGCGCGAATTCGGTAGTGTACAATTCTCTGGATCATTGACTGGCAAAGATATCTTGGGCGCCCGACCCCTTCTGTGGAGCTGATTGCATGACCGTGACGATCCGGTTTGTATGCCTTGCGCTGGCCCTAATGGCGACTGCTGTTTCCTGGTCCAAAGGATCGATCGAGGATGGTGCGACCAAGAGCGCGGTCTGCACCGCCTGCCACGGTCCGATGGGCAACAGTACCAACCCGCAATGGCCGAACCTCGCCGGCCAGAATGCCGCCTATATCGTGGGCCAGCTCAAGCTGTTCCATGCCAACGAGCGCGTCGGCAAGACCGGCGATGCCAACCCGGCGATGATGATGCCGATGGCGCTGACGCTCAGCGATCAGGACATGGAGGATGTCGCGGCCTACTTCGCCGCGCAGGTGCCTACCGGCGGCGAGGCGGATCCGTCCTACTGGCAAAGCGGCCAGACACTGTATACGCGGGGCGATCGTACGCGTGACATTCCAGCCTGCGCCGCCTGTCACGGGCCGGTAGGCGCCGGCAATCCGGATGCCGGCTACCCGGCGCTGCGTGGCCAGAGCTCGGTTTACGTCCTGCGACAGCTGGGCAACTACGCGAGCGATGCGCGCTACACGAAGAATGCCAAGGGCGCGAGCAATGGCGGCGACAACGCCGCCATCATGCACACGGTGGCCAGCCGTTTAAGCGACGAGGACATGCGTAACCTGGCCTCCTATATTCAAGGCCTGCGTTGATGGGCCAGCACTCTGCAATGTCACCGGTGCGCTGGCTGTTGTGCGCCACGCTGCTGGTCTCGTTGAATGCCTGTGCTCGCAGCCAGCCGCCGGCGAGCAACGCCACTGCCGCGCCCAGTGCGCCCACGGTCACGGCCAGCAGTGCTCCGGCCGGGACTGCGACTGCTGCCAGTGGCGCGGGCGGGGCGATGCAGGAGTCGAGTGCGGCTGCCGCTGCAGCCTCGCCCGGCCAGGCCGCGCTCGAGCGCGTCGCGGCGCTACCGGCCGCAGGACAGATGCCGCAAACGCGCTGGACCGCTGGCACGAATTACGTTCCGGTGGTCCCCGCGCAGCCGACCGATGCCGCTCCGGGCAAGATCGAAGTCATCGAAGCCTTCTGGTTCGCGTGCCCGCACTGCTATGCGCTCGACTCCTACCTCGAGTCCTGGCGCAAGGGCACCAAGCCCGCGTACGTCGAGTTCGTGCGCATTCCGGTCGTCTGGGACGAGATGCGCCGTGCCACGGCGCGCCTGTTCTACACGCTGCAGGCCCTCGGCAAGGAAGAGGCCCTGCACGCCGCGGTCTTTGCCGAGATCCATGACAAGGGCAACCCGCTGTACGTGCCCGGCGACGAGGCCGCGACGCTCAAGGCGCAGACCGCGTTCGCGGTCGCCCACGGCATCAGCGCCCAGGACTACACCACGGCCTACAACTCTTTTTCGGTGACCGCCGACATGCAGCGCTCAGATGATTTCGCACGACGCTATCGCATCGACGCCGTGCCGCGCATTGTCATCAACGGTAAGTACATTACCGATGTGGCCATGGCTGGCAGCGAGGCCAACCTGATCAGCGTCATTAACGACCTGGTCGCCAGCGAGAAACACCACTAGGTCCAGACACCCGGCTGGGGCCCGGCAGGATGGGTCGCAGCCGGCCTGAGGTTGCGGTAATCTTGCGCGCCGCGCCGCGCCCGTAGCTCAGCTGGATAGAGTACTGCCCTCCGAAGGCAGGGGTC
>JBEKOK010000076.1:0-19174 GCA_049521875.1 Steroidobacteraceae bacterium
TCAATGCCAAGCTTCTTGACCCGATAGCGCAGCGCCCGGAACGTCACGCCAAGCAGCTTCGCGGCCGCTGTCTTGTTGTAGCGGGTCTGCTCGAGGGCCCGCACGATCGCATCGCGCTCGAGGTTCTCGAGCCGATCGCCGAGCGCTCCGCTGGCAGGCTCGGCCGTGGCGAGCGGGACAGTCGCTGCCAGCGCCCCGGGCTCGCCGGCGGCCACCGGCATGCGCAGCTGCAGGTCGGCCACTTCAATGTCGCTGCCAGTGCGCATCGTCAGTGCGCGCTCCAGAATATTCTCCAGTTCGCGCACGTTGCCGGGGAAGGGGTAGGCCTGCAGGGCGATTGCGGCCTCCGGCGCCAGCGCCGGCGTCTCGCCACCGAGCCTCTGGCTCAGCCGCGCCAGAATCGTCGTCGCCAGCGGCAGGATGTCTTCGCTGCGCTCGCGCAGTGGTGGCACGCGCATCTCGATCACGTTGACGCGGTAATAAAGATCTTCCCGGAAGCGGCCGTTGGCCACGAGCTCGCTCAGGTTCTTGTGCGTGGCCGAGACGATGCGCACGTCGATCGGCGCTTCGCGCTGCTCACCGATCGGTCGCACGGTCTTTTCCTGGATCACACGCAGCAGCTTGACCTGCATGTGAAGTGGCAGATCGGCAACTTCATCGAGGAACAGCGTGCCGCCCTCAGCGCTTTGTATCAGGCCCTTTTTGTCGGCGACGGCACCAGTAAAGCTGCCGCGTCGGTGGCCGAAGAGCTCGCTCTCCATCAACTCCGAGGGGATCGCTCCGCAGTTGACGGGCACGAACGGCGCCTGGCGGCGCGAGCCGGCCGAATGGATCAGTCGTGCCACCAGCTCCTTGCCGGTACCGGATTCGCCGGCGATGTGGACTGGCGCCTGGGAGCGGGAGACGCGGGCAATGATCTGCCGCAGTTCCTGCATGCTCTGCGAGGCGCCGAGCAGTTCCGGACCGCGGGCCGAACCGGCGGCGGGCGCGCTGGCTTCCTGCAACCGGATCGCGCTCGTGACCAGCTTGCGCAGCACCGAGAGGTCGAGGGGTTTGGAGACAAAATCAAAGGCGCCCAGCTTCAGGGCCCGCACGGCCGATTCGACATTGCCGTGGGCCGTGATGACGGCCACTGGCAGTTGCGGGTACTGCTGCTGGATCCAGGCGAGCAGATCGAGCCCATCACCATCCGGCAGGCGCATGTCGGTCAGGCACAGATCAAAGCGGCGCGCGCCCAGAGCAGCGCGGGCCTCGGCGACAGTGCCGGCTGCGGCCGTCTCGAGCTGCATGCGGCCAAGGGTGAGCGAGACCAGCTCGATCAGGTCCGGCTCGTCATCGATGATCAGAACGGTGGGTGCGGACATAGCGGGCTCAAGCTTAGCGCTTCCCGGGGTATTGGATCAGCGACCTGGTTCTCCGCTCAGATAGGCCGATGCCCAGCGTGACGGATCTGAGAACACGATCCGGAAGCGGCTCCCACCGCCCTCACGGGGCTCGTAGATCAGCGCCGCCCCATTGGACTCGGCCAGTTCCCGTGCCAGGAACAGCCCGAGGCCGGTGCCGCGCGCGCCGCGCGTGAAAAACGGCTCGAATACGCGCTCGAGGTCCTCAGAGGCGACCCCCGGGCCGCGATCAGCGACATCCAGGAAGGGGCGTCCGGCGTTGCGCAGGCGCCCGATGATCAGCTCGGCCGGTTGCGCGGCACCGGCGCTCTGGCCATGAATCAGTGCGTTCTGGCACAGGTTCCACAGAATCTGGTGCAGCTGGTCCGGATCGATGTTCACTTCGAGGCTCTGATCCTCGGCCACTAATGCCAGCCGCTCGGGCGCACATTCCATCGTGCTGCAAAATTCGGTGCGAAAGGCCCGACACCACTCGACCAGCATGATTCGCTCCGGGCGCGGCAGCTCGCGGCGCGAGAGCCGCAGCACATTGTCGATAATGCCGCTGACGCGGTTGGCGTTGGTACGCATGATCTCCGTCAGGCGCACATCGCTCTCGTTCAGGCCCTGCGATTCAGCCAGCAGTTGCGCGGCGTGGCTCATCGCTCCGACCGGATTGCGAATCTCATGCGCGATGCTCGCGCTCAGGCGCCCGAGCGCCGCGAGCTTCGACTGCTGCACCTTGGAGGCGAGCGCGCCGGTGTCCTCCAGAAAGATCAGTACCGGTGCCGGCTCATCGGCACCGAGCGGCGCAAAGTGCGGCTCGATCAGGCGCGAACCATCGGAACCCACCAGCGTGCCCGGAGAGCTTTCGGCTTGCCGCGGCTGCTGGCGCCACGTGGTCAGCAGGTACAGCAGACGCGGTGAGACTTCGCCCAGCAACGCGCCCGGTATCGCCCGATCATCCCCGAGCAGGTGGGCCGCGGATTCGTTGATCAGCCGGATGCGGTCGCTCGGGTCGCACACCAGGATGCTCTCGCGCAGGTGCTGGACGATGTACTGCGAGAGCTGGGCGAGATTTGCAAGATCCAGTTCCTGGCGGCGGACCAGCGCTTCGCTCTCGCGCAGCCGGTTGGCCACCGGCCAGGCCGAGAGCGCGATCAGGAACACGACCATGCCCATGATGCCGGCCAGCGGATAGTCGGCCGCCGGCGCGAGTCCAGCCAGCTGCGCGGCGATTTGCTGTCCGAGGATGCCGAGCGCCGCCATCGCGGCCATCAGGAAGGCATCGCGGCCTTCGGCCAGCAGCGCCATCGCCGCCACCGGAATCACCAGCAGTATCGCCAGGCCGCTGGCGACACCACCGCTGCTGTAGAGGAGCAGCGTGACCGCGCCGACATCCACGCCGGCGTGCGTGAAGACCAGCAGTCGCCGGCTCGTGGGCCAGCGCCGGCGACCGGCGAACAGCAGGGTCAGGCCGGCCAGGATTTGGCACCAGGCGGTGAGCACGAACAGCCGCGGCTCGACGGCGCCAAAGACCGGTATGGGTCCGGTCAGCGCATACACGATCAACAGCGCGGGCGCGGCCAGCAGCCGGTAGGCGTTGGCCAGTCCGACAATGCGCCAGGCGAGCTCGGTGTTCTTCGGGGCTTCGGGCGGCGCGCTCATTGTTAGGCTGACTGTAGCATCGGCTCAACGGGCGCGGCGAGCGCGCCGCAGCAGTTCGTCGCTCGTCTACCCCGACCGTACACGGGGTGGCGAGCCGCGACAGATTCCGGGACAATCCGAGGCCCTTCAAAACCACCTGCGGCGCGAGATGCAATGAATCTGCACGAATATCAGTCCAAGAAGATCCTGGCCGAATACGGCGTGCCGGTCCCCAAGGGACAGGTGGCCGCGAGTGCCGACGAAGCAGTGGCCGCCGCCGCGGCGCTCGGGGGCAAGGTCTGGGTGGTCAAGGCGCAGGTCCATGCCGGCGGCCGCGGCAAGGCCGGTGGCGTCAAGGTTTGCAAGGATCCAGCCGCGGTCAGGGCGGCAGCCGAGGGCATGCTCGGGCAGCGGCTCGTCACCAAGCAGACCGGGCCGGCCGGCCTGCCGATTGAACGCGTCTATGTTGAATCCGGCTCGGAGATCGCGCGCGAGCTGTACCTGAGCCTGACACTTGATCGTGAGCGCAGCCGCATCGCGGTCGTTGCCTCCAGTGCCGGCGGCATGGACATCGAGGCCGTGGCCGAGGAAACCCCGGAGAAGATCCTCTCGGTGGCGATCCATCCGGCCGCCGGCCTGAATCCCTATCAGTGCCGGCAGCTGGGCTTCGGGCTCGCTCTGTCCGGGGCGCAGCTCACGCAGTTCCAGTCGATCCTGATGGCGCTCTACAAGCTCTATCTGGACAAGGATGCGAGCCTGATCGAGATCAATCCGCTGATCGTGACCGCGGCCGGCCAGCTGATGGCTCTCGACTGCAAGCTTGACATCGAGGCCAATGCGCTTTTCCGCCAGCCGGCGCTGGCAGCACTGCGCGATGTCGGCCAGGAGGATGCGACCGAGCACAAGGCGAGCGAACACGATCTGAACTACGTCTCGCTCGATGGCAGCATCGCCTGCATGGTCAATGGCGCCGGCCTTGCGATGGCGACGATGGATCTGATCAAGTTGCATGGTGGCGCACCGGCCAACTTCCTCGACGTCGGTGGCGGTGCGACCAGTGAGCGCGTCACCTTTGCCTTCGAGCTGATCCTCTCCAATCCCAAGGTGCGTGCGATTCTGGTCAACATCTTCGGTGGCATCGTGCGCTGCGACCTGATCGCCGAGGGCATCATCAATGCGGTCAAGAATGTCGGCGTCAAGGTGCCGGTGGTCGTGCGCCTCGAGGGCACGAACGCCGAGCAGGCGCGCGCGGCGCTGGGTGCCAGTGGCCTGGCGATCATCGCGGCGAGCGATCTGACCGACGCCGCCCGCAAGGTCGTGGCGGCGGCGCGCTAGTGCGGCCGCGGCTGCGCCTACTCCTGCAATTTAAGATTCAAGTAACGGAATATCCATGAGCATTCTGATCAACAAGCGAACGCGGGTCATCTGCCAGGGCTTCACCGGCAAGCAGGGGAGCTTTCACTCCGAGCAGTGCCTCGCCTATGGCACCAAGCTGGTGGGCGGCGTGACCCCGGGCCGTGGCGGTGAGCAGCATCTGGGCCTGCCGGTATTCAACACGGTGCGCGATGCGGTCAAGACCACCGGGGCGACCGCGTCGATGATCTACGTGCCGGCTCCGTATGCCGCCGATTCGATACTTGAGGCGGCCGATGCCGGCATCGAGCTGATTGTCTGCATTACCGAGGGTCTGCCAGTCAATGACATGGTGCGCGTCAAGGCCTCGCTGGTGGGCAGTGGGGCGCGACTGATTGGGCCCAACTGCCCGGGCATCATCACGCCGGATGAATGCAAGATCGGCATCATGCCGGGCTTCATCCACAAGCGCGGCTGCGTCGGCATCGTCTCGCGCTCGGGCACGCTGACCTACGAGGCGGTGTTTCAGACCACCCGCAACGGGCTCGGTCAGAGCACCTGCGTCGGGATCGGCGGTGATCCGGTGCGTGGCATGAATTTCATCGACGTCATCGAACTGTTTGAACGTGATCCACAGACCGAGGCGATCATCATGGTCGGCGAGATCGGCGGCAGCGATGAAGAGGCGGCCGCCGAGCACATCCGCCGCTTCGTCACCAAGCCGGTCGTGGCCTATATTGCCGGCGTGACAGCGCCTGCCGGTAAGCGCATGGGCCACGCGGGCGCCGTGATCGCCGGCGGCAAGGGCACCGCCGAGGACAAGTACCGCGCACTCGAACGGGCCCGCGTGCGCACGGTGCGCTCGCCGGCCGAACTGGGCTCTGCAGTCAAGAAGCTGCTGGGCAGCAAGGGACCTATCTCGCTCGCCAAACCGGCGGCTGCTGTGGCCGTCAAGCCGGTATCTAAGGGCAAGGCCAAGGCGAAGGCCAAAGCAAAGCCCAAGGCGAAGAAGCCGAGCAAGCCCAAGAGCAAGGCTAAGCCGAAGCGCGCGGCGAAGCGTCCGGCCAAGAAAGCGCGCCGCCATCGCTGAGCCCTTGATCACGGGACCACGCGAGCATCAGCGTGGCGCGGGAGGAATGGTGGGCGAGAATCAGCGGTTGACCCTGGCACTGGCGCAACTGAACCTGCTGGTCGGCGACGTGCAGGGCAATGCACGCCAGGTCATCGCGGCTGCGGCCCGCGCACGTGACGAACTCGGCGCGGATCTGGTGCTGTTTCCGGAGCTGACGCTTTCGGGCTATCCACCCGAGGACCTGCTGTTTCACCGCGGCTTCCGCCGCCAGATCGATGCAGCGCGCATCGAGGTCGCGAACGCCGTGCACGGCATCGGCGTGTTGCTGGGATTTCCGGAATACGCCGATGGCGGAATCTACAACGCCTGCGAGCTGCTGCGCGATGGCGCGGTACTGGCGCGGCACCGCAAAGCCTGCCTGCCCAACTACCGCGTGTTCGATGAGAAGCGCTACTTCCTCGCCACGACCGCGCCGACCGTGCTCGAGTACTGCGGCGTGCGACTCGGTGTGACCATCTGCGAGGATCTGTGGGAGCCGGAGCCAGCGCGCGCCGCGAGTGCCGCCGGTGCCGAGCTGCTGCTGGCGATCAACGCCTCGCCCTACGAGTTGCACAAGCAGCGTGAGCGTGAACAGGTGGTGGGTGAGCGCGTGCGCGAGGTGGGCCTGCCGGTGGCCTATGTCAATCTGATCGGTGGCCAGGATGAGCTGGTCTTCGATGGCAATTCCTTTGTGATGGATGCCAAGGGAGAGCTCGCGATGCGTGCACCGGCGCATGAGCAGGGCCTGTTTACGGCGCAGTTCGAACGGCGTGGCGCGCACGTCGCGCCGATCCCGGGCAACGTCGCGCCGGAGCTAAGCGATGAGGCGAGCGTCTACGGGGCGCTGGTGCAGGGCGTGCGCGACTATGTCGGCAAGAACGGCTTCCCGGGCGTCGTGATGGGGCTCTCAGGCGGCGTCGACTCGGCACTGACGCTGGCGATCGCGGTGGACGCCCTGGGCCCAGAGCACGTGCAGGTCGTGATGATGCCCTCGCGCTATACCTCGCAGATGAGCCGCGAGGACGCGGCGCTGCAGGCGCGCACGCAAGGCGTGCAGTTCAGCTCGATCTCGATCGAGGGCCTGTTCGAGACCGGGCTGGCGGCGTTGCGCGAGGAGTTTTCAGGCCGCAAGCCCGATGCCACCGAAGAGAATATCCAGGCGCGCTGCCGCGGCTTGCTGCTGATGGCGATCTCCAACAAGACCGGACGCATGCTGCTGACGACCGGCAACAAGAGCGAGATGGCGGTCGGCTACGCGACGCTGTATGGGGACATGAATGGCGGCTTTGCGCCAATCAAGGATTGCAGCAAGCTGCTGGTGTACCGTTTGGCGCGCTACCGCAACGGCCTCTCGCCGGTGATCCCCGAGCGCGTGATCGAGCGCCCGCCGACTGCGGAGTTGCGCCACAACCAGCAGGACACCGATTCGCTGCCGCCGTACGAAGTACTCGACCCGATCCTGTACGCCTTCATCGAGGAGGACCTCTCGGTCGAGGAAATCTGTGCGCGTGGCTTTGATCGCGCGATCGTCGCGCGCGTGCTCGACATGGTGCAACGGGCTGAGTACAAGCGCCGCCAGGCGCCACCCGGTGTGCGCGTGAGCCGTCGGGCCTTCGGCCGCGACTGGCGCTATCCGATCACGAGCGGTTACCGGCGCTGAACGCGCCGGCCCTGGTCGCTCACCAGAGCTTCCACCAGGCCCGTTTCTTCGTCGTGGCCGCGGCCGTCCCCGGCGGATCGCCGTTGGGGAAATTCGCCGCGTACATGCGCTGCACGTTGTCGCGCAGGTCGGTGAGCCCAAGCTCATCGTAGCAATGCGCCATGATGTGCAGCGCCTCGGCAACCGATGGGGAGCCATCGTACTGTTCGATCAGGCGCTGGGCGCGCTGCGCTGCTGCCAGGTAAGCACCGCGGCGCACGTAGTAGCGCGCCACGTTGATCTCGTAGGCTGCCAGGCGATTGCGCAGATAAATCATGCGCCGCTGCGCATCGTGTGCGTAGATGCTGTTTGGATACTGCTTGACGACCGTCTGGAATGCCGTAATTGACTTGAGCAGTTCGCCGGGCGGCCGCTTGGTCATGTCCACGCCCAGCCAGCGTTCGATCGCGTTCGGCTGCTTCTCATAGTTGATCAGGCCTTTCATGTACCAGGCGTAATCAACGCGCGGATGGGTCGGGTTCTCGCGCAGGAATTCATCGGCCGCATCGGTGGCCGCTTCGGTCTCGCCCTTGCAGTAGTAGACGTAGATCAGATCCAGCCGCGCCTGGCGCGCCTGGTCGGTGAACGGGAAGCGCGCGGTCAGCGCCTCATAGTTCCTGATCGCGAAAGCGTAATCAGAGCCCACCATCGCCTTGTGCGCATTCTTGTAGAGCGTCTCGACCGAGGCGCGGTTGGGATCATTTTTGCCCTTGCGGCCGGCGCAGCCCGAGACTGCGCACAGCGCCGCCAGAAGGGTCACAACCACGAGGGGGGAATAGGCAGAACGGGTGCCGGGCGATCTCGTCACGTAGTAACCTTAGGGCAGGGCAATAGCACAGTATAACGAATCCCAGCCGCAACATTCCGACCTGCCGATGCGCCCCAAGTTCCAGACCCATTTAATTGAGCTGCCTGCCTCGGCCGCGGGCCTGCGTCTGGACCAGGCGCTGGCCGCTGCATTACCGCAGTATTCACGCGCCCGGCTGCAGCGCTGGATCCGTTCCGGGGCGGTTCGCGTGGCGGGCGTGGCCGGCCGGCCGCGCGATCTGATCCACGGTGGCGAGGCGGTCGCGGTGGAGGCTGAATTCGCGCCCGATGAGCGCGTCGGCGCCGAGGACATTGCGCTCGACATCCTATTTGAGGACGCGGCGCTGCTGGTGCTGTGCAAGCCGGCCGGCATGATCGTTCATCCCGGTGCTGGCGCCCGCGATCACACACTGCAGAATGCGCTGCTGGCGCATGATGCGGAGCTGGCCCGCGTGCCACGCGCCGGCTTGATCCATCGCCTCGACAAGGACACCACCGGCCTGCTGGTGGTCGCACGCACGCCCGAGACGCATACGCTGCTCGCCGCGGCGATGCAGGCGCGAGAGATCGAGCGCGAGTACCTGGCGCTGTGCCTGGGTGCACCCACGGGCGGCGGAACTGTCGATGAACCGATCGGCCGGCATCGCAGTGCCCGCACCCACATGGCGGTGCGTGCCGACGGCCGCCAGGCGGTCACGCACTACTGGATCGAGGAGCGCTTTCGCGCCCACACGCTGCTGCGCGTGCGGCTCGAGACCGGAAGGACGCACCAGATTCGCGTCCACCTGGCCCACATCGGTCTGCCCGTGGTGGGCGACCCGGTCTATGGGGGCCGTCGCCGGCTGATTGCCGGAGCCACGGCGCCGCTGGCCGCAGCGCTGAAGGCTTTTCCGCGCCAGGCACTGCATGCGCGCCGACTCGCCTTCAATCATCCGCTGAGCGGTGAGCCGCTGGCCTTTGAGGCGCCGCTCCCGGCGGACTTCGAGGCACTGCTGGCCGTGCTGCGCGCTGATACGCGCAGCTTCGGACAGTGAAGCTGCCGGCACTGGTGCCCGAGTGGCCGGTGCCGGGCCGCGTGCGCGCCTTCTGCACGCTGCGCACCGGCGGGGTCAGCGATGCGCCGTATGCATCGCTGAACCTTGCCACGCATGTCGGTGATGCACCCGCCTCGGTGCGCGAGAACCGGCGCCGGCTGCGCACGGAGCTCTCGCTACCTGGCGAGCCGCTGTGGCTCGAGCAGGTCCACGGGACGCGGGTACTCGATGCCGATGAGGCCGGCACAGCCAAGCTGGCGCCGGCGGATGCGGCGATCACGCGCCAGAGCAATCGTGTGCTCGCGGTGCTGGTCGCCGACTGTCTGCCGGTGCTGCTGGCGACACGCACCGGCGATGCGATCGGCGTGGCACACGCGGGCTGGCGAGGACTGGCCGCAGGCGTGATCGAGCGCGCCGTCGAAGCGCTTCGATCGCCGCCGGCGCAGCTGCAGGCGTGGCTGGGTCCGGCGATCAGTGCCGCGCACTTCGAAGTCGGTTTTGAGGTGCGCACTGCATTTGTTTCACGACACGCCGAAGCTGCCGCGTGCTTCAGCGCTAACGCGCACGGCCACTGGCAGTGCGATCTGGCGGGACTTGCCCGCCAGCGCCTTGAGGCGCTGGGCGTGTACTCGATTCACGACTCGGCTCTGTGTACCGCGAGCGATGCGCAGCGCTTCTTCTCCTACCGCCGCGATCGGCACACCGGCCGGATTGCAGCGCTGCTGTGGATCGCAGGCGAGGAGCAGACATGACACTGAATACGCTTAGCTGGATCGTGCTGGCAACCACGCTCGGCGGGCTGCTCAGTGCGGCGCTTGCCAGTGTCTTTCTGCTGCTACCTGCCACCCGTCGCAGCGCGTTGCTGCCGCACCTGATCAGTCTTGCAACCGGCGCGATGCTGGCCGCAGCACTGCTTGAATTACTTCCCGAGGCGGTCACTGCAGCCGGCGTCGCTCACGTGCAGGCAATCGGGGCCGCGGTACTGCTTGGCATCGCGCTATTCTTCGTGCTCGAGAAGCTGGTGCTGTGGCGTCACTGCCATGATCCGGAGCAGGCCAGCCACGCCGAGCGCGATCAGGCCCGCGACCGCGCGGCCGGCTGGATCGTGCTGTTTGGCGATGGCGTACACAACGCCTTCGATGGCGTATTGATCGCAGCCGCGTTTCTGACGAGCCCGAAGCTCGGTCTGGTCACGGCACTGGCGATCACCGCGCACGAGATACCGCAGGAACTGGGCGATCTGGCGGTGCTGCTGCACGCCGGCATGAGCCCGCTGCGTGCGATGATCTTCAATGCTGCGAGCAGCCTGACCTCGATCTTGGGTGGGCTGGCCGGTTACTTTGCGCTGCACGGTGCGCTTCAGTACCTGCCCTACGCACTGGCGATCGCCGCGGCCTCGCTGGTCTACGTCGCCGTGGCCGATCTGATTCCCAGCCTGCAGCGGCGCGTGGATCCGGTGGGAAGCCTCCTGCAGGTGCTGCTGATCGGCGTCGGCATCGGGATCATCGCCGTGGCTGAACACCTGCTGGGGTGAGCGCGGGAGTCAGAATTTAAGTTTAGATTTTAAGGAGTTGGACGGCTCCCGCTGGCTTGAATTCCAGGGCCAATGGCCCCACTAACAGGGCTGGAGCACGCCTGAGCTCTTCGGACGGGCCGTGCCAGAGACATAAACGCTGCAGGAAGCGAACTACCCATGCGAATGGACAAACTGACGAGCCTGTTCCAGGCCGCCCTGAGCGACGCCCAGTCACTGGCCGTCGGGCGCGATAACCAGTTCATCGAGCCGGCGCACGTGCTGCTGGCGATGCTCGATGCGCAGAGTGGCTCAGTGCGCCCGCTGCTGCTGAAGGCCGGGGCGGATGCGGTGCGCCTGCGCACCCTGCTGGGCGAGGCGCTCGATCGCCTGCCCAAGGTCGAGGGCACCGGCGGGGAAGTGCATGTCTCCCAGGACCTGAGCCGGCTGCTCAACGTCGCCGACAAGCTCGCGCAGCAGCGCGGGGATCAGTTCATCTCGAGCGAGCTGTTCGTGCTGGCGGGATTCGAGGATCGCACGACACTGGCGCGCCTTTACAAGGAAGCACGGCTGCAGCGCGCGGCACTCGAGAAAGCGATCGGTGAAGTGCGCGGCGGCGAGCAGGTCAACGATGCGGGCGCCGAGGAGAAACGCGGCGCGCTGGAGAAATACACGGTCGATCTGACGGCACGCGCGCGTGGCGGCAAGCTCGATCCGGTGATCGGCCGCGATGATGAAATCCGCCGCACCATCCAGGTGCTGCAGCGACGCACCAAGAACAACCCGGTGCTGATTGGCGAGCCCGGTGTTGGCAAGACCGCGATCGTCGAAGGTCTCGCCCAGCGCATCGTCAATGGCGAGGTACCCGAGGGTCTGAAGAACAAACGCATTCTGGCGCTCGACATGGGCGCGCTCATTGCCGGTGCCAAGTTCCGCGGTGAATTCGAAGAGCGGCTCAAGGGCGTGCTGACCGAGCTGGGCAAGCAGGAAGGCAGCGTCATTCTGTTCATCGATGAGCTGCACACGGTGGTGGGCGCCGGCCGGGCCGAAGGCTCGATGGACGCTGGCAACATGCTCAAGCCGGCGCTCGCGCGCGGCGAACTGCATTGCGTCGGTGCCACGACGCTCGATGAATATCGCAAGTACATTGAAAAGGACGCGGCCCTTGAGCGCCGCTTCCAGAAGGTGCTGGTCAATGAACCCTCGGTCGAGGACACGATCGCGATCCTGCGCGGTCTCAAAGAGCGCTATGAGGTTCACCACGGCGTTGAGATCACTGATCCGGCCATCGTGGCGGCCGCGACGCTCTCGCACCGCTACATCAGTGACCGGCAGCTGCCGGACAAGGCCATCGATCTGATCGATGAGGCCGGCGCCCGCATCCGCATGGAGATTGACTCCAAGCCCGAGGTCATGGACCGGCTGGAGCGACGCATCATCCAGCTCAAGATTGAACAGGAGGCGCTCAAGAAAGAGGGCGATGAGGCTTCGCGCAAGCGCCTGGCCACGCTCGTCGAAGCATTGCGCGGGCTCGAGAAGGAATATGCGGATCTCGAGGAGATCTGGAAGTCCGAGAAGGCAGCGATGCAAGGCGCGGCCCACATCAAAGAGGAGCTGGAAAAGGTCCGCCTCGAGCTCGAGAGCGCGCGGCGCGCCAGCAACCTGCAGCGCATGGCCGAATTGCAGTACGGGAAAATCCCGGAACTCGAGAAGCGCCTGCAGGAGGCGCAGCGTGCCGAGCCGCGCGAGACGCAGCTGGTGCGCAACAACGTCACCGATGAGGAGATTGCCGAGGTCGTCTCCAAGTGGACCGGCATCCCCGTATCCAAGATGCTCGAGGGCGAGAAGGAAAAACTGCTGCGCATGGAAGAGGCGCTCAGCAAACGCGTCGTTGGTCAGGATGAGGCCGTGCGTATCGTGTCGAATGCGATCCGCCGCTCGCGCGCCGGGCTCTCAGACCCACGCCGGCCCAACGGCTCGTTCCTGTTTCTCGGGCCGACCGGCGTCGGCAAGACCGAGCTGTGCAAGGCCTTGGCCGAGTTCCTGTTCGATACCGAAGAGGCAATGGTCCGCATCGACATGTCCGAGTTCATGGAGAAGCACTCCGTGGCGCGGCTCATCGGCGCACCGCCCGGCTATGTCGGATACGAGGAGGGCGGATATTTGACCGAGGCTGTCCGCCGGCGTCCCTACGCCGTAGTGCTGCTCGATGAGGTCGAGAAAGCCCATCCGGATGTGTTCAATGTGCTGCTGCAGGTACTCGATGATGGCCGGCTGACCGATGGCCAGGGCCGCACCGTGGATTTTCGCAACACCGTGATCATCATGACCAGCAACCTCGGCTCCAACGTGATCCAGGAGATGGCGGGTGAGGGCAACTATGTGCGCATGAAGAGCGCGGTGATGGAGATCGTGCAGCAGCACTTCCGCCCCGAGTTCATCAATCGGGTCGATGACATCGTCGTGTTCCATCCGCTCGACACCGCGCAGATCCGCGCGATCGTCGATATCCAGCTGGCGGGCTTGCGCCGGCGGCTGCTGGAGCGGGACATCGAACTCACGCTCGATCCGGCGGCGCGCGATTCGCTCAGCGAGGCCGGCTTCGATCCGGTCTACGGGGCGCGGCCGCTCAGGCGGGCGATCCAGCAGCAGGTGGAGAACCCGCTGGCGCAGAGCCTGTTGGGCGGCGTTTTCGGTCCTGGCGACCGGATCAATGCCACGGTCCGAAACGGTGCGCTGGTGTTCGAGAAATCGCGGTAAACGAAGCGAGCTGGCCGTGCACGCGGCGGCTCCGCACGTATAATCAAGGCGGTCCGCTTGGGCTGTTTAGGGATTGCCATGCCGTTTTATGAATACGAATGTGCCGCTTGCCGTTATTACGTCGAGGTGCTGCAGAAGATCACCGATGCTCCTCTGAAAAAGTGCCCCTCGTGCGGCAAGCTGCGGCTCAAGCGCTTGATCAGCGCGCCAGTATTCCGGCTCAAGGGCTCCGGGTGGTACGAGACCGATTTCAAATCGGACAAGGAAAACAAGCGCAACCTGGCCGGCGCCGAGCCCGCCGCGGCTGAGGCGAAGCCGGCTGAGACCAAGCCGACTGAGACCAAGAGCTCCGACACCAAGGCCACGGAGGCCAAGGCCGAGCCGGCCGCCAAGACTGAGGCCACCCCGAAGCCGGCGGCAGCCAAAACCCCGGCCAAGAGTGCCGCGGCCAAGGGCCGCGGCGCACGCAAGCGCCCGGCGGCACGCGCTGCCACCCGGAAACGCCGGTGAATGCCAATACACGGGTGGTCCGCGCCCGCGTGCTGCGGACCCTGCGTCGCTACCTGATTGCAGGCCTGCTGGTCTGGGTGCCGATATTGGCCACGGTGCTCGTGCTGCGCTTTATCGTCGGGTTGATGGATCGCACCCTGCTGCTGCTGCCGCCGCACCTGCGCCCCGAAGCGCTGCTGGGCGTGAACATTCCCGGCCTCGGCGCGCTGCTGAGCGTGCTGGTGTTGCTGCTCACGGGGCTACTGGTCACGAATATCATCGGCCGCACGCTGGTGGGTTTCTGGGAGGATCTGCTCAATCGCATCCCCTTCATCCGTGCCGTCTACGGTGGGGTGAAGAGCTTTTCGGAGACACTGCTGTCGAACTCGGGCAACTCCTTCAAGAAGGCGCTGCTGATCGAGTACCCCCGCAAGGGCGCCTGGAGCGTGGGTTTTCAGACCGCCGGTGAGATCGCCGAGATCACCGAGCGCACCGGCGAGCCCCAGGTGTGCGTGTTCATCCCGACGACCCCCAATCCAACCTCCGGCTTCATCGTCATGGTGCCGCGCTCCCAGGTGATTGAACTCGACATGAGCGTCGAAGCGGCCCTGAAGATGATCGTGACCCTGGGTGTCGTGGCGCCGCCGCCGCCGCAGCACACTGGCACCCATAGCACGCTGCCAGGCGCGAGCCGCTAGAGCCCGCGGTTGCAGCGGCCGGGACCCCCCCGTAACATGCCGCGCCTTAGTTTCGCGGCAGGCCAACCGGGCCCGCAGCCGCATCAGCCCGAGCACAGCCATGCGCACTCATTATTGCGGACAGGTCAATGAATCCCTCACCGGTCAGTCGGTCACGGTGGCCGGCTGGGTGCATCGGCGTCGCGATCACGGCGGCGTGATCTTCGTCGACTTGCGCGACCTGCAGGGCCTGCTGCAGATCGTCTGCCATCCGGATGCCGCCGAAGTGTTTGCCACGGCCGAGAAGCTGCGCAATGAGTTCGTGATCAGCGTGCGCGGCACGGTGCGCGCCCGGCCCGCGGGCACGCTCAACGCCAACCTGGCCTCCGGCGCCATCGAGCTCGTGGCCGAATATGTGGAGCTGCTGAACCGGGCCGATCCGCTGCCCTTCCAGCTCGATGAACATGTCAGTGAAGAGGTGCGGCTGCGCTATCGCTACATCGATCTGCGCCGGCCGCTGATGAGCCAGCGCCTGCGTCAGCGCCACGCGATCACGCGCGCGATGCGTGCCTACCTTGATGCGGCCGGGTTCATCGACGTAGAGACGCCGATGCTGACCAAGGCGACGCCGGAAGGGGCGCGCGACTACCTGGTACCCAGCCGCACGCATGCCGGTAAGTTCTTCGCGCTGCCGCAGTCACCGCAGATCTTCAAGCAGCTGCTGATGATCAGCGGCATGGATCGCTACTACCAGATCGTGCGCTGCTTCCGCGACGAGGATCTGCGCGCCGATCGCCAGCCAGAATTCACGCAGCTCGACATCGAGACTTCCTTCCTTAGCCAGGAGCAGATCATCACGCTGATGGAAGGGCTCATGCGCGAGCTGTTCCGCAGCGTCATGGCGACGGAGCTGCCGGAGCCGTTCCCGCGCATGACCTACGCTGAGGCCATGCGCCGCTACGGATCGGATAAGCCCGATCTGCGCGTCAGCCTCGAACTGGTCGATGTCGCCGACCTGGTGCGCGACTGTGACTTCAAGGTGTTTGCCGCACCGGCCGCCGATCCGGCCGGCCGGGTCGCGGTGCTGCGCGTGCCCGGGGGCAACGCGCTGACGCGCAAGGAACTGGATGATTACGCCGCCTTCGTAGCGCGCTATGGCGCCAAGGGCCTGGCCTACATCAAGGTCAATGACCCGACGCGCGGGCGTGAAGGCCTGCAGTCCCCGATCGTCAAGTTTCTCGGCGATGCCGCACTCGCCGGCATCCTCGAGCGCAGTGGTGCCGAGGCCAATGACCTGCTGTTCTTCGGCGCCGACCGCGCCAAGGTCGTCAACGATGCCCTGGGCGCGTTGCGGCTGAAGGTTGCAACCGACCTGCAGCTTGTCGCCGGCGGCTGGCAGCCACTGTGGGTGGTCGACTTCCCGATGTTCGAATGGGATGCCGAGGCGCGCCGCTGGGTCGCCATGCATCATCCCTTCACCTCACCCAAGAATACCGATGCTGAAGCGCTCGCGGCCGCGCCCGGTGTGGCGCTGGCCCAGGCCTACGACATGGTGCTCAACGGCTCGGAGATCGGCGGTGGTTCGGTGCGTATCCACAGCCAGCAGCTGCAGTCGGCAGTGTTCGCGCTGCTCGGCATCAGCCCCGAGGAAGCGCAGCTCAAGTTTGGCTTCCTGCTCGATGCGCTGCGCTTTGGTGCACCTCCGCACGGCGGCATTGCCTTTGGCCTCGACCGCCTGGCGATGCTGATGGCCGGTGCCGAGAGCATTCGTGATGTCATTGCCTTTCCCAAGACACAGACGGCGGCCGACCTGCTGACCGATGCGCCGACCGAGGTCAGCGAAGCGCAGCTGCGTGAGCTGCACATCCGCGTCAGGACGCCGCCACCCGCCGGTTGATGGACGCGCCAGCGCTCGTCTACGTGCATGGCCTGTGGCTGACAGGCCACGAGGCCTTCCTGCTGCGCCGGCGGCTGGTGCGTGATCGGGGTTATGACTGGCACAGCTTTACCTACCGCAGCCAGTCGAGCTCGATGACGGCGGTGGCCGAAGCGCTCGCCCGCCACATCGACTCACTCAAGGTCTCCCGGCTCCATCTGATCGGGCACAGTCTGGGTGGTCTAGTGATTCTGCGGGCGCTCAGCGCCCACGGCTCCTTCCCGCCGGGACGCGTGGTGTTTCTCGGCTCACCCTGCGTCGCCAGCAGCGCTGCGACGCGTGTCGCCCGTTTCCGTTTTGGACGCGCAATTCTCGGGCAGGCCGGCAGCGAGGAGCTGCTCAATGCCCAGGTCCGGCGCTGGGAGGGTACGCGCGATCTCGGGATCATCGCGGGTACGCAGTCCCTAAGCATCGGTCGGCTCGTGACCGATTTTACCGAAGAGAATGATGGCACCGTTGCGGTATCCGAGACACAATTGCCCGGTGCCACAGCGCACCTGATTCTGCCGGTCAGCCACACGGGCATGCTGCTTTCGGCGCGCGTGGCGAAAGAGACGGGGAGCTTTCTCGAGCATGGACGATTCGGCAGTTAACCCCGTCGTGATGCGGATCCGCCGCCACTGGCTCGCCCTGACGATCATCGCGCTGCTGCTGATCCTATATGCGCTGGCCGGCTTCGTGCTCGTGCCCCGTTACGCGACCGGTTATCTCAAGCAGTTCGTGCAGCGCGACGGCGGACGGCAGCTGGAGATTGGCGCGTTCAGTTTCAACCCGTTCACGCTGACCGCTGAAGTGCGCGCGCTGAAGATGAAGGAGGCCGACGGCCGAGCGATCGTCGGCTTCGAGGTGCTGCGGGTACGCGCCGGTCTGTTGGCCTCGTTGTTCCATCGCGCCTGGACCTTGAGTGAGATCCGCCTTGAGCACCCGGATATCCAGGTACGCATCGCTGCCGACGGTACGCTCAACCTGGCGCAGCTCGCGCCGCCGCCGACCGGGCCGCCACCGCCGCCACCCCCGCCCAACCAACCACTGCCGGCCGTGCGCATCGGCAAGCTCTCGGTGACCCAGGGCAACATCGGCTTCGAGGATTTAAGCCGTGGCAAGCCATTCACGGCGACGCTGCGCCCGATCGAATTCAGCCTGCAGGATTTTCGAACCGCGGCGGAGTTTGAGAATCGCTATCGCTTTGAAGGCGTCACCACGGCCGGCGAGCAGCTCGCCTGGTCCGGACAGTTCTCGCTGCAGCCGCTGGGCTCGAATGGGCAGTTTGCGATCACCGGCCTCAAGGCCACGACCATCGCGGCCTACCTGCAGGATGCCTTGCCGTTCGATCTGCCCTCAGGCGCACTGGATCTCAAGGGCGAATACAAGGTGACGCTGGCTGGCGATCTGGGCCTCGGCATCGAACTGCCGATCCTCGAGTTCAAGCAGATCGGAATCGCGCCCAAGGGCGTCGCGGGGGCCGCGCCCTGGATTCAGGTGCCACTGCTGACGGTCACGGGCACTGCCGTGTCGCTCGCCAAGCACAGCGTGGCCGTGAACGGCGTGCTCGTGGATGGGGCGCAGATCAGCGCCTGGCGCGAACCTAATGGCAACCTGAATTTGCCGGAACTGTTCCAATCGCATGCCGCGCCGGCTACCGACGCTGCACCCGCTGCACCCAAACTGACCGTTGTGAAGACACCCGAAGCCGCACCGGCGCCAGCGTGGTCGATCAGTGTGGGCACCGTCACGGTTCAGAATGCCAGTGTGGCGGCCGAGGATCGGACTGTGTCGCCGGTGGCGAAGTTCTTGCTCTCACCTATCGGCTTGACGATCTCGGGCTTCTCGACGGTACCGGGTAGCAAGCTCGCGATTGGCAGCAGCATCGGCTTTGACGGGAAGGGCCTGCTCAACGTGAACGGTGCGGCGGTACTCGAACCGTTTAGCACGGACCTGAAGATCGAACTCGCCAAACTTGATCTGGCCATGTTCCAAGCGTACCTGAATGCCCCAACCCGTATTGATCTGGTCTCCGGAGCGCTGTCAGTAACTGGCCATGTGGCGTATGCGGACAAACCGCTACGCGGCCAGCCGCCGCTGGCGATCCAGGGCAGCGTCACGGTCGATAACCTGGCGACCCGGGACCGGCGGATGCAGCAGGAGTTGATCAAGTGGACCCAGCTCGAGATCACCGGAATTGATTATCAGCAGGGTAAGAAAGGCCTGCTCGTGGACAAGGTGCGGGCGCGCGATCTGTATGGCCGCGTTCTGATCAGCGCTGATTCGAGCCTGAACGTGAAGCAGTTGATGGCACCTGCGGCTGCCAGCGAGGTTTCGGCGGCTGCAAATACCGGGCCGGGTAAAGGCTCCGCGCAGCCGGCAGCTGCGGCGCAGCCTGCGATGCCAATCAAGATCAGCACCATCCAGATCGAGAATGGCTCGGCCAACTTTACCGACCAGTCGATACAACCTACCTTTTCCGCCGGCATGGTCGGACTGAATGGCTCGATCAAGGGCCTGTCCTCGGATCCGGCCTCGCGTGCCACCGTCGACATCAATGGCAGCGTCGATCGCTACGCGCCAGTGGCGATTACCGGAATCCTGAACGTACTGTCGGCGGCGCTGTACACCGATCTGAATGTCAGTTTCACCAACATCGATCTGACCACGCTCAATCCGTATTCCGGGACCTACGCCGGGTACAACATCAGCAAGGGCAAGCTGACCACGCAGTTCCACTACGTGATCGACAACCGCAAGCTCGATGCCACCCACCATATCGTC
>JBEKOK010000077.1:0-13222 GCA_049521875.1 Steroidobacteraceae bacterium
CCCAACGGCGTCGCGCCGCGACCTGCGGTGCCAGTACCGGGCTCGGTGCGCTATCACATTGATGGCGCGCACAGCGAAGTGCTGATCTGGGTGACGCGCGATGGGCCGATGGCACAGCTGGGCCATAACCATGTGATCGAGGTCGCCGGGCTGAACGGTGATCTGTGGCTGGCCGCCGAGCCGCAGCGCTCGGTATTTAGCCTGGAATTTCCGGTGGCCGCGCTGCGCCTGGATGAGCCGCAGCGACGCGAGCAACAGGGCAGTGGCTACGAGGAGAGCTTGAGCGAGGAAGACATCGCCGGCACGCGCACCCACATGCTCGATACCCCAATGCTGGATGGCGCTGAGTATCCGCTGATCCAGCTGTATTCGGAGTCGATCAGCAGGGCGGACGCTGGCTGGATCGCCCACACGCTTATCCGAGTGCGCGCCTACAACGCTCGCGTGGATGTTCCGGTCCAGATGGAGTCACTGGCCGAGCAGGTGACGCTAAGCGGCGAGTTCACGGTCACTCACGCGGCGCTTGGCCTGGTACCGCACAGCGCATTGCTGGGATCGCTGCGGGTGGCGGAGCCGCTTCGCATCCGCTTCCACATCATCGCGCGTCGCTGAACCTTGCGCGTTAGATCGCGGCCTTGAGCAGCAACAGCTGCGTGCCCTCCGGCGCGAGGATCAGTCCGTGTCCGCGCGCCTTGAGCTCGCGCGGCAGATCCGGCGAGAGCCCGATGCCCCGAGTCTCCAGCTCGCGCAGCCGCGTGCCCATCTCCGGATCCCGAAAGGTCAGCAGCGGGCGATCAAACAGTGCTGGGCTGTGCAGTGCGAGCTCCAGTCCCTTGCCGATCAGCGGCCGGTGTTCATAGGGCAGTTCCAGCGGCTCGTGTGCAACACAGCCGGCGCGCTCCCAGAACTGCTGCGTTTCCTCAGGCTCAAGTGCCGGAATGCTGCAGGCCGTGAATCGCCCGCACGCGGGCCGCAGGCTGCCAGGCTCGGCCGCGCCGGGGGAAAAAGTCCGTGCCTCGAGGGCCGTAATGTCCGTGCCGCTCGGATCCTGCAGCTGCACCTCATGGAAGTCGGCTTCGCCGAGTCGCGTAAAAAGCAGCTCAAAGCCTGCGGCACGCCAGGCCGGCACATGAGTGGCAAGGTCCGGTTGCACGAACGTAATCGAGAAATCGGCACCACGCCGCTCATGCAGCCCGATCACGAGCCGCCCGTCGGTGAGCACACCATAGCGGTGCTGCCAGATATCACCGGTCAGCAGCTGGTGGAAGCCCAGGTCCTCGTAGAATTGGACCGAGGTGCGGATATCGCGCGTCGCGATACTGAATTCCAGGAAGCGGCCGAACAACATCGTGCCGATATTACCCCAGCAGCAGATCGGCGAGCGCGCGCGCGTGATCGGGCCGATCATTCAGCGCCATCACGTAATCAAAGCGCTCGCCGCCGGCATGCAGGAACAGTTCGCGGCCGCCGAGAGCAATCTCCTCCAGAGTCTCGAGGCAATCCACCGAGAATCCCGGGCAGCACACCGTGACCGCCCGCGTGCCCTGCGAAGCCAGGCGGGTGAGCGTGGCGTACGTGGCCGGCTCCAGCCAGCGCTCGGCACCGAAGCGCGACTGGAAGCTGATCGTCCACTGCTCAGCGCTCAGCTGCAGCGTGCTGGCGAGCTGCGCCGCGGTAGCGCGACACTGCGTCTCGTAGGGATCACCCTTGGTGACGCAGCGAATCGGGATGCCGTGGAAGGACATCAGCAGATGACTCTTCGTGCCCTGTTGCTGCCAGTGCTCCTGGATGCTCGCGACCAGCGCGCCGATATAGTTCGCATGCGTGGCGTAGCCCGATATCAGGCGCACATCCGGCAGATCGCGCGTGGCGCGCAGGCAGCGTGCGATCTCATCGAAGGCCGCACCGGTGGTGGTGCCGCTGCTCTGTGGAAACAGTGGCAGAGCAACGATCCGGCTGGCACCTGCGGCACGCAGGCGCTCCAGCGCCTCGGCGACACTCTGGCCGCCATAGAGGAACGCCGCTTCGACACAAGTCTGTCCGGGCCGGCGTGATTCCAGTTCACGCGCCAGGGCGATGCGCAGCCGCTCGGTGTAGACCGCGTGCGGCGAGCCCTCGGGCAGCCAGATGCGCTGATAGGCGCGGGCACTCTTTGGACCACGCAGCGGCAGCACCACTCCATAGAGAATCGGATACCACGCGAGCTTTGGCAGCTCCACGACACGCGGATCACTGAGAAAGCGGCGCAGAAAGCGGCGCACTTCGCGCGCCCGCGGTGCCGCGGGCGTGCCAATGTTGGTCAGCAGAATTCCCAGCATCGCGTGCTTGCCGCCCGTATGTGCCTAGAGCGGCGTGATGCCGCCAACGCACACGTATTTCATCTCCGTGTAGTCGAGGATCCCATACTTGCTGCCCTCGCGTCCGAAGCCGGATTCCTTGATGCCGCCGAAGGGCGCCACTTCGGTCGAGATCAGGCCGGTGTTCAGGCCGACGATGCCGTACTCGAGCGCTTCGCTGACGCGCCAGGAGCGCGCCAGATCGCGCGTGTAGACATAAGAGGCGAGGCCGAACTCGGTGTCGTTGGCGAGTGCAATGGCCTCGGCCTCGGTGGCGAAGCTGAACAGCGGCGCCACCGGGCCAAAGGTTTCCTCGCGTGCCAGCAGCATCGTCTTGCTGGCTCCGGTGATCACCGTCGGCTCATAGAACTGCCCGCCGAGTGCATGGCGCTTGCCTCCGATCATGATCATGCCACCCTTGGCGAGCGCATCGGCGACATGCTCCTCGACCTTCTTCACGGCCGCCATGTCGATCAGCGGACCCTGATCGGTCGGGCCCTTGAGTCCATCCCCGACCCTGAGTTTGCCGACCGCGGTGGTCAGGCGCCGCGCGAAGTCTTCGTACACACCCCGCTGCACCAGGAAGCGGTTGGTGCACACGCAGGTCTGCCCGGTGTTGCGGTACTTGCTGGCCAGAGCCCCCTGGACCGCGGCATCCAGATCGGCATCATCAAAGACGATGAACGGCGCGTTGCCGCCGAGCTCCAGCGAGAGTTTCTTCAGCGTGGCAGCGCTCTGCGTCATCAGCAGCTTGCCGATGCCGGTCGAGCCGGTAAAGCTGAGCTTGCGCACGATCGGACTGCTGGTGAGTTCGGCGCCGATCTCGCTCGCCTTGCCGGTGATGATATTCAGTACGCCGGCGGGAATACCGGCGCGCTGGCCGAGCTCCGCCATCGCGAGCGCCGACAGCGGCGTCTGGGCCGCTGGCTTGCACACGAACGTGCAGCCGGCCGCCAGCGCCGGCGCGGCCTTGCGCGCGATCATCGCGGCCGGGAAATTCCATGGGGTGATCGCTCCGACCACGCCGACCGGCTGGCGCAGCACCAGAATGCGCTTGTCTGCGTTGTGAGCCGGGATCACATCCCCGTAGACGCGGCGCGCTTCCTCGCTGAACCATTCGATGTAGGCCGCCGCATAGGCAATCTCGCCAGCAGCTTCAGCCAGCGGCTTGCCCTGCTCGGCGGTCATCAGGCGCGCCAGATCCTGCTGGTTGGCCATCATCAGGTCATACCAGCGGCGCAGGATGACCGAGCGTTCCTTGGCAGTGCGCGCGGCCCACGCCGGGAAGGCCGCGGCCGCGGCGCGGATCGCCAGCTGCGTCGCGTTGCCATCCAGCACCGGCACGGTGGCGATGGCTTCGCCGGTAGCCGGGTTGCTCACAGTGCTCGTGCGTCCATCGGCCGCATCGATCCACTCACCATTGACGAAGCACTGCGTGCGCAGCAGCTTCTGATCTGTCAGTTGCATCGGGGCAAGGTCTCCTGAACTTCAGAGGATCAAAAATATGGCGGCCGCGACGTCCCGCCGGTGCGCGTGTGTTTATCAGCCGACATGCTGAGCGAGAAACTGCGCCGTGCGTTCCCCCGCCAGCTGGGCGCTCTCCGGATGGTAACTGGGACGGACCGCGCAGTTAAAGCCGTGACCGGCAGGGTACAGGTGATAAATTCCAGCCGGAAACGCGCTGCGGATTGCACTGACCTGCTCGGGGGAGGTGTGCGCATCCTGCTCGCCAAAGTGCAGCATCATCGGCGCCGTGGGCAGCTGATCCAGGGCCTCCCACAGCCGCGTCCCGTAATAGGACACGGCCGCATCGACGCCGAGGCGGCTGGCGGCATACCAGGCGAGCTGTCCCCCCCAACAAAATCCAATGATGCCGACACGCCCTGCGTGGCGCACGACGGCAATCGCCGCGGCAATATCCTTCAACGCAGCGGCGCGCTCGATCTGCAGCATGTAACCGCGCCCGAGTGCGGCCTGATCGGGCGTGTAATCCAGTTCGATGTTGCGACCGATGCGATCGAACAGAGCCGGCGCAATTGTGAGGTAGCCGGCAGCGGCGTACTGCTCGACCAGCGCGCGGATATGCGCATTGACGCCGAAGATCTCCTGCACGATGACAATGGCGCCGCGCGCCCGGGCATCTGGCTTGGCCAGGTAGCAGGCAAACTCATGCCCGTCACGGGCCATCAGTGTTTCCCAGCGTCCCTTGGGCACGCCTGTCTCCTTCAATAAACGCAGCCGTCGGGCCACTCACTCGCCGAGGTAGGCATCGGCCTCGATCTCGATGAGCATCTCCGGTGCGATCAGGCGCGAGACCTCCACCATGCTCGTGGCCGGGCGGATTTCGGCGAAGCGCTCACCGTGCGCGCGGCCGACCTGTTCCCAGTCGGCAATGTTCAGGACGTAGAGGCGCGTGCGGACCACATGCGCCAGCGTGCCGCCGGCGCGCACCAGAACCGCTTCGATATTTGTCAGGCACTGCTGGGTCTGCGCATAGACATCGTTGATGCCCACGATCTTGCCGTCCGGCCCGGTCGCTGTGGTTCCTGAAACATGCAGATAGCCACCGGCACGCACCGCACGCGAATAGCCAACGATCGGCTCCCAGGCCGTGCCCGAAGCAAAGTTCTCCCGTGCGCGGCTCACGCGCGCTCCACGATCGCTGAAACGCCCATGCCGCCGGCCGTGCAGACCGAGATCAGGCCGCGCCGTGCCGTGCCGTTGTCCTGCAGCAGCTTGGCTAGCGAAGCGAGGATGCGCCCGCCAGTCGCGGCGAATGGATGACCGATCGCGACGCTGCCGCCCTTGATGTTGATCTTGGCCGGATCAATGCGCCCCAGTGCCGCACTGCGGCCGAGACGCTCGCGACAGTACTCATCAGATTCCCACGCGCGCAGCGTGCACAGCATCTGCGCGGCAAAGGCTTCATGGATCTCGTAGTAGTCAAAATCCTGCAGTGTCAGTCCCACATCCTGCAGCATCGCTGAGACTGCGTAGACCGGTGCCATCAGCAGGCCTTCGTGGCCGGTGGCGAAATCCACCGCCCAGCTCTTGCCGGCGCTCAGGTAAGCGAGGATCGGCAGCTTGCGCGCCTGCGCCCAGGCCTCGGAGGCCAGCAGTACCGTGGCGGCGCCATCGGTCAGCGGTGTGCTGTTGCCGGCAGTGAGCGTGCCGCTCGGCGAGGTGTCGAACACCGGTCGCAGCGAGCCCAGGCGTTCCAGGCTCGTATCGGCGCGCACGTTGTTGTCACGCGTCAGGCCCAGGTGCGGCACGACCAGGTCATCATAGAAACCATCCTTCCAGGCCTGTGCGGCCTTTTGATGGCTCTGCAGCGCGACCTTGTCCTGGTCCTGGCGGCTGATCTTCCAGGTCTTAGCCATCAGCTCGCAGCTCTGTCCCATCGACAGGCCGGTGCGCGGCTCGACCACGCCGGGCAGCACCGGCTTGAAATCACCGGGACGCATCTTGAGCCACGGACCGAGGCGCTCGCCGAACTTGCGGCCGCGGTAGCTTTGCAGCAGCAGGCTGCGGAAGCGCTCGCCAAAAACCACCGGCGGGTCGCTGAGCGTTTCGACGCCGCCGGCGATGCCGGCATCGATCTGGCCGAGCGCGATCTTGTTCGCCACCAGGATCGCCGCCTCGAGCCCGGTGCCGCAGGCGCGCTGCAGGTCCAGGCCCGGTGTCTGCGGGTCCAGGCCCGAGGAGAGCACGCACTCGCGCGTCAGGTTGAAGTCGCGCGAGTGCTTGATGACCGCGCCGGCGATGACATCGCCCAGACGCTCGCCCTTCAGCGAGAATCGCTCCACCAGCGCAGTCAGCGCCGCGGTCAGCAGGCCCTGGTTGTTCTGGCCCGCATAGGCGCCGTGGGAGCGGGCAAACGGGATGCGCGTGCCGCCAATGACGGCGACGCGTCTGGGAAAAGATCCGACCAGCATGTGGCTCTCCAGGGTAGGCGTTAATGCCGCGTGCAGAGGCGGCTACGAGGCCCGCTAGGATGCCACGACGGCCAGGGTCGAGCCATGCGCGCCACCTGTCGGCCAGCACCTACCGGGACTGGCGATTGCGGCCGCGGGCTGTGCGGGGCAAGATGCCGCCCCCGCGTCTGTCGTGTACGTGGGGTCGATAGCCTTCAGGTTCAAGGAGTTGGCGGATGGCCGGTCCCGGAATTGACCGCGAGTTCGAGCGCCGGATGGCCGCACTGCTCAATGGCGGCTCGACGGCGGTCGTGCGCGCAGGCCGGCGCGGGATCGAGAAGGAGTCGCTGCGTGTGACCGCGCAGGGCCACATTGCGGCGACTCCCCACCCGCGCGGACTCGGTTCGGCCCTGACCCATCCGTCGATCACGACCGACTACTCTGAATCGCTACTCGAGCTCGTGACACCGACCTTCCGCGACAGCGCCACGCTGCTAGCCTTCATGGCCGATCTGCACCAGTTCGTTTACCGCCAGATCGGCGAGGAGCGGCTGTGGGCGGCATCGATGCCAGGTGAGATCGCCGGTGAGGCGCAGCTGCCGATCGCCGAATACGGGCATTCCAACCGCGGCCGCTTCAAGCACGTCTACCGCCAGGGACTGCAGACCCGCTATGGCGGCCTGATGCAGGCGATCGCCGGCGTGCATTTCAACTACTCACTGCATGAATCGTTCTGGCCCGTGTTCGCCCAGATCCAGAAGTCGCACGAAGAGGGCGCGCCCTTCATCACCGAGGGCTACCTCGGACTGGTACGCAACTACCGGCGCCACGGCTGGCTGGTGTCTTACCTGTTCGGCAACTCCCCGGCGCTGTGCGCCTCGTTCGTGCCCGGGGCACTCCCCGAAGGACTTGAGCGGCGCGGTCCTGGCACGCTGATCGCGCCGCATGCGACCTCGCTGCGCATGAGCGATGTCGGCTATCGCAACCGCACCGAGACCGCGGTCAGTGTCTCCGCCAACAGCCTGCAGGGGTATCTGCGCGATCTGGTCAGCGCAGTGCTGCAGCCCCATGCGGACTACGCCAAGCTCGGCGTGAAGGTCGGGGGCAAGTACCGCCAGCTCAATGCCAACCTGCTGCAGATCTCCAACGAGTACTACACCTATATACGGCCCAAGCGCGTGCCACGCGCGGACGAGAACATGTGCCAGGCCCTGCTGCGCGCCGGCGTCGAGTATGTCGAAGTGCGTGCGCTCGATCTGAGCGCGCACGCCGCCCCCGGTGCGGACCTGGCCGAACTGCTGTTTGTCGAGGCACTGCTGGTGTTGCTGGTGCTCAAGGACAGTCCGCCGATCGGCAGTTCCGAGCAGGAGGCGCTTGACCGAAATCATGTGCGCAGCGCGCGCCAGGGGCGCGAACGTGGACTGCAGCTGGAGCGCGAGGGCCGGCGGGTTGCAATGCGCGCCTGGGGCGAGGAGCTGCTCGATTCGATGCAGGGTGTGTGCGAGTTGCTCGATGCGGGCCTCGCGGCGCGCCCCTACCAGGATGCGCTTGCGGCACAGCGCGCAAAGTTTGCCGATCCTGAGCAGACGCCATCGGCGCGGGTCCTGCGCGAGCTCGCCGCCAGCGAGCGCGGGCATGCCGCCTGGGCGCTCGAGCTCTCGAGCGAGCATCGCCGGCAACTGCTCGATGAGCACCAGGCCGATGCGACGCGCCTGCAGGAATTTAAGGCGCAGGCCGAAGAGTCGCTGCGCGAGCAGGAGCAAATCGAGGCCTCCGATAAAATCAGCTTTGAGCAGACGCTCGAGCGCGAGCTCGAGCGCTACCGGCAGGTCGCAGCAGCGGTCGGCTAAGGACCGCCGCACCGGCGGATGGCGGCAGTGGCCACAGTCCTGTGGGCGCCGGCGTCGCTGCCTCGGCCGCGAGTTCGAGTGCAACGTTCCTGCTGGCCGCGCGGATCTGGCGCGCTGGTCTCGCTGCGACAGGGTCCGGTGTGCCGCCCTCAGGACGTTTACGCACCGGTGTCGGGCAGGTGGCCTTCAGCCACGCGCCAATTTGGTGCCAAGTGCACTGCGGCGTACACCGGTGCTATGGGATCGCGGTACTTTGTGCGCGCCACGCCGTGGCACGAAAGGTGCACTTCCCGAACGCCGGATGGCCGCCGCCTAAGAGCAGACTCGGGAGCAGGTGCATGAAACTGGTTACCGCAATCATCAAACCCTTCAAGCTCGACGATGTGCGCGCGGCACTGTCGGAGATTGGTGTGTCCGGCATGACGGTGACCGAGGTCAAGGGCTTCGGTCGGCAGCGCGGGCATACCGAGTTGTATCGCGGCGCCGAATACGTCGTGGATTTTGTGCCGAAGACGCGCGTCGAGGTCGCCGTGCGTGGCGACCTGGTCGAGCAGGTCATCGAGGCCATCGTGAAGGCCGCCAAGACCGGCAAGGTCGGAGACGGCAAGATCTTCGTGACCGACATCAGCCGGGTCATCCGCATCCGCACCGGCGAGACCGACGACGCCGCATTGTAAGGCGCCCAGCGCCTCAACGGACTGAGCATCCCGCCTGCGCCACGATGGCGCAGCGCATCGCACGAGCTGTGCACCTGCACCACGTGCGCGTTCGGTATCATAATGTTCCCATGGCCAATGCGATTTACGTGCGTGAGCACGGCGCCGCCGATGTGCTCCGCTGGGAGCCGTGTGATCCTCCTGCCCCGGGAGCCGGTGAGGTGCAGATCGAGCATCGCGCGATCGGCCTGAATTTCATCGACGTCTACGATCGCAGTGGCCTGTACCCGGCGCCACTGCCGCTGATTCCAGGTCGGGAAGCGGCCGGCAGGATCGTGGCGCTGGGCCGCGGTGTGCGCGGCTATCGCATCGGCCAGCGCGTCGCCTACGTTCTGCAGGCCCCGGGCGCCTACAGCCAGCTGCGCAATGTGCCCGCGGTGCGCCTGGTCGCACTGCCCACCCGTGTCAGTGACGAGCAGGCCGCCGCGCTGATGCTCAAGGGCCTCACGGCCCAGTACCTGCTGCGCCGGACCTATCGGGTGCGCGCCGGCGACTGGATCCTGGTGCATGCTGCCGCCGGCGGCGTCGGGCTGCTGCTGTGCCAGTGGGCGCGCACGCTCGGCGCCAAAGTCATTGGCGTCGTGGGCCACGAGGATAAGGTCGCGCTGGCGCGCCGTCATGGCTGTCGCCATGTGCTGGTGGCCGGACAGGATGCACTGGCTCCTGCCGTTCGCTTGCTGACGCGCGAGGCGCGGGTACAGGTTGTCTATGACTCGGTGGGCCACGACACGTTCTTTGAATCCCTGGATTGCCTCAAGCCGCGCGGCCTGATGGTGAGCTTCGGCAATTCCTCGGGTCCGCCTCCGCCATTCGCCGCCGGCGAACTGGTCAAACGCGGCTCGCTGTTCCTGACGCGCCCGTCGCTGTTTCACTATATCGATACGGCAGCGGAGCTCAAGGCGGCCGCGCGCGAGCTGTTTGCCGCCGTCAGCAGCGGCAAGCTGAAGATCCGCATCGGCCAGCGCTATCCGCTGGCCGAAGCCGCGCAGGCACATCGCGACCTGGAAGCGCGCCGCACGACCGGCTCGACGGTGCTGATTCCCTGAAGCCTGCCGGCGCGGTGCCGGCCCGCGGCTCTACACTAGGCCGGTTCCACCAGGCGCAGCGCACGGGCGGCGCGCGAGATGCCGAGTGCGCCGCTACGCACGACCTCGGTCAGTTCGCCCTGCGTTGCCAGCTCGCGCATGAAGCCGTTGATCTCCGCCTCGCTGCCGAGCAGCTCGACGATGAAGCTGTCGCTCGAGGGGTCGAGCACCCGTCCGCCGGTGCGAACCACAAAGCCACGCACTGCATCGCGCCGCTGCGGATCGATCTTCAATTTGAGCAGCACGAGCTCGCGCTCCAGGTGCTCGCCGCCGGTCATGTCTTCGACGTTCACGACATCGATCAGTTTGTGCAGCTGGTTGGCGATCTGGCGGATCACGGCATCCGAACCCGAAGTCACCAGCGTCAGGCGCGATACCGTCGGATCATCGGTCGGGGCCACCGCCAGTGATTCGATGTTATAGCCGCGGCTGGAGAACATGCCGGCGACGCGCGAGAGCGCGCCAGCTTCGTTCTGCAGCAGGATGCCGATGATGTGTCGCATGGTCTTTAAGCCTACAGGAGCCTGTTGCACAGGGTAATCGGCGCAGATTAGCGGAGTTTTGAGCCGGCCGCTCAAGCTGCTAGGCTCTGGGGTTCCGATCCGGCTAGGTAGCGATTGTTAGAATGACTGAAGCTGTCAAAGTGGCCCCGGCAACCTCCCCGCCAGCCCCCCTCCATCCGCTCTGTGGCAAGACCCTGAGCGGCGCGGAAATCATTGTCCAGGTGCTGGCCGATGAGGGGGTCGACACCATTTTCGGTTACAGCGGTGGCGCGATCCTGCCCACCTACGATGCCATCTTTGTTTACAACGAGCGCCAGAAGCAGCTGGGCGGCCAGCAGATGCCGCTGATCGTCCCGGCCAACGAGCAGGGCGCGGCATTCATGGCAGCCGGCTACGCGCGCTCGAGCGGCCGCGTCGGCGTCTGTGTGGTCACCTCGGGGCCCGGGGCCACCAACACGGTCACGCCGGTCCGCGACAGCCTCGCCGATTCGGTGCCGCTGGTCGTGATCTGCGGCCAGGTGCCGACGGCGGCGGTCGGCACGGACGCGTTCCAGGAAGCCCCGGTGACTGCGGTCATGGGATCGGTCGCCAAGCACGTGTTTCTGGTGACGGACCCGACGCGCCTCGAAGCCACGGTGCGCACCGCGTTCGAGATCGCACGCAGCGGCCGGCCGGGTCCGGTCGTGATCGATATTCCGAAGGACGTGCAGAACTGGTCCGGCCCGTTTCGTGGCAGCGGCGAGCTGGCCATTACCGGCTATCGCCTGCGCACCGATGCGCTGCGCGCGAGTACTTTGAGCGCCGAGCAGGTCAGCACGCTGATCGGCCAGCTGGCCAAGGCGCGTCGCCCGCTGATCTATGCCGGTGGCGGCGTGATTAATGGCGATGCATCAGTGGCGTTGACCGAGTTTGCCGAGGCGCTGCACATCCCGGTGGTCACGACGCTGATGGGCATTGGCGGAATCGACACGATGAATCCGCTGGCGATGCACATGCTCGGCATGCATGGCACGGCCTACGCGAACTACGCGGTCGAGGACTGTGACTTCCTGCTGGCCGTGGGCGCCCGCTTTGATGATCGGGTGGCCGGCGATCCGCGGAAATTCGCCTCGCGCGCCCGCTTCATCGCCCATCTGGATGTGGATCCGGCTGAGATCAACAAGGTCAAGATCGCCCAGTGGAGCCACGTGGGCCTGCTGCCCGATGCGCTGCGCGCACTGCTGGCCGGCGCGCGCCGCGCCGGCTTCGCGACCGACTTCGCGCCATGGCTCGCGCACCTGCGGGAACTCAAGAGCCGCTATGCGATGAACTACGATCGGGCGAGCGATCTGGTGCAGCCGCACTACATCATCGAGCAGATCAACAGCCACACCCGCGGCGAAGCCATCATTGCCACCGGCGTCGGCCAGCACCAGATGTGGGCGGCGCAGCTGTTTGATTTTCGTGCGCCACGCCGCTGGCTGACCTCGGGCAGCATGGGCACGATGGGCTTTGGTTTGCCGGCGGCCATCGGCGCGCAGTTTGCCAATCCCGGCCGGCTCGTGATCGATATCGATGGCGATGCCAGCATTCGCATGAACCTGGGCGAACTGGAGACCGTCACGACCTACGACCTGCCGGTCAAGATCGTGGTGATGAACAATTTCGGCGACGGCATGGTCAAGCAGTGGCAGAAGCTGTTCTTCAAGGGCCGGCTCTCGGGCAGCGACAAATCGCTGCACAAGAAGGATTTCATCCGCGCCGCGCAGGCGGATGGGTTCACCTATGCCAGGCGCCTCGATCGCAAGCAGGATGTGCCGGAGGTGATTGCCGAGTTCCTCGCCCACCCGGGTCCGGCGTTTCTCGAAGTCATCATTGATCCGGATGCCGGGGTGTATCCGATGGTGGGTCCGGGCCTTGGCTACGATGCGATGATCACCGGCGAGTTCATTGCTTCACGCGCAGCAGCCGATGCCGGCGAGGCCGATCCGGACCCTTCCGGCATGTTCTAGAGCTTTTTAGTAGGTCGCCTGCGTCGAGACCAGCAGCTGCAGGCCCTTGAGGTTTGGATTGCCGGAATTCAAGGGCGTCGCCAGATCGACGTGGATCACGTTGCCGAGCGATGAGCGGTTGTTCCCGAGCCGCAGTCCGATTCCGGCATCGCTCAGCCACCCGAGCTGCGGTTCCTGGACGAGATTCGGACCCCAGGTGCGGCCGGTATCGAAGAACGCCGCAGCGCCGATATCGAGCAGGTGCCACAACGACCAGGGCGTGTAGAAGCGCTCCTCGATGGTCTCCAGCGAGCGCGAGGTACCCATCTGATAGCGCAGTGGATAGCCACGCAGACCGCTGTCCCCGCCAAGCAGATCGTAGTGATCCAGATCGACATTGCGGCCGGTATCGCCGCTGACGAGGAAGTAGAACAGCGTGCGCTCGGAGGTACGCCAGTAGAACGTGTCCTGGGCGCCCGTGTGTTCATCGACCAGCTGGCCATCCTGGAGCCGCGTGTTGTAAGTGAGCGCGGTAAAGTTATCGACAGTATCGGTCGGCCGCGCCCCGTAGCTCAGCTGGCCATTGACGATACCGGCCGAGCGGTCGGCGCCCAGTGCCGGGGTTGACCAGCCCAGCTGCAGCATGCCATTCCAGCCAAACTGAAAATCCTCGGTACGCCCTATGTGGTTGGTGTTACGCGTCACCTGAAACTGGTCGGTGACCAGGGCCAGGGAGACGTAGGGATAGACCAGATTGCGGTTCGCGGGCAGCGGTCCGACCGTCGTATCGCCCGGAGGCGTGGCAAATTCATCGTTCTGGGCCTGCACCCCGGCGCTCAGGCGCCATG
>JBEKOK010000078.1:0-13173 GCA_049521875.1 Steroidobacteraceae bacterium
GGGCTGGTGGTCCTGCATGCGATTCCTTCCATGTGGCTGATCGCCTTCCTGGGCGTGGCCGCAGTGTTCTACGCCGTATTTTTTGGCCTGTGTGCGACTGCCTATCGGACGCTGTTCGCGCAGCCGGCATTTCAAAGGTGAACTTTATGAAAATCTCCCTCGCAAAATTACTACTGGCTCCCGCGGCTGCGCTGTTCCTGATGGCGCTACCGGTGGGATCGCTGCACGCGACGAGTGCGCCCGCCAATCCGCCCGCTCAGTCGGCGCCGGATGCCAGCAAGGACGCCCCGGCGCCGCCGAAGAGCGATGCCGACGAGTCCAAGGAGCATGGCACTCACGGCCAAAAGATCGTCAAGATCGTGATCAATGACGATGACCGTGCCGACAACTCGGTGGTTGCCATTGGGCATGACGCCATGCTCGATGCCGGCAAGCAGGCCGATAACGTGGTCGCAATCTTCGGTTCGGCCACCAACGAGGGCGATGTGTCGCAGGCGGTCGTCTCCGTGTTTGGCAATACGCGTTCTACGGGCACGGTCGGCGACAGTGCCGTGGCCGTACTGGGCAACGTGTATATCGATGGCAAGGTCGGCAACTCGGTCGTGGCCGTGCTGGGCAATATCGAGCTCGGTCCTCATGCCGATGTTGGCGGTGACCTCTCCAGTGTGGGAGGCACGCTGACCAAGGATCCGGGTGCGCAGATACACGGGGATGTCAGCTCCGTGCAATTGCCGGCCGCCTTTGGTGGCGGGCAGTGGATACACAACTGGATCAACCATTGCTTCCTGCTCGGTCGGCCGCTCGCCTTTGCACCGGGTCTGGGCTGGGCCTGGAGCCTGGCGCTCGGTTTCCTGGTGTTCTATCTGCTGTTCGCGCTGCTGTTCCATCGGGGCGTGGACCGCTGTGTGGCGACGCTCGAGACGCACCCCGGTACCGTCACGCTGACCGCGCTGATCTCGCTGCTGCTGCTGCCAGTGCTGTTCGTGCTGCTGTGCGTAACCGTCATCGGCATTCCGCTGATTCCATTCGTTGCGATCGCCTGGTGGTTGGCTGGGCTGTTTGGCAAGTGCGCGATGCTGGCGTGGATCGGACGGCGCCTGATTCCGCTCTTCGGCCGACGCGAGCCGGTGCCGGCGGTCGTCGCGGTCCTGGTGGGCGGAGCCATCGTGCTGCTGCTCTATACCGTGCCGGTGGTTGGGTTCATCACCTACAAGCTGCTGGGACTGCTCGGCCGCGGTGCGGTGCTGGTCACGCTGGTGCAGATATTCCGCTCGCGGAACAATGGCATCGCCTCTCACCAGCCGGCGGCGCCGTCACCGGCGGTTCCGCCGCCAGCCCCGGAAATGGCTGCACCGACCGCTGAAGCAGCAGCTGCTGCTGCCGCTGGCAGCGCCGCGGAGGCTGCCGCTACGTATGCGGCGCCGGCTGCACCTGCGGTGTCCGCTGCCGCGAGCCTGCCACGCGCCGGGTTCTGGCTCCGCATGGGCGCCTTGTTCGTGGATGCGGTGATCATTGGCATCGTGTTGTCGCCCTTACATCATCACGACGCGCACGATCTGTGGCTCATCTCGCTGGCGATCTACGGTGCGGTGATGTGGAAACTCAAGGGCACTACGATCGGGGGCGTGCTGTGCGGCTTGCAGGTCGTGCGTCTCGATGGCCGCCCCGTAGACTGGGGTACCTCCATCGTCCGGGCGCTGAGCTGCTTCCTGTCGCTGGTGGTTCTTGGGCTGGGCTTCATCTGGATCGCGATTGATCGCGATCGCCAGGCCTGGCACGACAAGATTGCCGGCACGGTGGTGGTGCGCCCACCCAAAGGCGTCTCGCTGGTCTGATGCCAGGTTGCCGCGGCCAAGGGGCTGCGGCAACCGCTTGACTGGCGTACCGTGAGGCGACGCGCACGGCATCGTCGATGGATGTAAGAGCAATTGGTTGTTCAGTCCGGGCTTGCTGATAAAGGAAATGAGATCCATGACGTTACGTCGCAAGATTTGGACCTCGATCCTGCTGCTGCTGCTCGTGGCCTTTGCGGCGGCGGAATACGCTTTCAGGTACCCACCAGCGCCGCACCCGGCGCCCGTTCCTGCCGATCCTGCAAAACGCATGAAGGCCGTCGTCCGCTACCAGTATGGATCGCCTGATGTACTGCAGATCGTAGAGGTCGAGAAACCTACGCCCGCAGATAATGAACTGCTGATCAAGGTTCACGCGGCGTCAATCAATCCGTATGAATATCACTTCGTACGCGGCACGCCGTACCTGATTCACATCTTCGCCGGATGGCGCGCACCCAAAAATTACCGGCTGGGCGTCGATTTTGCTGGAACTGTTGTCGCGGTCGGGAAAGACGTCTCGCACTGGAAGGTCGGCGATGCCGTATACGGCGGTGCCGACGGGGCGTTGGCGGAGTACGTCAACCTGCGGGAAGATGACCGCTCGCTGGCCGCGGCGCCTTCCAACATGAATTTTGAACAGGCGGCGTCGGTACCGATCGCCGGGCTCACGGCGCTACAGGCATTGCGCGACGAGGGCCACATTCATGCCGGCGAGAAGGTCCTGGTGAATGGCGCCTCGGGCGGTGTGGGCACCTTTGCCGTGCAGATCGCCAAGTCTTACGGCGCCGAGGTCACCGGGGTTTGCAGTACACGGAATCTGGAGATGGTCCGTTCGCTGGGCGCGGATCATGTCATCGATTACACCAAGGAAGACTTCACCCAGGCAGGGCAGCAGTACGATCTGATCATCGACAACGTCGGCAGTCACTCATTGCTGCAGTACCGCCACGCGCTTACGCACACAGGGACCCTGGTGATCGTTGGAGGCACCTCCGGTGACCTGTGGTTCGGCGCCTTGGATGGACCCATTCGGGCTTTTTTTCTAAAGCCCTTTGTCAGCCAGAAATTTGTGCTACTACTGGCCGACGTCAACAAAAAGGCGGATCTGGATTTTCTGCGTGAGCTGATGGAAAGCGGGAAGATGACGCCGGCGATCGATCGGCACTACCCCCTGACTCAAATCCAGGACGCTATGCGCTATCTCGAAGCTGGCCACGCTCGCGGCAAAGTCGTCATCGACATCGATTAGCAGGGCGCCGATCTGCCCTGAGCCGATGGGCGCGGACCCGCATCGACGGTGCGGACCAGCGGGACTTCGCTGTCGCGTGCTCAACACAGCAGGCCGCATTTGGTCTGCTGCTCGCGGCGCTCTCACCCTATGATATCCATCGCTGGCAAGCCAGCGAGTGCGTTCTCACGGGCAGGCTTTATGCTTACACACTAGCCTCCACGTGCCGTGGCTTATGGCGCGGCGAATTCGATATGGAGTGCATCTTGAGCAGTACAACTGGCGGCACCGCGTACATTTCCAGCCAGGCGACGCTCGGGAACTGAGAGCAGCATGTCGGCCCGTCATACTCGCGGCATCGTGTACATGCTGATTGCCGTGGCAATCCTCTCGGTGCTCGATGTCCTGCTGAAGATTCTCTCGGTCCATTATCCAGCGATGGAGGTTGCGGCCCTGCGCGGCGCGGCCTCCGTGCCCTTTGTGCTGGTTACTCTCAAGCTGCAGGGGCGGCTCGGGTTCATCCGCGCACGGCGCTGGAATCTGCATATCGTGCGCGCCGCGCTCGGCATGGTGATGATGGCGAGCTTCGTCTATGCCTTGCACGGCGCTTCCTTGTCCAACACCTACACGCTGTTCATGGTGGCGCCGTTGCTGGTCACTGCCTTCGCCGTGCCGTTCCTGAAGGAGCGCGTGACCTTTGATGGCTGGATAGCCGTGTCCGTGGGGCTGCTGGGTGCAGTGTGCGTTTTGCGACCTTCGGGCCAGGGCGTCACGCTGATCGTTGCCACAGCGGCGCTCGGCTCGGCGTTCTGCTACGCAGTGCTGTACGTCTTGAGCCGGCATATGATCAAGACCGAGTCACCTGAGAGCCTGCTGATCTGGTACTTGGTGCTGCTGGCACTGATCTGCGGTGTTCTGGCGTGGCCCAACTGGCAACCCATCCTGCGCGGCGACTGGCTGGTGATTGCAGCGCTGGGCCTATCCGGGGCCATTGGTCAACTGTTTTTTACCCGGGCGATGGTGTACGCACCCGCATCGATCGTGGCGCCGTTTGATTACACCGCGCTGCTTTGGGGCGCTTTGTTTGACTGGCTGATCTGGTCAGTCACTGAACCTGTAGCGACTTTGATCGGAGCGCTGCTTATCGTCGGCAGCGGCATCTACATCATGCTGCGTGCACACCGCATGGCGGACCCGGAACATCAGCTCGTTCCTGCCACCTTGCCCTCGGAGCCACCCGTATAGCGGAATCGCCAGGCGCTTCATTTTCAGTAGTTGGGTTGGTGATGGCGCGCGATCGCAGCTTTAGCTCAGCAGTTGAGTTGCCAGGCGATTGACACCGTAACCACCGACGACCAAGAACACAAAGAGCATGCCGGCAAGGGCAATAGGCTTTAAGCCCGCCTGCCGGACAGCTCCAATGTGGGTGCGCAACCCGAGTGCCGCCATCGCCATGGCCAGCAGCACCGTGTCGATCTGTATCAGGACGCTGACAATGTTCGGTGGCACCCACTGCAGGGAGTGCAGGGCACTGACGGCGATAAACAGCAGCGCAAACCACGGGATCGTAATCTTTCTGTTTCGTTGGCCGTGTTCATCACTGCGTGGCCGCGTCGCCGACAGAACCAGCAGGAAGGGCGCGAGCATCATGACCCGCAGCATCTTCTCGATGACCGCGGTGGAGGCAGCGCCTTCGCTGATGCTGTTGCCTGCCACGACTACTTGCGCGACCTCATGGATCGTCGAGCCGGCGAAGATGCCGTATTGCTGCGCCGATAGCCCGAGATGAGGATAAAGCAGCGGGTAGAGGAACATGCCCAGCGTGCCGAATATCACGACCGTGGCCACCGCGACGCATACCTTATGGGCCTGGCCGCCGACAACCGGTTCGACGGCAATCACTGCGGCTGCGCCACAGATGGCGCTGCCGGCGCCGATCAGCATCGAAGTCTGTCGATCCAGACCCAGCAGGCGGGTGCCGATCTGGACTGCGATCAGATAGGTCAGCGTCACCATCAGCGCCGCAATCAACACTCCGGTCCAGCCCACCGCGGCAATCTGCTGAAAGGTGATCCGGAAACCATAGAGGATGATGCCGGCGCGCAGCAGCGTGCTCTTGGACAGGTCCACGCCGGCAGCGCAGCGCGTGGCGATCGCCGGAAAGAGGGTGTTGCCGGCCAGGATGCCGCCGATGATGGCGAGCGTCAGCGCACTCAGTCCGGCGTGCTGCGCCCACTGCGTGCGTGCAGCAAGCAGTCCGATGAGGCCAATCGCGCCCGCGAGCAGCAGGCCAGGCACCACGTGGGATCCCTTGGCGGGTTCATCGGGACACGGGAGAGGCGTTGCGGGAGTCACGGCTACCTTGTGGCTGCCGGCGACGTCCGGCAGTCAGCACCACAGTAGCTTTCGCTTCAATATGAGACCAATATATACTTTTCACAGATTGATAACCTGTAGTTATTCCTATGAATCTGCATCTGCTACGCATCTTTCTCACCGTGGCCGAGCGCCGCAGCTTCTCCCGGGCTGCCGAACAGCTCTTTATCAGCCAGCCGGCAGTCTCCAAGGGTGTCCGGGCGCTGGAATCGGAGCTCGATCTGTCGCTGATCGAGCGCGGCGTCGGATCGGCCAAGGGCGTCCGGCTCACGGACGCCGGGGTGGCGCTGGCCGACCATGCACGCGGCATCTTTGCGCTGGAGAAGGCGGCCACCGAGGAGATTCGGGCGCGCGTGGGCCTGAAGCGTGGCCGGCTGCTGATTGGCGCGAGCACGACGGTGGCGGGGTACTGGCTGGGTCCTTATCTCAATGCGCTGATGGGCCTGCTGCCCGAGATTGATGTGCGTGTGCGCATGGGAAACACCGATGTCATTACGCAGGCGCTGATTGCCTGCGATATCGACGTGGCGCTCGTTGAAGGCGCGGTCAGCGACCCGCGCGTGGACTCAGAGCACTGGCGTAACGATCCGTTGCAGATCGTCGTGCACCCGCGCGCAAAATTTCTGCAGCGGCAGCAGCCACGCTTGCGTGACCTGGATGAACAGGTCTGGCTGGTGCGCGAAGCAGGTTCCGGAACGCATCAGGTCGCCGCACGGATCATGCAGGAGAACAATATCCGCCCGATCCGGACCATAGAGATAGGCAGCAATGAAGGCATTGCCCGCGCCGTTGCCGGAGGCCTCGGCATCGCCATTCTGCCGCACCGCGTGGTGCGCGAACTGACGGCGCTCGGTGAAATCCGCTGCCTGGATTTCCCCGAACTGTTTCTGCTGACGCGGCCCTTGTTCCTGCTGCAGCTCAAGGAGCGTCCGACATCCCCGCTGGTCCGGGCGTTCTGCCAGGTGCTGCGGACGCCCAGCGAACCGGCGTAGTGCTGCCCACGAGCAATCTTTGAAACAGGCAGACGGCCTTCAGCTCCGGTGGGCAAGGAGCTGTCCAAAACCCTCGGCCGCTAACCTGCTTTTGGCGTCGCGGCAGATTGCTGCTGGTGAACCGAGGTGACCACGGTCCATTGATCGGAGGTTGAACTCTTCTGCAATGAGACGTGCACGGTGTAGGAGTTTGCAGCGTCCCAGCTGCTCAGCGCACGCGGTCCGCCCGAGACATCATCAAAGGCCTTCTTGTCGGCTGCCTTGAGCTTGTCGGAGTCCAGTTGCGGCGACTTCAACTGGTTGACGACCTCTGCTTTTGCCGCATCATAAAGAGTGCGTGCGTGCGCTTCATCGGCCGTCTGGATCGTAATCGAATAGCCGAAAACGGCACCTGGGTATCCCCCGCGGCACTGATAGAGCGTCTGCGTGACCTGGCCAGTGACGCTGCTGTCGGTGAACAGCATGGTGCCGGTCTCGAACATCTGCTGAGCCTGCGCCGCGGGCTGCGCCCCCAGTATCGTTTCGCGACTATAAGCATCCTGACAGGAGTCGCCGATGTCAGTGGCGCGCAGGGTAAGCACGCCGGCCATGCCGGGGCTCGCGACTATCACCAGCAGCAGGAGGAGAGGCGGTTTGATCTTCATGATGCAACACTTCTTTTGATGTGAGGTTGTTGGCGAGTTATAACACTGTGCGTTGTGCATTTTATGCAAACGACATCGAATAGAAACAGGCGTCGCCTATGAAACTTCTACGTCGCGCTTTCGCATGCATGGTGCTGGGGCTCGCGCTGGCTCTTCCTGTCTATGCCGTCACGACTTTTGATACAGAAGCGCACGCGCAAGAGCATTGCCCGAAGGACACGGTCGTGTGGCTGAATCTGCCGTCAATGATTTGGCACTACAAGGGCGAGCGCTGGTATGCACGTACCAAGCACGGCGCATTTGCCTGCGAAAAAGAAGCGGCAGCCAGCGGGGCACGCGGCACACGCAACGGTCAGTAGCTGGCTACGAAGCACACGAACTCGACCAACAAACGGTCAGCGCGCGCGATCGTGGCAGCGCGATAAGCGGTACTGCGAGGAGCGCACGCGGCTCGACGTGCGTGCGATTAGCCGCTTATGTCGTGCGCATTTAATACGAGCCGCGCCGCAAATTAACTTATCCGAGACGATCCGAATAAGTGTGATGGGCCTCACACTTTCCCAGTAACTGTCACTTTTTGGCGACGGTCGACTGCGGCACAGTACAGCTGCGAAGTATTTCCCTTCTTCTGACTGGGGACGTGCGCCATGGCAAGCAATGATCGGATCGCGGGCAGATTGCAGGGCATTGCGCTCTTGTTGCTGCTTGGCGCGCTGGCTAGCGCGGTTGTGCAACCGAACCCGCCGGCCTCTCTGACCACCGCCAGCGCATCGCCTGCGCCGGCAAGCCGGCGCGCTTCTCATCATTATATTGTGCAGGACGAGAGCGCAGCGGCGGCCAACAGCGCCGTGCTGCAGGTGGGTGGCCGGGTGACCCACGAGCTTGCCATTATCCGCGCCGTGGCTGCCGCATTGGATGACCGGCAAATTGCGGCCCTGCACGACCTCGCGCGCTCCTCGCTACGCATTTACGAAGACCAGGCCGTGCATGCCAGCTCCACGACCGGTGTGCTACCCGAGACCTTCTACCCCGACGAAGTAGGCGCGAATCAGCTGCAGAGCAGTGGCATTGTCGGGACCGGCGTGACGGTTGCCGTCGTGGATTCGGGCCTGTGGAATCAGGAGGGCCCGCTGCAGAGCGCGCCAAACCGGAGCAGCAGTCGGGTGCTTGCGCAATACGATGTGATTCAGGCGCGCGAAGATCCTGGGAGCTACGGCCTGCCGCTGCTGGCCAACTACGCCAGCGATATCAACGATCCGTATGGGCATGGAACCCATGTGACCTCAATCATCGCCAGCAGTGGCGTGGACGTGACGGGTCACTTTCAGGGTGTCGCGCCTGGCGTCAATCTGGTTTCGGTTCGGGTACTGGACAGCAATGGCGTCGGGCTCGACTCCGATGTCATCAATGGTATTGAGTGGGTCATCGCGCAACGCGCGCGCTACAACATCCGGGTACTCAATCTGTCGCTGGGCGCGCCGCCACCTTCACCGTATTGGGAGAACCCGCTCGATCAGGCGGTCATGGCGGCCTGGGCTTCAGGCATCGTCGTCGTGGCCGCGGCGGGCAATCGTGGCCCCGCGCCGCAGACCATCAATGCGCCTGGTGATGTTCCCTATGTGATTACGGTCGGCGCAATCACCGACAGCTACTATCCGATGCAGCCGCAGCAGTACCGCTTGGCTTCCTTTTCTTCGGCGGGCCCGACGCTTGAGGGCTTCGTCAAGCCGGAAGTCGTCGGCATGGGTGGCCACATCCTTGCCTATGCGCCGGATAATGGCACGCTGGCCCAGGAGTTCCCGCAATGGGTGAACTGGCAATTCAGCGACATGACGATATCCGGTACCTCGCAGGCGACCGCGGTCGTCAGTGGCGTGGTCGCGCTGATGCTCGAGGTGAATCCCGAGCTGACACCCGATGAGGTCAAGTGCCAGCTGATGAGCGGCGCAACCCCGGCAGTGAATGCCAGCGGCGATCTTGCTTATACGGTCTTTCAGCAGGGTGCGGGCCTGGTCAACGCGCCGAACGCGGTCTACGGCACGGCGCGCGGCTGTGCCAACCAGGGCCTTAATGTGCTGCTGGACCTTGCGGGCCTGCAGCACTACGGCGGTCGTGCCAACGAAGAGGCCAACGGCACCTACTACATCATGGCATCCTCGGCGAGCCCTTCAAACGGCGTCGTCGGTTCACTGGCCGGCGAGTTGGTCACGAGCGTGAAATCACTCCCGCTCGTAGGCACGTTGCTGGCTGGTGTACCGCTGCTGGGGGACGGACTGCAATGGAATGGCGGCTACAGCGCCGGCAGCGGATTCACCTGGAGTCAGGGCTACACCTGGAGTCAGGGGTACACCTGGAGTCAGGGTTACACCTGGAGCCAGGGCTACACCTGGAGCCAGGGCTACGCGCCCAATACCGGCTCGACAAACATCGCCGTTCCCAATCAGCAGTAGCAGCGCGGTGCGCAGACTTCATCGTCTTGTGTGGCGGACTTTGGGGACAGCGCTGGCGCTGAGCCTGTGTGTCGTGCCGCTGAGCGCACGCGTGCCGGTGCCGGCGGTGCGACCACTCTACTTCGAGCACCTCTCTACGCACGACGGGCTCTCACAGAGCACCGTCATGAGCATGTTCCAGGACTCGCAGGGCTACCTGTGGCTGGGTACGGAGAGCGGCCTGGATCGCTACGACGGCAACTCGATCCGCGAGTACCGACGTGAACGCGGTAACGCGCAGGCGCTGGCGAGCGACTACATCTGGTCCATTGCCGAGGACGCCCACGGAGATCTGTGGCTGGCTACGGACGGGGGCGGCGTCGAACGCTGGGACCGGCACAGCGATCGGTTCCAGCAATTCCGGCACGATCCACTCCATCCCGAGACGCTTGCCAGTGATGCCGTTCGCACGCTGCTGATTGATTCGCAGGGGCGCATCTGGGCCGGGACGCTCAATCAGGGTCTCGACGTGCTCGACCCGCGGACCGGTGTTGCACGGCATTTCAGGCACCGCGAGGGTGATCCGCGTTCCCTGGCCTCGGACGCGGTGCTGACACTCTACGCAGATCGCGCGGGTCAGATCTGGGTGGGGTCGAGCGGCGGTCTGAGCCGCTACGAGCCCGAGTCCGATGACTTCGTCAGCTACGCCAGCCTCAACACCGGCGCGGCAAGAGGCGGGAGCGATCTGCAGGTCCGTGCAATCCATGAAGACCGTGCCGGTGTGTTTTGGTTGGGCACTGTCAATGGCGGGCTGATTCGCTTCGAGCCGGTCACCGGACGTAGCAGCGTCTTTCGCCACAATGCCAACGATCCGGGCTCCTTGAGCCAGGATCGGGTGTGGTCAATATTGGAAGACGATGGCGGCCGGCTCTGGGTGGCGACGGCCGATGGTTTGAATCTGATGGATCGCCAGGCGGGTACCTTTGCGCACTACCGCAGCGATCCGAGCAACCCGCAGAGTTTGCGCGACAGTGACGTGCTCTCGCTCTACCAGGACCGCGGCGGCATCCTGTGGGTAGGCACGCGTTCGGGCGGCGCCAGTCATTGGAACCCGCGCAGCTGGCAGCTGGGTCACTACACCAGTGCTGCCTTTCGCGACACGCAGGTCAGCAGTTTCGCCGACGATGGGGCTGGAACGCTGTGGGTGGGGACGATTGGGGGCGGTTTGATTGAGATCGATACGCGCAGCGGCCACGAGCGCCACTACGGTCGCCTCAGCTCGGTGGGGCCACACCTCAGTGATGATCGCGTGATGGCGCTGCGTTACGAACCCCGCGGGGTATTCAAGGGCGTGCTGTGGGTCGGCACGATGAGCGGCGGCCTCGATCGCATCGATCTGAGTACCGGCGCCATCAGGAACTTCAAGCACGATACGGACAAGCCCAATTCCCTACCGGCCGATGGGGTGATGAGCCTGTACGAGGATCGCCTCGGGACGCTGTGGGTCGGCACCTTCGGTGGCGGCCTTGCAAGCATAGAACGGATCACTGGTCGCGTGACCTGCTACCCCTACGGAGCGCAGGATGCGCTGTCCCTCGCCAATCCGCGCGTCAGTGCCATCGCTGAGGACGGCTTGGGCAATTTGTGGATTGGCACGACCGGGGGAGGGCTTGATCTGCTCGATCGCCACAGCGGGCAGTTCTACCACTATCGACGCGCCGATCGGGATCCGAACAGCCTCAGTGACGATACGGTCTACGCACTGTTTGTGGATGGGCACGGCCAGGTCTGGGTTGGCACGGCCGGCGGCGGGCTCGACCGCGTGATGGGCAGCTCCGCCGAGCCCGCTGCGGTCCGCTTTGAGAATCAGGCGGGGAACGGCGGCCTGGCGAGCCAGGTCATCTACGGCATCGAAGCCGATCGCGCCGAACACCTGTGGCTCAGTACCAATAGTGGTCTGGCACGCTTCGACCCGGCATCGCGTGCGGTCCGGTCCTATCACGAAGCGCAGGGGCTACAGGGTGAGGAATTTAATTTTAATGCACACTACCAAAGCGCCGACGGAGTGCTGTACTTCGGTGGTAACAATGGCTTCAACGCCTTTGCACCCGACGCCCTGACACTGACCGCACCGGCGCCGCGGGTGGTGTTGACCGGAGCGGCGAAACTCAATCACGCCGTGGCGGCGCACGAGCTGCCAGGGCCGGATCGTCCGCTGCAGCTCGCCTACGACGATAAGCTGCTGACGCTGGATTTTGCTGCGCTGGATTTCACCTCACCCGCGAGTAACCGCTACGCCTATAAGCTCGATGGGTTTGATGCCGGCTGGGTGGACGCCGGCTCGCAGCACCGTGCGACCTATACGAATCTCGACGCCGGTAACTACGTGTTCCGGGTCCGGGCAGCCAATGCCGATGGCGTCTGGAGTTACGTCGCGCTCGCGATCCCCGTGCACGTGGCGCCGGCGCCCTGGAATACGCTGGCCGCAAGACTGGCCTATGCAGCACTCCTCTGCTGCCTGCTGGGCTACTTCTGGCGCGAGCACCGCCAGCGCCGGGAGCACCGGCTGCAGGCGCGACTGGAGCTGGAGGGCATCGTCCGCTCACGCACTCACGAGCTCGAGGAGCGTAATCAGGAGCTTCAGGTGCTGAGCCGTGCCAAGGGTGATTTTGTGGCGCGCATGAGCCATGAGCTGCGTACGCCGATGAACGGCGTGCTGGGCATGACCAGCCTGATGCTCGACACGAACCTGGATGCTACGCAACGGCGCTTCGCCGAAGCCATCCACCGCTCCGCCGACTCGCTGCTGGGCATCGTCGATGACGTGCTGGATTTCTCCAAGATCGAAGCCGGCCGGCTGCAGCTGGATCCGACCGAGTGCGACCTGGCGGAGCTGGCCGAACAGACGATGGAAATGCTCGCGGCGCGGGCGGCGAGCAAAGATCTGGAGTTGCTGGTGGACCTGCCGCCCAGACCACTGCCGCGTGTGCGCGTCGACTCGGTACGCTTGCGCCAGGTGCTTGTGAACCTGGGTGGCAATGCCGTGAAGTTCACCGAGCGCGGCGAAGTTGCGTTGCGCCTGGTGCCACTGGCCAGCACTCCGGCCGAATTCAGGATGCGACTGGAAGTGGCCGACACCGGACCTGGCATTGCACCGGAAAATCAGGCCCGCATTTTCGAGGAATTCGCGCAGGAAGATGCCTCGACGACCCGGCGTTTTGGCGGTACCGGCCTGGGTCTGGCCATCTCGCGACAGATCGTGGAATTGATGGGTGGCGAACTCAAGGTCGCCAGTGCCCCCGGCGTAGGCTCGATTTTCTCCTTCGAACTGTCGATGCCAGTGGTGGAAGCTGAACTGCCCGCGCCATGGTCGAGTCTGGAGGGCCGGCGCGTGCTGGTGGCCGATGGCCACGCGGCGACGCGCGCGCTGCTTTCCCAGGCGCTGATGTCCTGGCAGGTGCAGCCGCGCATTGTCGCTTCGCTGGAGGAGGCTTTGGCGCAGCTGCGTGGATCAACCTTTGATGTGCTGCTGGTCGATGATGGACTACTCGGTGATGGGGCGGTCGAGCGCTTTCGCCGCGAGCTTGCCGAGCTGCGCGCAGGGCCATGGATCATACGCCTGACCGGGTTTGGCACGGTGAAATCGGCAGCCGGTAGCGCTCTGGCCAT
>JBEKOK010000079.1:0-12964 GCA_049521875.1 Steroidobacteraceae bacterium
AAACACCTTTATAGCGCCTTCGAGGACATGAATGTATTCCTCACCGGAGTGATGGACGAGCTCGCCAAACTCCTCTGCCGATTTTGCTCGGATACGCGTCACGATCGGAATCATGCGCTTCTTGCGCAGCTCCGGGCACATATAGAAGTAGTCGTAGTTCTTCGTATTCACCCGTACAGCGTCGGCGACGCGCCCGATGCTCCGGCGCGCGGTGACTGCCGTGTCGACCGGACCTGCAGGATCGGCAAATAACTCGGAAATACGGATATTGAGGCGCAGGCTCAGCTGGACCAGCTTGTCATACGTCAGCGTCAACCGGTCATGTTCGACCTTCGAGAGCGTCGAGACGGGGATGTTGGTCCGCTGGCTCATTTGCTTCAGCGTCCAGCCATTTCTGGAGCGCAACGCACGCAGCAAACTGCCCAGCGTCGGATGGCGCGCCTTCATATCCATGTCTGGTCCTTAAGTACGCGGTAACGATTTTGGATCGCGCGGCGACTGTAGAATCATGTGTCCGCAGCCAACGGCCAAGTCGGCATCTGACTGGTCTATGGAGCGCCCGCCAAATCCAGCTTCTTGCCTGCGCGCGACGATTCATCACCCATGTAATTGCCGCGGTCTGAAATCTTCGAATGCGCTGAAGCATACCTGCGGTACGCGACAGGTCAACAGCGGGTATGCGCTCTTTGGTTCCATAACGTGGCGGGGCTCGGGAGAATTTTCGCCCGTGCAACCACTTGGAAATCAATGCGCCAGAGAAGCTATCCCAAGTGAATTCTCCCATTGGGACTGTTGCATTGACAGATTTCTATACAGGATCATACTAGCCCGATTGAGACATTTCGGTGATCTGACCGTGCGGGCCGTTGCTTTGCTGGCCGTCCAGCGCCGTGTGCTCATGACGATTGCGTTCGAGGTCGACAGGGGAGAAACATGAATAAATTGGGCAAATCGCTGGTATTGGGCTTGGTCTCTTCGGGCGCGCTGATTTCCTGGGAATTCGCTCTTGCGCAGACGGCGACTCAGAGCGCAGGCAGCGAAAACGATACGCTCGAAACGGTAATTGTCACCGCAGAGAAGCGCGAGGAGCGCCTTCAGGACGTTCCCATGAGCGTCTCCGTGCTCGGCGGCAATGAACTCGAAAAGCAGCAGGATCGGGACTTCGCCGATTTTGCCGCGATGATTCCGGGTCTATCACTAATGAGCTCCGGGCCGGGCATCACCCAATTGACCCTGCGCGGCCAAAATGCTGGCGGCGATGGTTCGACTGTGGCCGTTTATCTGGATGAATCGCCGATTGGTTCGAGCAGTGCCCTGCTCAATGGCGCGATCCTTAGCGGCGATCTTGATACCTGGGATATGCAACGCATCGAAGTCTTGCGTGGCCCACAGGGCACCTTGTATGGGGCGAGCAGCGAGGGCGGCTTGCTGAAATTTGTCACCAATGCGCCTGTGCTAGGCAGTTTCTCGGGCGCAGTCGAGGCCTCGGGAGAGGAAGTGCAAGATGGTGGAAACGACGGCGACGTACGCGGGATGGTGAATATTCCCCTCGGTAGCCGCGCCGCACTTCGAGTCAGCGCATTTGACCAGGATCTTGCCGGCTACATCGATGATCCTCTGAGCGGCGCCAAGAATGTGAACAGCGGCCACAAGGACGGCGGCCGGGCTTCTTTGCTGTTCGATGCTACCGATGACTTCTCTATCCGGCTGACGGCCATGCAACAGGAAACCAAGACCAATGGAAATCCGGCGGTGGATGTCAATCCGCTCACGCTGGCGCCAGTCGTTGGCGATCTGAGCCAGGACCGCTACTATTCAGAGCCGAACTACTTCAAGTACGAGAATTACAACGCCACTATCAATTGGAAAACCGGTCCGGTGAACATCGTCTCTACGACGAGTTACGGTGTATTGAACTCAGACCAGGTCATTGACGCCACTTCCACGGTGATCGCTCCGGGCTTGACGCTCGGCGCCTACATCTCCTCGCCCGAGGTGTTTGACGAGAACCTGGGCAGCTACGAAGACAACAATGCGGACCTCGAGAAGTTTACTCAGGAAATTCGCATTTCTTCATCCATTGCCGAGCAAATTGACTGGCAGCTCGGTGGTTACTACACCCATGAACAGGGCGCCCTCGATCAACACCTGAACATCTTTGCTATTCCTGGAGATGGCTCAGCTGGGCTGCCGTCGCTGGAAGTTGTCTCGCTGGATTCTACGTATGAAGAGTGGGCGGGCTTCGGCAACGTGACTTATCACTTCGGCCCGCAGTTTGATCTTCAGGCGGGCGGACGCTGGTCTACGAACAAGCAGAGCGCGGTCGAAAACCTCTCCGGATTACTAGTCGGGCCGCCGCAAGCGTACGACGCCTCTTCCAAAGGCAATGTGTTTACCTATTCGGTCGCGCCAAGTTGGAAACCTGACCCTAGCACGACCGTCTATGCAAGGCTGGCCACGGGTTTTCGCCCGGGCGGTCCCAACGTGTTGCCGCCAGATACGGTGGGCGTACCCAAGGAGTACGGATCCGATAAAACGACCAATATCGAACTGGGCGTGAAATCGACGCAGGCCGACGGCCGGGTGTCCGTCGATCTGGCGGTCTTCCATGTCGACTGGAAAAACATTCAGCTGCTTGAATACGTCGACAGCTACGGTGTCAACGGTAACGGTGGCACCGCGCGGAGCGAGGGACTCGAGGCCGACCTAAAAATTATCCCGGTGCGCGGACTGACGTTCACCTGGACCGGTGCCTACACTGATGCGGTACTGACTTCGCCAGCGCCCGCGGTAAACGGCGTGTCGGGAGACCCAATGCCGTTCTCTCCCAAATGGAGCACGGCGATCGATGGAGAATATGACTGGGCAGCTTTTTCGGACTACAACGCCTTTGTAGGCGCTACGTGGAGCTATATCGGTACCAGAAGTACGGACTTCGCCAGTTCCGCCGCCGCAGCACCTGCTCAGGCGACCTTGCCGAGCTACAACACCTTTGCTGCGCGGCTTGGACTGCAGAGTACCCGATACCTGTTCGAGCTCTACGGCAAGAACCTGAGCAATTCGCGCGGCATCACCAACTATGTGAGCAGTGGCGCGCCGAATCTGGCCGGTGAGATCAATGTCATTCAACCGTTGACCATCGGCGTCACCGCTTCAATGAAATTCTGAGGCAGCGATGACCGCGAGTAGCGCGTTGAACAGGCCGGTGGCGACGGCGCTGCCCTCTCCTTATCTGCTGTTTCTCGGCGATGCGACCGAGCCGGGCTATGCGAAGACGGCCTTTGGTCTGCGGGATTGGGCACCGGAACGCTGCGTCGGTGAATGGTCGTGCGCCGGTGCGACGGTGACTACCGGCCTGTCGCGTCTGACACCCAAGGAAGCGCGCGCACGCGGTGCTCGGGCACTGGTCATCGGCGTGGCGAACATCGGTGGCATTATCAGCGAGCAGTGGATTCCATCTCTCCTCGAAGCCCTCGAATCCGGCCTCGATATCGTCAGTGGCATGCACACCAAGCTCAATGCCACACCGGCACTAAGGATCGCGGCCGAACGGCGCGGTCGCATGCTGATCGATGTGCGCACCCCACCCGAGAATATCGCGGTCGCGTCCGGTCGTCGCAGGTCCGGCAAGCGCTTGCTCACGGTCGGCACCGACTGTGCCTTGGGCAAGAAGTATTGCGCGCTGGCGCTGACCCGAGCCTTTGGCGCTCGCGGGCTCGAAGTTGATTTTCGGGCCACCGGCCAAACCGGCATCATGATTTCTGGCCGCGGCATTCCGATGGATGCCGTGGTTGCGGATTTCGCGGCCGGCGCTGCCGAGATGCTGAGCCCCGATGCCCCAGCCCTGCACTGGGACATTATTGAAGGTCAGGGCTCGTTAGCTCATCCGGCGTACGCCGGCGTATCACTCGGCCTACTGCATGGCAGCCAGCCCGATGTAATCGTTGTTTGCCACGAGCCCGGTCGCGAGCACATCCTCGGCCTCCCCGGCTATGCCATGCCGAGCATCGAGGAGACGATCGAGTTGAATCTAACGCTCGGCCGGCGCACCAATCCCAATATCCGCTGCGCGGGTGTGAGCCTGAATACCGCGCGTTTCGATGCGAAGGCAGCGGCGACGCTGATCGCTACAGAGGGCGCCCGTCTCGCGCTGCCGGTCGCCGACCCAATGCGCGGCGGCGCAGATTTTGAACGCCTGGTCGATGCTTGCCTCGGCTAGCAGAGCCCTGCGATACACCACGCACGACTGTACTTGGAGGAGCTGTGTCAAGAATAACTCTAGTGGGGACCGCTCTGGTGGCCCTGATGGCCGCCTATCCGACGCTGCCAGCAAACCCGCCGGCAGCTCAGGCAAGACCCGAGCAGGTCGCCGGCCGAACGACCGAACCGCCGGCTGCACGCGACAGCGCCACTCCGGAACTGACGGCGGTGGATGTCAATGCATGGCTCGACGGCTATCTGCCCAACGCGCTCAGAACCGGTGACATCGCCGGCGCGGTGGTGGCCGTGGTCAAGAACGGCCAGATCGTGACCGAACGTGGTTATGGTTACTCAGATGTCGAGAAGCAGCTGCCGGTCAATCCGCAGCTGACACTCTTCCGACCGGGTTCCGTGTCGAAGCTGGTGACGTGGACTGCGGTCATGCAGATGGTCGAGCAGGGAAAGATTGACCTCGATGCCGACGTCAATCAGTACCTCGACTTCAAGATCCCGCCGCGCGACGGTAAGCCGATCACGATGCGCAACCTGATGCAGCATACCGCTGGTTTCGAGGAGCAGGCCAAGGACATCATCTCAGACAGCAGCAATGCGCCGAGCTTCGAGACGCTGCTCAAGCGCTGGGTGCCTGAGCGGGTCTTCGCACCCGGCACGACCCCGGCGTACTCGAATTACGGCGCCTCGCTCGCGGCTTACATCGTGGAGCGCGTGTCCGGCGAGCCATTTGACGACTATGTAGAAAAGCACATATTCCAGGTGCTCGACATGCCGCACTCGACCTTCCGCCAGCCCCTCCCGGCTGACCTGGCACCGCTAATGTCGAAGGGCTACGACGTGGCCTCGAGCCCGCCCAAGCCGTTTGAGATTATCGGCCCCGCCCCGGCCGGGGCCTTGTCTTCCTCGGGCGAAGACATGGCGCATTTCATGATTGCCCACCTGAACAATGGCGAGTACCACGGCAACCGGATCCTGCGTGCGGAAACCGCGCAGCTGATGCACGACAGTCCGCTGTCGATCCTGCCGCCGCTCAATCGTATGGAATTGGGATTCTTCGAGACCAATATCAACGGCCGAGAGGTTATCGCGCACCTGGGTGACACGCAGGACTTCCACACCTCGCTGCATCTGTTTCTAAGTGATAACGTCGGCTTCTACGTCTCATTCAACAGTTTGGGCAAGAACGGCGCGGCCGGCGAACTGCGCACTGCCTTGTTCGATGACTTCGCGGACCGTTACATGCCAGGCCCGGCCGACGAGCGTCGCGTTGATGAAAAGACCGCTGCGGCTCACGCGGCGATGCTGGTAGGCACATGGGTGGCATCGCGCGGAGCACAGTCGACCTTCCTGTCCGTACTGGGTCTGGTAGGCCAAACCAAAGTGGCCCTTGATGCCAAGGGTAAGCTCGTCGTGCCGATCCCCGGCCCGAACGGCAAGCCGCGAGACTGGGTCGAAACGGCACCATTCCTGTGGGTTGCCAAGGAAGGCCACGAACGGCTCGCCGCAAAGGTTGAGAACGGACGAATCGTGCGTTTCAGCATTGATTTCATGTCCCCCTTCGAAGTGTTCGATCGCGCGCCTCGGTCCCAGGATAGCGCCTGGCTGATGCCCGCAGTGTGCGTAGGCCTTGCCATCCTTCTGGCGACAGCCGTGTCGTGGCCCATTGCAGCCCTGGTGCGGCGCCGTTACGGCGCGACACTGGCGCTCAATCCCATGGAGCGGCGTGCGTTCCGCCTGAGCAAGATCGCGGCAGTCCTTATCCTGGTCGCATTGGGCGTCTGGACGCTGGTGCTGGCGATGATGATCAAGGATAACGATAACCTCACCGCTCGCTTCGACTGGGCGCTGCGCACCGCGCAGGTGCTCGGGTTGGTTGCGTTTGTGGGCGGATTCGTCCTGATGCTGTGGAACCTGTGGATGGTATGGAGCGGAGCGCGCCGCTGGCCAGCCAGGGTCTGGAGCATCGCCCTTGTGCTTGCGGCGTTCGCAATCCTGTGGACGGCGGTGGTCTTCAAGCTGCTGACCTTCGGGCTGAACTATTGATGTCGGCACTCAAGTTAGACCTCAAGGTGGAAACGCTGCGCCTGGCGCAACCGTTTCACATCTCCGGCTATGTCTTTCGCGAGCAGGAAGTCGTCGTCGCGACTCTGATTGATGGTGCGCATCGCGGCCGTGGCGAGGCCTCTGGTGTGTATTACCTCGGCGACACATCAGAGAAAATGGTCGCCGAAATCGAGAGCGTCCGCGGCCCGATCGAGGCGGGCATTGATCGCAAGGGACTGCAGACCCTGTTGCCGCCGGGCGGCTCGCGCAATGCACTGGATTGCGCGTTGTGGGAGCTGGATGCGCAGCGGGCCGGAACCGCAGTGTGGGCGCTCGCAGGAATCACGGCACCCAAGCCACTCGTCACGACTTTCACACTGGGCGCCGACACGCCGGAGGCAATGGTTTCGGGCGCGCGAAAGTACGCGCAGGCGCGCTCACTGAAATTGAAATTGACTGGTGAGCTTGCTCTGGATGTCGCACGCGTGCAGGCGGTGCGCTCTGCGAGACCCGAAGTCTGGATGGGCGTGGATGCCAATCAGGGTTATACGATCGACGCACTCGATGCCCTGATCGAGGCACTGCTCGCACAGCGCGTGTCGCTACTGGAGCAGCCGCTGCAACGCGGTCGCGAAGCGGACCTGGATGGGTACAAGTCAAGCATTCCGGTGGCGGCCGATGAAAGCGCCCTGAGTCAAAAGGACCTGGCCGGGCTCGTCAAACGCTTCGATATCGTGAACATCAAGCTCGACAAGTGCGGCGGCCTGACTGAGGCGCTGGCCATGGCGCGCGAGGCGCGCCGACTGGGGCTCGGTGTAATGGTCGGCAACATGGTGGGATCGAGCCTGGCGATGGCGCCGGCTTTTGTGCTCGGTCAGCTGTGCGATGTCGTCGATCTGGATGGTCCGATCTTTCTGGCGCAGGATCGGGTACCAGGCATGGTCTATGCCGAGGGGACGGCATGGAGCTCTGAGGCGGTGTGGGGTGGAGTACACGCGGGGCGAGCTTGAAGACGGGCCAGCCATCGTGGTTTGGGCAACCGCGCGGCCTGACTATATTGTTCCTGACCGAGATGTGGGAGCAGTTCTCCTACTTCGGTATGCGCGCGCTCCTGGTCTACTACATGACCAAGGAGCTGCTGATCGGCCAGGGCAGAGCCTCGCTGATTTACGGCGCCTATACCGCGACGGCCTACTTCACACCGATCCTCGGCGGCATCATCGCCGACCGCTGGCTCGGCAAGAAGCGCGCCGTCATCCTCGGTGGCAGCATCATGGCCGCGGGCCACTTCATGATGGCCTTTGAGCCTTCGTTCTATCCCGCTCTAATCACGATTGCGCTGGGCAATGGCCTGTTCCTACCCAGCCTCCCAAGCCAGATCAATGTGCTTTACCGGCCAGATGACCCGCGACGCCAGTGGGCCTACAACGTTTACTACGTTGGTATCAACATCGGAGGATTTCTCGCACCGCTGGTCTGCGGCACGCTGGGGGAATTCTATGGCTGGCACTGGGGCTTCGGCGCCGCCGGCATCGGCATGCTGGCCGGCCTCGCGATCTACATTCTAGGTGGCAAGTATTTGCCCGAGCAGGCGCCCAATCGAGCCGCCGCCACGCCGGTCAGCGCGGCGCGGGGCGGCTATCGCACGACCTATTACCTGTTGATCGCGGTTGCGCTCGCGGTGACGGTGTTTCGCGCGGCCTACGAACAGGTGGGCAACACCGTCGCCCTGTGGGCCGATGTCGGCATCAATCGCGCCACATCCCTGCTGACCATCCCGATGACCTGGTTCCAGTCCCTGAATCCGTTGCTGGTCATGCTGATGACCCCGCCGTTGCTCGCGTACTGGAAACGCAGGGCCAGGGCTGGGGCCGATCTGCCATCGCTGCGCAAGATGGCGCGTGGCGCCATTATTGTCGGTGCCGCTTACCTGCTGCTCGCGATAATCGCTGCCCACGCCGGGGCCGGCCGCGCCAGCTGGATCTGGCTGGTGCTGTTTTTCGCCATATTCACGTTCGGTGAACTCTACATACTGCCGATTGGACTGGGTCTGTTCGCGCGTCTGGCGCCGCCTGGATTTGCGGCGACTACGGTGGCGGGCTGGTTCCTCGCGATCTTCACCGGCAGTCTCGCCGCGGGACTGGTGGGCTCGCTCTGGGGCCTCATGAGCCATGCCCGCTACTTTCTGCTGCTGGCTGCGCTCGCGGCCATCGCGGCTGCATTGCTGCTGGCACTGAATCGGAAAGCCGAGCGGATCGAAGCGGAACGCGCAGCAGAGTTGTCCGCGTTGATGGGTGCGATGCCGCAGCTGGAGCCGGCATGAGTGCCGTGATCTCCGCCACTACCTCTCTGGCGCCGGTCAGAACCTCGAGATTCCAGCGCTGGATACTGCCGGGCCTGGCATTCAAGGCCGTCGTCATCGGCGGCGGCTATGCAACGGGACGGGAACTCGCAGAATTCTTCCTGCCAAGCGGACCCTGGGGCGGTCTCGCCGGTATGGTGCTGGCGGCCGTGATCTGGAGCGCTGTCTGCGTCATGACCTTTGTCTTCGCCCGTGCCTGTGGCGCACGGGACTACCGGACGTTCTTTCGCGCATTGCTGGGCAAAGGTTCGATCGTCTTTGAGATCACCTACATTCTGTTCGTAATCCTGATCTTGGCTGTTTTTGGGGCAGCCGCCGGAGCGATCGGCAGCAGCACGTTCGGATTGCCGACGCTCGTGGGCACACTGGCGCTGATGGCCGGGATTGCGGCGGTTGCGACCTATGGCAACAGTTCAGTCGAGCGGCTGTTCAAGTATGTCTCGCTGATTCTTTACGCGGTCTACGCGCTGTTCGTGGTGCTGGCACTGACACATTTTGGGCAGCGCATAGTCGCGGCGTTTGCGACACCCGCCTCATCCGGCGGCTGGGCGCTGGGCGGCCTGACTTATGCCAGCTATAACATCGTGGGCGCGGTTGTGATCTTGCCGATCGTGCGTCACATGAGTGATAACCGCGACGCCGTCATTGCCGGTCTGATCGCGGGACCCCTGGCGATGATTCCGGGCCTACTCTTCTTTATATGTATGGTGGCGTTCTATCCGGCTATCGGCGGCGAAACCTTGCCGTCGGACTTCCTGCTGCAGCGGCTCAATGCGCCTGTATTCCACATCCTGTTTCAAGTGATGATATTCGCCGCATTGCTCGAAAGTGGCACGGCGGCGGTGCACGCCATCAATGAGCGCGTTGCAGGAGCCATGCTTCGGCGCAGTGGCCAGCTGCTCAGGCGGCCTACCCGTCTCGCCATTTCTCTGGGACTGCTGATCGGATGCATGTTGATCGCGCAGCACTTTGGCCTTGTAGCGCTGATCGCCAAGGGATACCGCGCGTTGGCCGCCATATTTCTTGCGATCTACGTGCTACCGCTGCTGACCATCGGGACCCTCCGATTGCGAAGCGGCCGCGTACCAATGGAGATCTCATGAAGCGTCGGCTCGCACCTCTGGCGATACTTTGCTGGGCGGTCAGTGCGTATGCCGCGCCGCCGGCCGGATTTGAGGCGCGTGTCGAGGCGCTGCGCAAGGAGATTGGCGTCCCAGGCATGGCCGTCTCCATTGTCGAGAACGGGCGCATCACGCTGGCAAGGGGATTTGGCGTCCGGGTACTGGGGTCCGATGCGCGCGTAGACGCCGATACGATCTTTCAAACCGGCTCGACCGGAAAGGCCTTTACCGTGGCCGATCTTGCCATTCTGGTCGATCAGGGTCGGCTCGGCTGGGACGACAAGGTCATCGATCGTCTGCCCGGCTTTCAGATGTATGACCCCTGGGTCACGCGCGAGATGACCGTGCGCGACCTGCTGGTCCATCGCAGCGGTCTCGGCCTTGGCGAGGGCGACCTGCTGTTTGTCCCGCGCACAAATCTGACCCGCGCGGAGTCTGTGCGCCGACTGCGCTATCTGAAGCCGGCCACCAGTTTCCGTAGCGGCTTTGCCTACGACAATGTGCTCTACATGGTCGTTGGCCAGCTGATCGAGGCGGTCACCGGTCAGACCTGGGAGCAATTCACTGTCGACAATGTGCTGAAGCCCGCCGGGATGCTGCATTCGGTCAGTGAGAGTCAGGTTCGCCTGGCGACCGAAAATCGTGCCCACCCGCACGCCCGGACCGACGGCGCAATCAGGGGCCTGGGTAGCCAGGCGCCACTGGATGAGCACGACGAACTCGGCCGCACCGCAGCGCCGGCTGGCGGCCTTGCGATCAGCGCCAACGACATGGCGCGCTGGCTACTGATTCAGCTCGGCGACGGGAAGTTGCCGGAGGGCAGTGGCCGTCTGTTCAGCGAGGAGGCCCATCGGCAGATGTGGACGCCCGTGGTCGTCCAGCCCATCGAGCCCGTGACCGATGCCCTGAAGGCCACCCAGCCCCAGTTCAATGCCTACGCGCTGGGGTGGGAAGTGCGTGACTATCGAGGCGCCAAAGTGGTCTGGCATCACGGTTCGGTACTCGGGTCCACCGCTGTTGTTGTGCTCATTCCGGACAAGCAGACCGGGTTTTCGATCGAGATCAATTCCGAGGATGGCGAGATCATCGATGGGCTGATGTTCGAGCTGCTGGATTACTACATTGGCGGTGCGGCGCGCACGAGGCCAGCTCCCGATTGGCCCCGGGTTTTCATGGCCGCGACGCGGCAGGATCTAGCTCAGGCACTGCAGGTCTTGCAGACCGTAGAGGCGCATCCAGCGAACGTCGGGCCTTCACTGCCGCTCGCGCGCTATGCGGGTACCTACACCGATAGCTGGTACGGCGATATCGTAGTCAGCGAGGTCAACGGCGCGCTCTCGATTGACTTCAAGTCCACGCCACACATGGGAGGTCGGCTGGAACATTGGCAGTACGAGAGTTTCATCGCGCGCTTCGACGATAAGTCGATTGAGCCGGCTTACGTCACCTTCATCCTTGATGATGCCGGTAAGGTCACTCGCGTAACCCTCAAACCCGCCTCACCGCTTGCTAACTTCAGTTATGACTACCGGGATCTCGATTTCAAACCCGCGGAGCCTGTGCAATGAATACTCCAGTGAATGCAACCCTCCTCCACGCGCGGCTCTTCGGCGTGCTGCTCGCGACCGTGGCCCTGGGCACCAGCGCTGCCACCGTGAGTGGGCGCATTCACGATGTGGTCATCCGCAACGCCATGATCTACGACGGCAGCGGTGCAAAGCCCTACTCTGGCGTGCTGGCGATTGACGGTGAGCGGATCAGCTACGTTGGCCGGCACCGCGCGCTCAAGGGACAGCTTGAGATCGATGCGCACGGACAAGCAGTTTCGCCCGGATTCATCGACATGATGGGCCACTCCGAGGTCTCGCTGCTGATCGACGGGCGTGCTGTGAGCGGCCTGAAGCAGGGTGTGACGCTTGATGTCTTTACCGAATCGACAATGGGCCCCCTTTCACCCCAGATGGCTAAGGACATGGCCGAGCAGCAGGGCGATCTGAAATTCGATGTCACCTGGTCCACGCTCGGGCAATACCTCGATCATCTGGAGCAGCGGGGTATCGGGCCGAATGTGGCGAGCTTCGTTGGTGAGGGCGAAGTGCGCGCGTACGTGCTGGGGGAAGCCGATGTCGCGCCGACACCGGAGCAGCTCGTCACCATGCAGGGCCTTGTCCACCAGGCGATGGAAGAAGGAGCCATGGGCCTGACCACCGCGCTGATCTACGCGCCGAATGTGTATGCCAAGACACCTGAACTGATCGCGCTGGCCAGTGAGTCGGCGCGATGCGGGGGCATCTACACGGCTCACATGCGAAGCGAGGGTGATCACATTGAGGATGCGGTGCAGGAGACGATCGACATTGCCCGCGCTAGCGGTGGACCGGCCGAAATCCATCATCTGAAGCTGATCGGCCAGTCAAATTGGGGCAAGCTCGACAAGATTGTCGCCATGATCAACGCGGCACGAAGCTCGGGCACGCGTATCACCGCGGACATGTATACCTATACCGCTGGCGGCACGTCCCTGGACGCTTCGCTGCCACCGTGGGTTCACGATGGGGGAAGCGCGGCGATGATCGCCCGTCTGAAGGACCCGGTGATCCGAGCCAAAGTCATTGCGGCCATGAAGGAGGATCATCCCAAGGACTGGGAGAACCTGTACCGCCAGGCTGGCCCTGAAGGCATGCTGCTGTTGGAGGTAAAGCACGCGGCACTAAAACCGTTGATCGGCATGACAATCGCCGACATCGCCAAGGACCGCGGAGTCAGTCCGGAGGAAGCGGTCATCGAGATTGTGGTTGAGGATGAAGCTGCCGCTGGCGCCGCCTACACGATCATGAGTGAGGATAATCTGCCGCGCGAGATTGCACTGCCTTGGGTGAGTTCTGGCTCCGATGCCGAAGCCAGCGCGCCCGAAGGAGCGTTCCTGCTCTCCTCGACGCACCCACGCGCCTACGGAAATTTTGCGCGGATCTTCGCCAAGTACGTACGCGAAGAGCATGTCCTGAGCGTTGAGGAGGCGGTACGCAAGATTACGTCATTGCCAGCCAATGTACTGTCACTGCCTGATCGCGGCCGACTGCAGGCGGGTGCATATGCAGATGTTGTGATATTCGATCCGGCCACGATGCAGGATCACTCGACGTATGCGAAGCCAATGCAGTACGCCACTGGCGTGACCGATGTCTTTATCAACGGCAAGCTTGCCCTGAAGGATGGAGAGCCC
>JBEKOK010000080.1:0-12961 GCA_049521875.1 Steroidobacteraceae bacterium
TTTCGTTTTCCAAAGTACGGAGACTTCGCGCTGCTCGGCACCGAGCTTGAGCTGCGCCAGGCGCTCGAACCCTGGCACGTCTTGGGCGAGGAGGTCGCGACCGGCGGCGCCGCGCGCTATGTCGACTCCTCGGTCGAGCGCCTTCAGGTCCACCTCACGGGCCTCGCCCCCGATCGCTATGCGCTGACCTGCAACGGCCGGCGTGTGCCGCTGCGCCCGACAGGCAATGTCGGTGAGTATGTGGCCGGTGTGCGCTATCGCGCCTGGCAGCCACCCTCAGCACTGCACCCCAGAATCGGTGTGCACTCGCCGCTGACCTTCGATCTGGTCGATACCTGGCTCGAACGTTCGCTCGGCGGTTGCCAGTACCACGTCGTGCATCCAGGCGGACGCAGCTACGCGACTTTCCCCGTGAACTCCTTCGAGGCGGAGAGCCGGCGCCTGGGGCGCTTCTTCCGCATCGGCCACACGCCCGGAACGATCAAGGCACCGCCCGCGTCGACGAGCCCTGAGTTTCCGTTTACTCTGGATCTGCGACGCAGGGACTGACATGTCTTGATCGAGAAGATGGCCGCCGATCCACTGGTACATTATTCGGGCAGCGCTCAACGGTACGATGAGTTGCTTGACGCCGACGGCGAAGTGCGCCCTCACTGGGCAAGTTTCATCGATCAGCTCACTGCCAGCGGCACCGACGCGGTGCGCCGCAGTGTCGAGCTCGCGCGCCGGCTCGTGATCGAAAACGGTGTGACCTACAACGTGCACGCCGACCCCGACGGGCGCGATCGACCGTGGCTGCTCGATCCGCTGCCGCTGCTGCTGAGCGCCGAGGACTGGAGCGCCATCGAGGCGGGCATCATCCAGCGCGCCGAACTGCTCAATGCGCTGCTGCGTGATCTCTACGGTCCGCAGAAGCTCCTCAGCAGCGGCGCCATCCCGGCCGAGCTCGCCTTCGGTCATCCCAATTTCCTCTGGCCGGTCCACGGCCTGAAGCCGGTGGGCGATGTCTGGCTGCATCTGCTGGCTGTGGATCTGGCGCGTGCGCCGGATGGCAACTGGTGGGTGCTCGGCGATCGCACGCAGACGCCGGCCGGTCCGGGCTTCGTGCTCGAGAACCGGCAGGTCGTCTCGCGGGTGCTGCCACGGCTGATCGATGATCTGGGTGCGCGGCCGATCGAAGGCTTCTTCAACGCGATGCGCGGCAGCCTGATTGACACCGGGCAGGATGATCCGCCACTCGCGGTGGTGCTGACACCGGGCCCGACCAACGATACCTATTTCGAGCATGCCTACCTCGCGCGCCGCCTCGGCCTGGCACTGGTGCAGGGTCAGGACCTGACCGTGCGCGCGACGACGGTCTACCTGAAGACTTTTGCCGGGCTGCGGCGTGTGCACGCGATATTCCGCCGGCTCGAGGACGATTACTGCGATCCGCTCGAACTGCGCTCCGACTCGACGCTCGGCGTCCCGGGCCTGCTCGGTGCCGTGCGTGCCGGCCGCGTTACGCTCGCGAATGCGATCGGCAGCGGCGTGCTCGAATCCCCGGCGTGGCTCGGCTTCCTCCCCGCCGCGGCGCGTGAACTGCTCGGCGCACGACTCAAGCTGCCCTCGGTGGCCAGCTGGTGGTGCGGCGAGGCGCCGGCGCTCAAGTATGTGGAAGAGAATCTCGATGTGCTGGTGATCAAGGGCGCTTTCCCCAACCAGCGCTACGAACCGACCTTCGGCCGGCATCTGGATCGCACCAGTCGCGCGGCGCTGATCGAGCGCCTGCGCGCGCGTCCCTACGCCTATGTGGCACAGGAGCGCATGCTGCTCTCGCACGCGCCGGTCTGGCGCTCCGGGGCCGCGCTGCGCCTGGCGCCGCGGCCGATGAGCCTGCGGGTCTACGCACAGTGGACCTCGCAGGGATATCGGGTCATGCCCGGCGGGCTTGCGCGCATCGCCGCCGAGGGCGTCAGCGACCTGATTGCCAAGCAAAGTGGTGGCGGCAGCAAGGATGTGTGGGTGTTGAGCGCCACACAGGAGCCGGTCAGCGGTGATGAGGACACGGTACCGCCGCGCCAGGTGCGCCACGCCGAACTCCCCTCGCAGCTGATCGAGAACCTGTACTGGCTCGGGCGCTATTCGGAGCGCTGCGAGAACAAGGCGCGCCTGCTGCGTGCGACGCTCGCGGCGCGCACCAACCGCACGGTCTGGAGCGTAGCGCTCGAGCACTGCACGCACCTGGGGGTGCTCTCGCGCGATCGGGATCCGGGTGTCGGCGTCTACGATGAAAAGCTCAAGTATGGGCTGGCCAGTGACCTGGGACGCTTCAGCTGGTCAGCGACCCAGGCGCGCAGCCGGCTCTCGGCAGCGCACTGGCGCTCGATCAGTCTGATGCAGCGCCAGTATCACGAGGCCGGGCAGAGCCAGTCCGAGCCGGTCGAGACGCTCGATCGGCTGCTGGTGTCGCTGACTGCGCTGAGCGGTTTTGCGCTCGATGACATGACCCAGGATGATGGCTGGCGGATGCTGATGCTGGGCCGGCGCCTGGAGCGCGTGCACTTTCTCTCCGTGCTGTTCACGCGCATGCTCAGCAGCGGCTTCTCGCCGCTCCCCGGCACGCTCGACTGGCTGCTCGATGTCTCGAGCAGCAGCATCACCTACCGCACGCGCTATGTGTCGGCCCCGCAGCTCGGTGCCGTGATCCAGCTGCTGGTGTTCGATGACACCAATCCGCGCGCATTGGCGTTCCAGTGGCAGAAGATCCGCCGCACGCTCGGCGATCTGGCCCACTCGCTGCACCAGAGCGCTGACCACCAGTTCGATGAGCCGGTCGCGGCGCTGCTCGCTGTGGCCAAGCAGGGCATCGATGGCGCGCAGGATCAGGCGATCGCGGCCCGCAAGGAGCTTTCAGAGCGGCTGCTGGCGCTCACCCACGCCGGCGAGCGCGTCTCCGAGCACCTCTCGCTGCGTCACTTCTCGCACATCGAGCAGGATGTGCGTTCGGTGGCCACATGAGCGTCGTCGCGCGCTACCAGATCCGCCACCAGACGGTGTATGCCTACGCCGGCTCGGTCGCCCACGCGCATCACATGCTGCATCTGACGCCGCCGGGCACGACGACGCAAAGCTGCAGCGACTACGTGCTCGAGCTGTGGCCGCGACCGGCCCTTTGCCGGCGCCACGCCGATGCCTTTGGCAACATGGTCACGAGCCTTGAGATCGACCGGCCGCATTCGCGCCTCGAGGTGACCGCACGCATGAATGTCGAGCTGCAGGCGCGCCCCGCGCGCGTGGCCGCCGATACGCTGCCGTGGGAGCAGGTGGCAGCCAGCCTGCGCTACAGTCCGGCGCCGGTCGAGCCCGAGCGCCTCAATGCGATGCGCTATCGCACCCAATCCCCGTTCGTGCCGCTCAAGCGGGTGCTGGTGCAATATGCGCTCGAGTGCTTCGCCCCCGATACGCCGGTGCTGGTGGGCGCCGAGGCACTGATGCACAAGATCTATCGCGAATTCACCTACGCGCCCGGTGACACGCACATCAGCACGCCGCTGCTCGAGGTGCTCGATAAGCGTCGTGGCGTCTGCCAGGACTTTGCGCACCTGATGATTGCCAGCCTGCGCTCGGTCGGCCTCGCAGCGCGCTATGTCAGCGGCTACCTGCGCACCGTCCCGCTCGAGGGCGCGGCGGCGCTGGTCGGTACTGATGCCTCGCACGCCTGGGTCGGGGTGTGGGCGCCGCCGTTCGGCTGGGTGGAACTGGATCCGACCAACGATGTCATCGTCGGCAAGGATCACGTGGTGCTCGCCTGGGGCCGCGACTTCGGCGACGTCTCGCCGCTGCGTGGCGTGATCCTTGGCGGTGGCGCGCACTCGCTCGAAGTTGGCGTTGCCGTGCGCCCGCTCAAGATCTGAAGGCGCCTGCGGCCGATCCGATGCTGATGGATAGCGAGACCACCTGGTCCAGGCAGCTTGCCGAGCGCGCGCCGCACAGTGCGGCACTGCTGCAGGGGGCTTCAGCGGCTTTTCGCGCGAGCGCGGCGCGCGTGCTGCCCTACAGCGACTTCGTGCTCGACTGCCTGTGCCGCGACCCGCAGCTGCTGGGCCAGTTTCTCGAGCGCGAGCAGGCACAGCTCGCCGGAGCGCTGCCCGTACCGGCACCCCAGGAGAGCGAGGCCGAGTTCATGCTCGCGCTGCGCCGCTGGCGCCGCGCCGAGTTTGCACGCATTGCGTGGCGCGATCTGGCCGGCTGGGCTTCGCTCGCGGAAACCATCGGGGACCTGAGCCTCGCTGCCGATGCCGCGATCGCGGTGGCCGAGCAGCAGGCAAGCAAGATCCTGCAGCTGCGCTATGGCGTGCCGCGCTCAGAGGCGGGCGCAGCCCAGCACCTGATTGTCGTCGCGATGGGCAAGCTCGGCGGCGGCGAGCTGAACTTCTCCTCGGATATCGATCTGGTGTTTCTGTTCCCGGAGCACGGGGCCACCGACGGCGAGCGCTCGCTGAGCAACATCGAATATTTCGTGCGGCTCGGGCAACTGCTGATCCGGCTGCTCGATCAGATCACAATCGACGGCCGTGTGTTTCGCGTCGACATGCGCCTGCGCCCGTTCGGCGAGAGCGGACCGCTGGTGGCGAGTTTCGCGGCGCTCGAGGATTACCTGCAGCTGCAGGGCCGCGACTGGGAGCGCTACGCCTGGGTCAAGGCGCGCGCCGTGACCGGGCAGCGCGAGTACCAGCGCCTGTATGCCTCGGTGATCGCACCGTTCGTCTACCGCCGTTATCTCGATTTTGGCGTGTTTGAATCGTTGCGCGAAATGAAGGGACTGATCGAGCGCGAGGTGGTGCGCCGCGACCTGCAGGAGAACATCAAGCTGGGTCCGGGCGGCATTCGCGAGATCGAGTTCATCGTGCAGTCCTTCCAGCTGATCCGCGGCGGACAGGAGCGGCGGCTGCAGAACTGCTCGTTCCTCAGAACTCTGCCGCTGCTGGCCGGCAGCAAGCTGTTGCCGCTGCTGGCGGCTGCCGATCTGGCCGTGGCTTATGAGTTTCTGCGCCGGCTCGAGAATCACCTGCAGATGTACGCCGATGAGCAGACGCATCAGCTGCCCGAGACGGCGCCGGCGCGCGCGCGCCTGGCGGCGAGCATGGGTTTTGGCAGCTGGGAGCAGCTGTATCAGAGCCTGCAGCAGCAGCGCCACGGCGTGTCGCGGCATTTTGCCGCGGTCGTGTTCGGCCAGGCGAGTGAGGTCAGCCCGGCAGCGACCGACCTGGCCCGGCTGTGGGAGCCGCCACTGGATCGCGAACTGCTCGAGGCACGCTTGAGCGCGCTCGCGATCGAGCCTGCGGCACCCGTGGCGCAGCTGCTGATTGATCTGAGCTCGGGCGCGCTGTGGCGGCGTCTTGATGAACCGGGGCGCCGCCGGCTGGGCGCACTGGTGCCGCTGCTGGTCGTGGCCGCTGCCCGCCATCATCAGCCACTGGAAGTGTTGCGGCGCCTGGTGCGGGTGCTTGAGGCAATCGGCCCGCGCTCGACCTACTTTGCCTTGCTGCGCGAGAACAGTGCGGCGCGTGAGCGCCTGGTGGAACTCTCGGGTCACGGGGATTTCCTGACCGGACAGATCGCGGCGCATCCGCTGCTGCTCGATGAACTGATCGACCAGCGGCTGCTCGAGCTGCTGCCCGATCGAGCGAGCCTTGCCGAGGATCTGGAGCACCGCCTTGCCGACGTGGCCGGCGAGGGCGAGGAACAGCAGGTTGAGCGGCTGGTGCATTTCCAGCGCGCCGCGATGTTCCGCGTGGCAGTCGCGGATCTGGGTGGCCGCCTCAACGTCATGGAGGTCAGTGACCGGCTGACCGATATCGCGGAACTGATACTGGAGCAGGCACTGCGCATCTCGTGGGCGCATCTGATACCGCTGCTGGGCACGCCAATGTGCGGCAGCGCCGATCAGCGCCGCGTGGTGCGCATCTGTGCCGTGGGCTACGGTAAGCTGGGTGGCATCGAGCTGGGCTACAGCTCGGATCTGGATCTGGTGTTCCTGCACGACTCGGCCGGCGAGTCGCAGGTCACCGCCGGCGCCCGCAGCATCGATAACCAGCTGTTCTTCGTGCGCTTTGCACAACGGGTCGTGCATCTGCTCTCGATGCACTCGGCGGCCGGACGGCTCTATGAGATCGACATGCGACTGCGGCCCAGCGGCAAGGGCGGCATGCTCATCACCAACATCGACTCATTTGCTGACTACCAGCGCCGCGACGCCTGGAGCTGGGAGCATCAGGCGCTGCTGCATGCACGCGCGGTTGCCGGGGATGTGACGCTGCGCGCGCGCTTCGAGCAGGATCGGCTCGAGATTCTCGAGCGCGCCGTGCACCGCGAGAGCTTGCAGCAGGATGTGCAGCAGATGCGCCAGCGCATGCGCGATGAGCTGAGTCGTGCCGGTCGCGGGCAGCTCGATCTGAAGCAGGATCCAGGCGGCGTCGCCGACATCGAGTTCCTGGCCCAGTACTGGGCCCTGCGCTGGGCCGGCTCGCATCCGCCCGTCGTGTGGTTCTCGGACACGATCCGCCAGCTCGAGTCAGTGGCCTCCGCGGATCTGGTGCCCCAGCAGGTCGTCGATGTACTGACCGGGGCCTATCGTGCTTATCGGGCTCGGATTCACCGTCGGGCGCTCAACGGGCAGGGGCCGGTCGTCGAGGAAGGAGAGTTCGCCGCCGAGCGGGCCGCAGTGATCTCGATCTGGGATCAGACAATGCGTTTATAATGAGCGCATGCCAGATCCTGTCCAGGGCCTCCCGGCCAATACCCAGACCCAGTACGAGGTAACGGCTGCCGACCTGCCGCTCGCGTGCCCGAGCGAAGCGATGGCGCTGTGGAACTCACACCCACGGGTGTTTCTGCCGATCGAGGAGACGGGATGGGCCAAGTGCCCGTACTGCGGCGCCGAATACACGCTCAAAAGCTAGCGTGCGGCCCTATCGATAGGGCTGGTAGGATTTTTCCTCGATCAGCGCCGAGCCCAGCGCGACATTCACCCGCTTCTTGATCGCCGCACGCTCATCGTTCTCGATGTAGACCGAACGGGCGAGTTTGATGAACGCGGCATCGAACTGCTGCCTGCGTTCCAGCACCCGAATCTCATCCTCGATGTCCCACAGCCGCGTATTCACCGCGGCCAGCGCCAGCTCGTCGGCCCGGACGTTGGCCGAGGGGGGCACGGCCGCGCTCCAGGTGCGCTCGAGTAGCTCGAGCTCATGGCGGACATTGGCGAGTTTGCTCGCATCGCTCATGCGCTCGGACTTGATGCGCAGGATCGTGATCTTGTCGAGCAGTTCGCCCGGGGAAATGGGAACCTGAATCTCCTGCATTGCGCCTCCCGCGCCAAGCGTGCGCGGAATCGCTCCGCGGGGCGCCATCGTAGCAGGCGTCGGGGCTTGAGAGCGTGGGTGCTAGACTTGTGCACGTGGCGGATGCGGCGCAACCGATCTCCGCCGGCGCGATTCGTTGTTGTCGCCCCAGGGATTGCGAGGCCCGAAGAGAGTGTCGGTAATCGAAGGTTGGATAGCCGGGCCGGAAGTGCACCTTACACCAGTCCCGGGCGGTGCGATGATCTACGACAGTTCGCGAGTGGCCAATGCCGAGCGCGGCTGGCTCGATGAGGCCTGGTGGGCGCGCCGCGGCACGCTCTCGGTGCCCAGTGAAGGGCGCGGCAACGCCCACTTCATCGATGCCGATGGGCGGCAGTTCGTCCTGCGTCACTACCGCCGCGGCGGGATCGCCGCCCGCATCAGCCCCGATCGCTATCTGTGGCGCGGCGAGGAACGAACCCGCTCCTTTCGCGAGTGGCAATTGCTCTACCAGCTGCTGCGCCAGCGACTGCCGGTGCCGACGCCCATTGCCGCCAGCTACCGGCGCGATGGCCGCACTTACTCGGCCGCACTGCTGATCGACCGGATCCCCGATGCGCAGTCGGTGCATGCCCACCTGCGCGAGGCGGCACTGCCGATCCACCTGTGGGTGGCGATCGGACGCTGCCTGCGCCGCTTCCATGAACGTGGCGTGTTCCACGCCGATCTGAATGCACGCAACATCCTGATCGATACGGCCGAGCGCGTCTGGGTGATCGACTTTGATCGCAGCGCCATCCGCACGCCGGGCTGGTGGTGTGATGCGAACCTCGCCCGCCTGCACCGCTCGCTGCGCAAGCTGATCGTGGACCTGCCCGAGGAGCGCTTTACGACGGCGGACTGGCACTGCCTGCTCGATGGCTATTTCAGCGGCCAGGTCGCGTAGCGCGGATTGCGGTGAGACGCCTCTACACTCTGCTGCTGTGCCTGGCACTACCGTTCGTGAGTGTGGTGGTGGCGTGGCGTGGTCTGGCGGACCGCCGCTACTGGCAGGGCTGGAGTGCGCGCTTTGGCGCGGTACCGCGCAGCAGCCGCGGCGGCCTGTGGGTTCATGCGGTCTCGGTGGGCGAGGTGCAGGCGGCATTGGCATTGGTTGGCGCGCTGCGTAGTGCACACCCGGCACGGCCGCTGTGGCTGAGCAGCGCAACGCCAGCGGGTCGCACCCGCGCCCGCGAGGCGCTTGGCAGTGCGGTCGCGGTCAGCTATGCGCCCTATGACCTGCCGTGGGCGCTCCGGGCCGCGCTGCGGCGCTTCCGCCCGGCGCTGCTGCTGGTTGTGGAGACCGAGATCTGGCCCAACCTGCTGGCCGAGTGCGCACGCGCTGGCGTGCCGGTGGTATTCGCGAGTGCGCGCGTGTCGGAGCGCAGTACGCGCCGCTACGAGCGCTTTCCCGGCCTGGTGCGAACTGCATTCGGTGCGGCGGTGACGATCGCGGCTCAGAGCGCCGCTGATGCGGCGCGCTTCGTGCGGCTTGGCGTGCCGGCCGAGCGCGCAGTCGTGTGCGGCAACATCAAGTTTGATCGCGAGAGCGATCCGGACATCGGCAGGCGGGGGGCAGCACTGCGGGCGCGCTACGCCGGCGGCCGTTTCTTATGGGTCGCCGGCAGTACCCACGCGGGTGAGGAGCAGGCGGCGCTGGCAGCGCACGCGAGGCTGACCACCAGGCAGCCGGCGTTGCTGGTGCTGGCGCCGCGCCATGCGCCGCGCTTTGATGAGGTCGCGGCGCTGCTGCGCGCCCAGGGCGTGCGCTTCGCACGCCATAGCGCTCCCACGGCCGAGACGGCGGCGGCTGATGTGCTGCTGCTCGATACGATCGGCGAGTTGAGCGATTTCTACGCGGCCGCGGACCTGGCGTTCGTCGGCGGAAGCCTCGTCGAGGTCGGCGGCCACAACCTGCTTGAACCGGCGCAGCTCGGCGTGGCGACCGTGAGTGGCCCGCATCAGTTCAATGCGCCGGACGTGGTGCTGGCACTGCGCGAAAATCACGCCGTGCGCATCGTGGCCAGTGCGGCCGAGCTCGCGGAGATGGTCAGCGCGCTGGCGGGAGATCCGGCCGCACGTGCCGCGCTAGGGCACGCAGGTCGCGTCGTGGTCGCAGCCAACCGCGGTGCGCTGGCGCGAGTGCTCGCGTTGGTCGGAGCACTGCTCGCGACGCGCTAGGCACTACCCTCACTGTGCCGCGGGCGGAACCACTGGCGCCGTCACGGTCGGGGGCAGCGTCTGCTGTGCCGCCAGCCAGCCGTTGAGCTCATCAATGGTCTTGCGATCCAGGTTGCCGGCCGCCAGGCGCAGCGCGACGATGTTGTTGAGGTAGGCGTACTTCGCATCGGCATAGTTCGACTGCGCGAGCACCAGCGTCTGGCGCGCAGTGAGTACGTCGACTGCGGTCTTGGTGCCGACCTCGTAGCCGGACTCAATCGAATTCATCGCCACCTGGTTGGATTCCACGGCCTGCTTCAGGGCCTGGACCTGCGCAATCTGGCTGATGACACCCTGGTAGGCATCGCGCGCTGATTCCTCGGTGGCACGCAGCTGCGCCTGGTAGCCCGCCTTGGCCGCCTGCCAGGTGAGCTTGGCCTGCCGCACCTTGGACTGGGTAGCGCCAGCGGTGAAGATCGGCACCGTGATATTGATCTGCCACAGGATGTCCTGCGTATCGGTGATCTGCAGGCCGCCGCCACTTTCGACCTCCTGAAATGCACCGATGGTCGGGTTCGGTTGCAGCGCCCAGGCCCGCGTAGCTCCGGCCGTTATCGTCGGCAGGTGCCCGCCGATTGCCGTCAGATAGTTGTCATGTGCGATATCAGCGGCGAGCTGGTTGGCCACCAGGGTTGGGTTCTGGCTGAGCGCGGTCGTGACCCAGGAGTCCTCGCTGGCCGGATCCGGTCGCAGCAGCGGCAGGTCATCGCGTGGTGCGGCCAGCACGTCATAGTTTTCATCGGTAATGGCGCGCAACAGGTCCTCGGCGCTGAGCACGGTGCGCTTGCCGGCGATGACGGAGGCATTGTAGGTGTCGCGCTGGGCACGCGCGGTTTCCACGTCCGTGACGGCAATCAGACCGACTTCGTAGCGCTTCTCGGCCTGATCGAGCTGGCGCTGCGCTGACTCGAGGGCACTTTCCTGTGACTCGAGATCATCCTGGGCGCTCAGGACGGCGAAGTAGCGCTGGGTCACCCGCGATATCAGATCTTCTTCGGCTGCCAGATACGCCGCCTCGGCCTGCGCCACGGTGTGGTCGGCCTCCTTGAGCGCAATCCAGTTACTCCAGGAGAACAGGTTGACCTGGACTGCCACGTTGCCGGTTGCCGGAATGTAAGTACTCGGCGCCTCCGGCCCTTCGCCACCCGGGCCATTAATGCCAGTCCAGGTCTTGCTCAGATAGGCATTGAATGGCAGCAGGGCGAGGATCGCCTGCGTCTTGTTCTCGCGCGCGGCCAGGTGGGTGTACTCGGCCTGCTGCATGGTCGGGTCGGCCATGAGCGCGCGCTGATAGACCTCGCTGAGGTCGGTGGCCTGGGCCGCAGTGAGCGCCCCGGTGCACCCCAAGGCAATGATCCAGCAACGATTCATCGAGAACCCATCCGTAGGCCGCCTGCGGGGCCGTCTAATAAGTAGGCAGGCTAGGGTCAACGTCACGGGACCAGGCCAGCATGCCCCCCGCGAGGTTGTACACATGGGTAATACCCTGCTGCACCAGAAAGGTTGCAGCGTTCTGGCTGCGCATGCCCGAGCGGCAGATCACGACGATCTCCGCCTGGGGATCCAGTTCCTGCCAGCGCTGCGGGATTTCGTGCAGGGGAATGGCGACGATACCCGGGAGGGCAACGACCGCGATTTCCCACGGCTCCCGGACATCCAACAACGTGGGCTTGCCGCCGGCTTCGATCCGGGCCTTGAGCTCAGCCGGGCTGATCTGGTCGGGTCCGCTCATCGCTCCTCCGGCTCAGAACGCAAACTTTGGCGGCCCGGGGGCATGTTCGAGCGGCTCGAGGTCGGTCTCGAACAGGCATTGGCTCTGGAAGCCGGCACCAACCTTGCGGCGGATGTACAGGCCCTCCATGACCGGTGACTGGCCGACCACCACGAACAGCCGACCGCCGACGCGCAGGCGCTGCTCAAAGCGGGACTGATAGACCGGGAGCGAGGCGGTGAGCACGATGAGATCAAATTCTCCCGCCTCCGACCAGCTCATGGCATCGGCCGTGGCAACCTGGACGCCGATGGTGCCGGCAGCTTTGAGGTTTGACCGCGCCTGCTCGGCAAGTTCCGGGTGCAGTTCAAGTGAGTGCACCTGGGCGCCCAGCGCTGCCATGCAGGCCGAGAGATATCCGGACCCGGTGCCGATCTCCAGTGCCCGTTCACCACGTCGCGGCGCGAGCTGCTGCAGGATGCGCCCGACCAGCAGTGGCGTGAGCATATGTTTGCCATGGGCGAGGGGCAGTGCGCACTCGGCGTAGGCTACCGATCGCAGGGCCGCGGGCACGAAAAGTTCACGGGGCACCGCGTGCAGCGCCGCGAGCGTGCGTTCATCGAGCACTGAGCCGGTGCGGACCTGCTGGCTGATCATTTGTTCCAACGTGGCGGACTGACTCATAGCTTCCTTCCGATGCAGGCCGCGAACGTTCGCCGCTCGCGCCGGTCTTAACTTATTACGGTCCCGCGGGACGCAGCGGCAACTTAAGGGTTTTCGCGACCGAAGCCAAGCACCTCCGGGTGCGCAGATGCTTCCCGCATATGGTCAATTGACTCGGCGGGATGGGTATGTGCCGGAGTATGCTGCATTTCTGAACCGCCCCGCCGGCACGGCATCGTTAAGCGTCCCAGGGGAAGAGGCGGTGCGTCCAAGAGTAGCTTAGTTACGAAATGACCACTCTGGCCTTATTGAGTTTGCTGCTCGCCCTCGGGGTCGCAGCGTTGCTGGCGTTGTACCTGTTGCAACGCCGGCAACAAAGTGCGCTGCGCAGCATGACACAGCAGCTGCATCACATTGCCGTGGGCCACACGCTCGATGAGCGCGTCGACACGGATGTCGGCGTGCCGGAGATCCAGGCACTCGGCCAAGTTGTCAATCACCTGCTCAATCGCATCGATGCGCAGCGCCACTCCGAGACGCTGCCGTCAGTGCCTAGCCTCGCGGTGCACGCGCCGCTCAGTGCGCTCGGCGATCATCTGCACGAAGCGGTGCTGATTCACAGCGAGACGGAAATCCTCTATGCCAACCCGCAGTTTGCTGCGCTGGTGGGCGTCGAGGAAGCCGATCTGATCGGCCGTCGGCTGAGCGATCTGGTGCCCCCCGAATATGCCGACCTGGTCGGGGAGAACATACTGCACCGTCTCACCGGCGTACCGTCGGCCGAGCGCTATGAAGTGGATCTGGTCGGTCTGCAGGGCCAGCAATCGCGACTGGAACTGAGTTCCTGGCCGGTGGAGCATGATGGCATAGCAGCGCTGCTGATCGTCGGCGTGGAAGTCCTGCCAACGCAGACCGTGCAGACCCTGGCCCATCTCGATGCCCGGCCCGGGCGCGCACGCCAGACGCTCGACTCGGTGGACGATGCAATCCTGACGGTCGACAC
>JBEKOK010000081.1:0-12852 GCA_049521875.1 Steroidobacteraceae bacterium
CTCGCCGCTACCGACCGAAGCGCCGCGGGCGCCTAGCGTGCGGTAGAACGCAGCCCGCTGATGGGGGTTCTCGCCATAGCGCAGGTCCTGCGCTTTGCTAAGCATCAGCGGCAATCGGTCGGGGAAGCGCTCGAGCGGCAGCTGCTGCTGTCCGAGCAGGTAGCTGGCTACCATCGTGTCGTAGGCGGCGGTGTGCGCGAATGCCTTCGCGGCCAGCCGCGAGCGCGTATCGATCGAAGTGGCACCGCTGGCATCGAGTTCGCCGAGCACGCTGGCGTAGTCAGCCGGGTCGACCAGCACGGTCACGTCTTTGTGATTCTTGGCCGCGGCACGCACCATGGCAGGCCCACCGATATCGATATTCTCGATCGCCTCATCGTAGCTGCAGCCGGGGCGCGCGATCGTGGCAGCGAACGGATAGAGATTGATGACCAGCAGATCGATGGGTTGGATGCCGTGCTCGGCCATCACCGCATCGTCGGTGCCGCGCCGGCCGAGCAGGCCGCCGTGAATGCGCGGGTGCAGCGTCTTGACGCGCCCGTCCATGATCTCCGGAAATCCGGTGTAGCTGGCGACCTCGGTGACCGGGATGCCGGCGCCGATCAGCAGCCGTGCAGTACCCCCGGTGGAGAGCAGTTCGATGCCGCGGCCGCTTAAGGCGCGGGCGAATTCGGTCAGGCCATTCTTGTCGGAGACCGAGAGCAGTGCGCGTCGCACGCGCTACTCCGCCAGCCCCAGGGCGCGCAGTTTCTTGCGCAGCGTCGTGCGCGTTATGCCGAGAATTCCCGCAGCACGCGTCTGGTTGCCCGAGGAGTAATCGAGTACCGCACGAAACAGCGGCTCTTCGACTTCGCGCAGCACCAGATCGTAGAGTCGCGCCGGCCGGTGGCCATTGAGACTGGAGAAATAATCATGCAGCACACGCTCGGTGTGACTGCGCAGCGGCAGCTCTTTGCCGTTCATCCGATTCATCAAGATGCTCTGTCCGTATTCTGTAGTTATTGAGCCCGACCTGCATTCAAGCAGCCGCCTGCTGTGCTGCCACCCAGCGACCAAAGCCCCGCGCTGCGGCTGCGAACTGCGACGCCGAGTCCGCCGCGGCCATCAATTCGCGCCGCAGTTCAGTGCCGTCGGAGTGCAGCTGGCAATACCAGCCTAGATGCTTTCGTGCCATTCGAATTCCAGTCTGTTCACCATAGAACGCGTACAGGGATTCGAGGTGCTGAAGGATGATCTCAGTAATTCGCTGACGCAAGAGTGGCGCGAGGAATTTTCCTTCGGACAGATATGCATTGACATCGCGGAAAATCCATGGTGAACCCTGCGCGCCGCGCCCGATCATTACGGCATCGGCACCGGTAAACGCAAGCACGTTTTGTGCCTGCTGCGCCGTGCGTATATCGCCATTGGCAATAACAGGTATCTGGACCGCCGCTTTGATAGCGCGGATGGTTTCGTATTCGGCGTCACCGCGAAACAGATCGGCGCGCGTCCGACCGTGCACCGCAATGGCGCTGACGCCACAGCGCTCGGCCAGGCGCGCAATCTCGACGCCGTTGCGTCGCTGCGGATCCGATCCGGTGCGAATCTTGACCGTGACCGGGACCTTCACCGCGTGTACCGCAGCCTCCAGGATACGCGCGACCAGCGATTCGTCCGCCAGCAACGCCGAACCGCACAAGCGGTTGCAGACCTTCTTCGCCGGGCAGCCCATATTGATATCGATCAGCGCCGCGCCCTGATCGGCGCTGGCGCGGGCGGCCTCGGCGACCGCCTGCGGCTCGGCGCCGGCCAGCTGCACGACACGCGGACCCAACTCATCGCCCTGCACCTGGCGTCGGCGTGATTTGGACGTAGTCCAAAGTTCCTGATCCGAGCTCAGCATCTCCCCATAAGTGAGCGCGGCACCGAAGTCCCGGCACAGCGCGCGAAACGGCGGGTCGGTGATGCCGGCCATGGGCGCCAGCAGCACCCGGCCCGGGAGCCGAAGTTCGCCAATGCTCAGAGTCATGGCAGCTGCGGGAGCGTGGGCGTGTCGTTGGCGCAGCGCAGCTGCGATCCGGCACCGATCAGGCAGGCATCGAGCTCGAAGCTGGTGGCATCCGGGCCCGGATCAGCCACGGCAATCTGTGCTTCGATGCGCTGGCCGGCCTGGAGCAATGGCGCCTGCGAGGGCATCAGGTAGTCCGCGGGCTTCAGGTCGCGTGCCGCCACGCGTTTGCCGAATCGATCCAGCAATGTCAGGCGCAGGATCGGTGCCGGCTGCGCGTGGGGGGCATGATTGGCAAGACTGACATGGACATGAATGGTGCTGCCGCCGTTCGGGTCCGCCATTGCGCCCAGCTGGCGGACATCGTAGGCGTGCACGTCCCAGTTGGGCGTCAGCGGCATCCCGAGTGCGCGGTACATGCGGGTCAGTGGCGCCGACCAGGTGGGCTGCATCGCAAGCTGATTGCGCCAGTGATGAATGGCCTGAGCGGCAAGCACCAGCACCAGCAGCACGATCGCTGCCACATACGGCAACAGGTGTGGCCAGGCACGCGCCCCCGGAGCGCGCAGGAATTCGGCCGGCACCGCCTCGGCGGCCGGCTCGGGTTCCTCGACCGGGGGCATTTCCTCCACGCGCTCCGCAGAGGCCTGATTGGCGGCCAGTTGCCGGGCAACCGCCGCAATCTGGGTGTCCACCGCTTCCTCGGGTACGAACTCCTCGGTCTGCAGGATGCCATCGCCCTCGAGCACGATGGTCTCGAAGGTGCCGGTTTCGCGCGACTCGCGCAGGTTGGATTCCGTAGGTGCGGCGCTCGCCGTGGCCGCGGCTGCCGGTGCGCTGCGCGCGGGCGGGGGCGCGGGCGCGGGCGCGGGCGGCGGGGGCGCGCTGCGCGCCGCGGGCGGTGGTGCTGCCTTGGGCAGAGGGGGCGACGCCTGAGGCTTCGGAGCGATGGCCGCTGGCGTTGCCTCCGGTGCCAACGCCGCGGGCACGGCGCCTGCTGCCGCGTCGGGCTCCTCCGAGAGCGCGAGCAGTGCATTGAATACATTGGAGCAGCGTCCGCAACGCACAAAGCCCTGCCCGATCCGCAGATCAGGTGCGGTCACCGCGAGGGTGAGCGTGCATTTAGGACAGACCGTGAACATCGCCGCTTCGGATCCCTTCCAGCGCAACCCAGTCCTGGCGCTGGCCTGCCAGTTGGATATCAAACCACGGCGCGTAAGCGCCTGTCACGGCATCGGCCTGTTCGGCAAGAATCCCGGCCAGTAACAGCCGGCCGCCGCGGCTCAGCCGCTCCGCGAACTCCTCGGCCAGCTCCTCTAACGTGCCGGCAAGGATATTGGCCAGAATAATGCCGGTTCGTACCGGCAGATCCGCGGCCGTCGCGCACACGCTGATCTGTGCCGAGAGCCCATTCGCCGCGGCGTTCTGGGTTGTGGCGAGCAGCGCCTGCGGGTCGATGTCATAGGCGACCACGTGGCGCGCACCCAGACGGGCCGCGGCGAGCGCCAGGATCCCCGAACCGCAGCCGTAGTCGAGCACTTCGGCGCCTTCAGGCAGTTCCCGATCCAGCCACTCCAGGCACAGCGCGGTCGATGGGTGCGTACCGGTGCCAAAGGCGAGCCCCGGATCCAGGGCGACGACGCGGGCTTCCGGGTCGGTGACCCGCTCGTGGTGCGGACAGACCCACAGCCGGCGCCCGAATTTCATGGCCTTGAAATCGCGCAGCCACTCGCGCTCCCAGACACGATCAGCCACGTTCGCGCTTTGAATGACCGCCGGCTCGATTCCGAGCCTCGCAGCCAGCACCAGTTTCAGAAGGGCGGCGTCGGTGGTCTCGGCGTAGAGCGCCTGCAGACGGGTGCTGGGCCATAACGGCTGCGTGCCAAGAGCCGGTTCGAGGATCGCATCGTCGCGCGCGTCGCTGAAGGTTACCGACAGCGCGCCGCTGGCAAAGCAGGCGGCTTCGACGCGCTCGGCATCGAGTGCCTCCAGGTCGATCGACAAGGCTAAGTAGGGCATCTCGGGCGCGATCCGCCGCGGACCGGGCTACTTCAGACCCAGGCGGCGTTCCAGATAATGAATATCCAGGCCGCCGGCCTGGAACTGGGAATGCGAGAGAATCTCCAGGTGCAGCGCGGTGTTGGTCTTGATGCCCTCGACGACCAGCTCCGAGAGGGCATTGCGCATGCGGGCAATCGCGGTATCGCGCGTATCGCCATAGGCAATGAGCTTGCCGATCATCGAGTCATAGAACGGCGGCACGCTGTAGCCGGAGTAGACGTGACTGTCGACGCGGATGCCCGGTCCCCCCGGCGCGTGCCAGAGGCGGATCGGTCCGGGCGAAGGCATGAAGGTGCGCGGATCCTCGGCATTGATGCGGCATTCGATCGCATGACCGCGCACCTGGATGTCGCTCTGCGAGAACGGCAGCTTCTCCCCGGCCGCCACCTGCAGCTGGGTCTTGACCAGATCGATGCCGGTCACCTCTTCGGTCACCGGATGCTCGACCTGGATGCGGGTATTCATCTCGATGAAGTAGAACTCATTGTCCTGATACAGGAACTCGAGCGTGCCGGCGCTGCGATAGCCCACGGCGCGGCAGGCATCGATAACCCGCTCGGTCATCTGCTTGCGCTGCCTGGGTGTGATGCCGGGAGCCGGCGCCTCCTCGATGACTTTCTGGTGGCGACGTTGCATAGAGCAGTCGCGCTCGCCCAGGCACACGACATTGCCATGATGGTCGCCGATCACCTGGAATTCGATGTGCCGCGGCCGCTCGAGGAATTTCTCCATGTAGACCTGGTTATTGCCGAAGGCCGCCTGCGCTTCCGAGCGCGTCACTGCGATCGAGCTGAGCAGGGCGCCGCCGGCATGCACGACGCGCATGCCGCGCCCGCCGCCACCGCCCGAGGCCTTGATGATCACCGGATAGCCGATGTCCTTGGCGATACGCAGGTTCTCATCCGAGTTGTCGCCGAGCGGGCCGCTGGAACCGGGTACGCAGGGCACGCCGTGCTTGCGCATGACGCTGATCGCCGAGACCTTATCACCCATCAGCCGGATGGTTTCGGCCTTCGGCCCGATCCAGGTAAAGCCGCTCTTTTCGACCCGTTCGGCGAAGTCCGCGTTCTCGGACAGGAATCCGTAACCCGGATGTATGCCGACCGAGTCGGTGACTTCGGCGGCGCTGATGATCGCTGGCATGTTCAGGTAGCTCTGGGCCGACTGCGGTGGCCCGATGCACACCGACTCATCGGCCAGCAGAACGTGCTTGAGGTTGGCATCGGCCGTGGAGTGGACCGCGACCGTCTTGATACCCAGTTCCCGGCAGGCGCGCAGGATGCGCAGCGCAATCTCGCCACGGTTAGCGATGACTATTTTGTCGAGCATGCGCGTCAGGCGACGATGAATAGCGGCTGGCCAAACTCGACCGGCTCGCCATTCTTGACCAGGATCGCGCGGATCGTGCCGTCCGTCTCTGACTCGATCTGGTTCATCATTTTCATCGCTTCAATAATGCACAGCACCTGGCCGGCCTTGATCTCATCGCCGATGCTGATGAATTCCTTGGCTCCGGGTGAGGGCGAGGAATAGTAGGTGCCGACCATCGGCGCCGTGACGATCTGCTCGCCAGCCGCGGCGGTCGTCGCCGAGGGTGCAGCGGCTGCCGCAGGCGCGCTCAGCGGCGCGGCGGCTGCGGCCGGTGCCGGCAGTGGGGCGATCGGGCTGCTGCTGACCTGGATGCCCTTGGACATGCGCGAGATCCGCAGCGACTCCTCGCCTTCCTTGATCTCGATCTCGGCTACTCCCGATTCCTCGAGCAGCTCGATCAGCTTTTTGATCTTTCTTATGTCCATACGCAGGGACTCCCACTAAGTCTGGTCCAAAGGTGTGCCGGGGGCGGCGGGGGATACCTAGCGGCAGCGTGAGTACTGAGCCGCCATGCCGGAATCATTCCGGTAGCCCGGGTCGCGGGCGGCGGGGCAGTTCAACGTGGGTCCATCCATTAACAGCATGCGTGCCAGTCGGCCTTTCTTTTTTGATTCGCTCATCTCAAGCTGGCGCGAATGTACCGAATTCGACGGCGTTTGGATACTTTAGAGGCCAGATCCTGCTTTTTGGCCCCAATCTCACCCTGGCGGGAAGTTTTCCGCCTTCAGGTGGCCGGGGCCGGAGCCTGGGCGCGCTGCTGGGCCTCGTTCCTGAGCTCGGCCTGGATGGCCGCGCGGGTATCCTGCAGGCTGCTCTTACCGGCATCCAGCTGCGCGATTGACAGCAGGATGAACGCTACCTCGGGCTGGTGAAGTTCGCCGATCTTGACGGCTACTACCCGATTGCTGGCATCAACGAACACCGAGAACGGCAGCACCAGGTCGGAAATACCAAACTTCTGGGCTGCATCGAGGCCGGCATCCTCTCCGATGAGCACCGGATAATCAATGTGGGTCTTCTTGACGTACTCCTGCACTGCCTTCTCGAAGTCGACCGCGATGCCGATGATCTGCAGCTTCTCCTGGCGGTGGCTGTGCTGCAGCGCGTTGAGCAGCGGGATTTCGCGCCGGCAGGGTCCGCACCAGGTCGCCCAGAAATTGATGATGCGAGGTTGACCGGCGAACTCCGCCAGTGTGCGTTGCTTACCCTGCAGATCCGGCATGTGAATCTCGGGAACGAGTTCCGGCACGGGCGCCGCCTCAGGCGAAGTCTCAGGCGCCGATGACGGGGCCGCAGAGCGGTCCACCAACACACGCGCCGTCGCCTGATGCGTGTCCGGCAACAGCTTGTAGCCCACAAACCCCGCCGCGACACCCACGGCCGCGATCACTATCGCAGCCGTCACCGACAGATTCTTCATGAGCCGCCAGGCGAGATCGAAGCGGTAGCCGGCACCAGCTGGTGCAGAAGCGCCGCAAACTCCGGCGCCTTCATGTAGCCAACGACCCGCAGTGCGCTCTGCTCTTCGCCGGAGGCATCGTAAAACGCGATCGTTGGTGGCCCAATCACCTGGAAGCGAGCCAGCAATGCTTTGTCCTCATCATTATTGGCAGTCACGTCGGCGCGCAGCAGCACCATGCTGCCGAAGGCCTGACGGACTCCGGCATCATTGAATGTGTAGCGCTCCATCTCCTTACAGGAGGTGCACCAGTCGGCATAGAAATCCAGCATCAGCGCGTGGCCCTGGGCCGAGGCCGCCTTGACCTCGCGATCCAAGTCCGCCACCGAATGAATGTCGCGGAAGGCGGGTCCCGCCGGTGTGCTGGCGCTGGCGCTCGCTGGCGCCGGCAGCGACAGTGGCGCCAGCGGATCGGAGGCGCCGATGCGATAGCCGTTGACCAGCAGCGCTGCGTACACAGCGCAGGCCACGGCCGCGAGGCGCGCCACGCCTTTGCCAAAAGTGCGACCGGGGAACTGCCACAGCACCACGAGGCCTGCGATCAGCGGCAGCGCAAACAGCAGCAGACTGGCCCGATCGCTTAAGAGGCGCGAGAGCATCCAGGCCGCGACGAACAACATCAGCACACCGAACAGGCGCTTGATGGCATCCATCCACATGCCGGGCTTGGGCAGGAGTTTGCCGGCCGAGGTGCCGACGACCAGCAGCGGCGCGCCCATGCCAAGACTCATTGCGAACAGGGCCGCAGCACCGCGCGAGATCGCGCCACTCTTGCCAATCACCACCAGCGCAGCGACCAGCACGGGTCCGACGCAGGTCGTGACGATCAGCGCCGAGAGCGCGCCCATCACGGCGACGCCACTGAAGGAGCCGGCGCGCTGGCGATTGCTCGTCTGCGCCAGGCGCGTCTGTATGAACGCGGGCATCTGCACGGTGTAGAGACCAAACATCGACAGCGCCATGGCGATGAAGATCGCCGAGAACAGCAGGATGATCCAGGGTTGCTGGAACATCGCCTGCACCTGGCTGCCGGCTGCGGCAGTGGCCGCACCGGCGGCGGTGTAGGTGATCGCCATGCCGAGGACATAGGTCAGCGAGAGCGCAAAGGCGCGAGCGGTGCTGACGCGTTCGCCGCTGCCGACGATCAGGCCCGAGAGGATCGGCACCATCGGCAGCACGCACGGCGTGAAGGCGAGCCCGAGGCCGAAGGCAAAGGCCACCGCCAGCATGTAGAAGATGTTCCCGGAGCGGATCAGGCTGACCATCCAGTCCTGCTTGGATACGTAGCCACTGCTGCCCGAGCCCCCGCCAGCTGCCGCAGTGCCGGAGGGCAGGCTGATGGTCAGGTTGCGCACCTGCGGTGGGTAGCACAGGCCGGCCTCGGCGCAACCCTGGTAGGTCACGATCACCGGCAGATCAAGTGCCGTGCCGGCTGCGCGCGCCACGGCCAGCCGAACGGTGAGGGTGTGGTGGTAGACGACCTGCTTGCCGAAAAACTCATCGTTCTTTGTGTCCCCGGCCGGCAGCTCCGGCGACCCGAGCGTCGCCGACGTGCTCGGGCTCGAGAACTTCAGGCGGCTCTGATAGAGGTAGTAGCCGGGCGCGATGACCCAGTCCAGGCGTACCCGGTCCGGCCCGTCGGCCGCGGCGGTCAGCACAAAGGCCTTCTCGGGAGGCAGAAACTCGCTCGAATTGTTCGAATTGGCCAGCAGGGCGTTCAGGTTCCCGCCCCCGGCGGCATCGGCCGCGGCCAGGATCGGGGCGGCGGCGAGCGCCATCAGGCTTAGCAGGGCAAGTCGGGCGTAGCGGGTCATTAGGGTTACCTTGTGAGGCGTCTAACTATAATAAATTCAATAGGTTAAATGCTAACCAGCGCACCCACTATTTCAGCATAATCCCTTCGCCTGTCCACGTCATGTGTCGCTAATTGGCGCTTGCAATTGGCGATTCCGCCCCTATGATTAGCAGCAGCCAGGGGAGAGTGCTAACAGGCCTCCGCTGCTACCGATTTCCAAGTTATCCAAAACACCATAAAGGAGTGTCATCCATGAAGATTCGTCCTCTTCATGACCGCGTGATCGTGAAGCGTCTCGAAGAAGAGCGCACCTCACCAGGCGGCATCGTGATTCCGGATTCAGCCGCTGAGAAGCCCGTACGGGGCAAAGTGCTGGCGGTTGGCAAGGGCAAGATTCTCGAGGACGGCGGCGTCCGTGCGCTCGACGTCAAGGTCGGCGACCACATCCTGTTCGGCAAGTACAGCGGCACCGAAGTGAAAGTCGACGGTGAAGAACTGCTGGTCATGCGCGAAGAAGACGTCGTGGCCGTCATCGAGTCGAAGTAAGTCAGGCGCCTGAAAGCGCCAACCAATTATTGAGGATAGATCACCATGGCAGCTAAAGAAGTACGTTTCAGCGATGACGCCCGGACACGCATGTTCCGCGGCGTGAACATCCTGGCGAACGCCGTCAAGGCGACGCTGGGCCCCAAGGGCCGCAACGCAGTGCTCGAGAAGAGCTTCGGCGCCCCGACCATCACCAAGGACGGCGTGTCCGTCGCCAAGGAAATCGAACTGAAGGATAAGTTCGAGAACATGGGCGCGCAGATGGTCAAGGAAGTCGCCTCCAACACCTCCGACGAGGCTGGCGATGGCACCACTACCGCCACAGTTCTGGCGCAGGCCATCATCCGCGAGGGCCTGAAGGCCGTGGCCTCGGGCCGCAACCCGATGGACATCAAGCGCGGAATTGATAAGGCCGTCATTGCAGCGACTGAGGAGCTCAAGAAGCTCAGCAAGCCGTGCAAGGACAGCAAGGCGATTGCGCAGGTCGGCACGATCTCCGCGAATTCCGACGAGAGCATCGGCAAGACGATTGCCGACGCGATGGCGAAGGTCGGCAAAGAGGGCGTGATCACGGTTGAAGAGGGTTCGGGTCTCGAGAACGAGCTCGAAGTGGTCGAAGGCATGCAGTTCGATCGCGGCTACCTCTCGCCGTATTTCATCAACAATCAGGCCAATCAGAGCACCGAGCTGGAAAAGCCCTACGTGCTGCTGGTTGACAAGAAGATCTCCAACATCCGCGAGCTCCTGCCGGTGCTCGAGGGCGTTGCCAAGGCTGGCCGGCCGTTGCTGGTCGTCGCCGAGGACGTCGAAGGCGAGGCTCTGGCCACGCTGGTCGTGAACAACATCCGTGGCATCCTCAAGGTTGCTGCCGTCAAGGCCCCGGGCTTTGGCGATCGTCGCAAGGCGATGCTGCAGGACATCGCGGTGCTGACCGGCGGTGTCGTGATCTCGGACGAAGTCGGCCTGTCACTCGAGAAGGCCACTCTCAACGATCTTGGCGAAGCCAAGAAGATCGTTGTCGAGAAGGAAAACACCACGCTCATCGACGGACACGGCAAGGCGACGGACATCAAGGCCCGCGTCGAGTCGATCCGCCAGCAGATCGAGGAAGCCACCAGCGATTACGACAAGGAGAAGCTCCAGGAGCGCGTTGCCAAGCTCTCCGGCGGTGTTGCCGTGATCAAGGTCGGCGCTGCCACTGAGATCGAGATGAAGGAAAAGAAGGCCCGCGTCGAAGACGCCCTGCACGCCACGCGTGCGGCCGTCGAAGAAGGCGTGGTGCCGGGTGGTGGCGTAGCCCTGATCCGCGCGCAGAAGGCCCTCGATAAGCTCGAGGGTGCGAATGAAGACCAGTCGGTCGGCATCCGCATTCTGCACCGTGCGATTGAGGAGCCCCTCCGCCAGATCGTCGAGAACGCCGGTGAAGATGCCGCCGTGATCCTGAACCAGGTCAAGGGCGGCAAGGGCGCCTACGGCTACAACGCGGCCACCGGAACGTTCGGTGACATGCTCGAAGCCGGGATCCTGGACCCGACCAAGGTGACCCGTCTGGCGCTGCAGAATTCGGCCTCGGTGGCCGGCCTGCTGCTGACGACTGAAGTCATGATCGCCGAAGCCCCGAAGGACGATGCCGAGCACGGCCACGGCGCTCCGGGCGGCATGGGCGGCATGGGCGGCATGGATATGTAAACGGACTGTTAATGTGCATGTCACATACAGTTCACTTTACAAACCAATCCGCTCAGGTATGATGTGAACCATGGAAAGACGCCGGACGTGAGTCCGGTGTCCTTCCGAAAGTCGCGGAACAAGACCCCCCCGTCTCCGCGCAATACCTCGAGCCCCGCTATGCGGGGCTTTTTTTTTGGCTGCGGGTATTACTACGCAACTGCCTGATCCCCAGCTCTTCGAAGCATCGACCCGTGGGATTGTGGAAATTGGGGGAAACTGGCTTCCGAAAACTTGAACTGGTTCGCTATTATTACGAGTTTTAGGACAAAACATATAATAAGAACTTCTATATTAAATGTTTAGGCTATGATCAAGTAATAATCCTCATCGTATCTCAGCTTCTCCCGTGAAAAAGTCGGAGCTCCACCCTCGCCTTCAGGCGACCGCAGTGCCCGTGCCGGGACATTCAGGCTGCTATGCCGTGGTACCGCCAACGCCGGAGTTTCCGCATATCGACTCTCCCCTGCTGGGTGTAGCCCACAGAGAGATGCAACAACTGGCGGCCGCCGTGCGTACAGCTCCAAAGTATTCAAAACTGCTTATGCACATGCTCAATCGGCGCGAAGCCGTCGAGAGCAGCCAGATCGAGGGCACGCATACCCGGTTCGATGCCCTGCTGCTGCACGAGATGGAAGCCGGTACAGCGGATGAGACTGCCGATCCAGATGCTGATGTGACGCTCAACTGCCTGCATGCGTATACCTGGGGCGTGCAGCAAGCTACAGCGCGGGGTGCCGCGGCACTAGACGTGCCGTTCATCTGCAATTTACACGAGCATCTCATGTTGGGCGATGCGCGCTCCACGCCCGGAAAGCTGCGCAACATCCAAAACTGGATCGGCGGCTTTAAAATCGAGCAGGCGCGCTTCATCCCGCCGCCCGCAGACCACGTGCCGCAGCTGATGAGCGAACTGCATCGACTCATTCTTGCCGAGCGCGACCCGAAGAGCCATTACCGCTTAGGAGTGCTCGCGCGCGCACCCGTCGTCCACGCCCAGATCCAAGCCATCCACCCCTTCATTGACGGCAACGGTCGCGTGGGCCGACTTCTCTTTCCGCTGATGTTCGTCGCGGAAGAGGAGCCGCCCATCCATTTGGCGACCTTTCTAAAACTGCGTCAGCGCGAATACTACGATGCATTGCTTGACGTGCAGATGCGCTTGCGATGGGACAAGTGGATCGAGCTGTATTTGGAGTGCACAATCGCCTCCTGCCGCAACACGATCGATCTGCTGCGCGAGCTAGCGAGCACGGCCGAGCGCTGGCACCGTCTGCTTGAAGAACGCCGCGTACGTCGTCATGCGACGGCCTGGCGTTTGATTGAATATCTCTTAGGACAACCTGTCGTCACGGTGAACGCGGTAGCCACGGCGCTTCAAATCTCATTCCCCGCCGCCAGTTCTGCCGTGAACTTACTGCTCGAGATGGACATACTGCGTGCCCAGACCAAGCAGCGCCGCAACCGCGCCTTTCAGGCCCATGAGGTGATGAATCTTCTCTATACCGGTCTCGATGAAGTGCTGAACGACGTCACTGCGCTGCAGAACTACGGGCCGCCTTCGACGAGATTGGGCTGATCAGTCAGGAGGCTGTGACTGAAGCGCTCGTTCACGACGACCCGTGAGCGAACCGGCGATCGTGAAATAGATGGGGACGAGAATGTAGGTGAAGCCCGTGAGCCCCACCTCACGATCCGGCAGTAGCTTAGCCAGCGCTGCCGACAGTAAGCCAATCACGACCATGGCGATCTCATTCGAAACACTCACCCGCGTGCGCAGCGCCTCCAGCGGCGTCAGGGCCAGCTGTGCGCGAAGGCTCCAGGCATGCAGATACAGCAGAGTGAAGACCGTGAATACGGCCGCGTACCCGAGGCCGAATATCGTGAATAACGAGCGTGCCT
>JBEKOK010000082.1:0-12714 GCA_049521875.1 Steroidobacteraceae bacterium
GCGGCGGCGCCGTCGCAGTAGCTCTTCGGTCGCCGTCAGCGCTAACCGAGCGCCGGACATTCCAAGAGGGTGCCCTAGTGCAATCGCGCCGCCGTTGGGATTCACACGCGGATCCTCGTCAGCAATACCGAGTTGGCGCATAACGGCAAGGGCCTGGCCGGCAAAGGCTTCATTCAACTCGATCACTTCGAGCTGATCGACCGTCATGCCCACACGATCAAGGAGCCGACGGGTGGCTGGCACAGGACCGATGCCCATTAGCCGTGGCTCGACGCCGGCACATGCAACGCCCACCACCCGGGCACGCGCTGTAAGGCCGTGGCGAGCGATTGCTCCTTCGTTAGCGACCAGCAAGGCCGCGGCGCCATCATTGATGCCACTGGCGTTTCCCGCGGTGATCGTCCCGTCAGCCCGAACAATGGGCGGCAAACGGCCAAGCGCCTCAAGCGAGGTCAGTCTCGGATGCTCATCTTGCAGCACCGTTATCGAAGTGCCACCGTGAGCCGCGACCGCCACAGCGCAGATCTCAGTGGCAAGTCGGCCAGAGGCCTGGGCCGCCGCTACGCGTTGCTGACTACGCAGCGCAAACGCATCCTGGTCCTCGCGGCTGATTCGAAATGTTTGGGCGACGTTTTCCGCTGTTTCCGGCATGGAATCGGTGCCAAAGCTCTTGTGCATGAGCGGATTGATAAAACGCCAACCGATTGTCGTATCGAACAGCGCGCTGTCGCGGGCAAAGGGCTTGGAGGCTTTTGGCATGACGAAGGGCGCGCGGCTCATGCTCTCCACCCCGCCAGCGATTACCAGCTCTGCATCTCCGCTGCGGACGGCCCGTGCGGCGGCGCCAACGGCATCGAGGCCGGATCCGCACAAGCGGTTGACCGTACTGCCTCCGACGTTAACGGGCAGACCGGCAAGTAATGCCGCCATTCGGGCGATGTTACGGTTGTCCTCACCGGCCTGATTTGTGCACCCGAGAATTACATCGTCCACCTGCTCCCAGTCGACGCGGGCATTTCGTTGCATCAGCATACGGAGGGTCAGTGCCGCCAGATCATCCGATCGTACGGCAGCGAGTGCACCGCCATAACGCCCAATCGGGGTCCGTGTGGCATCGCAAACAAAGGCTTCATTCATGAGAAGAATCAAATCGCGGAAAGCGCAGGAGCAATAGGACCGCTAGACAGAGAGCCGCAACGAGATACCACAATGGCGCAGCGTACCCGCCACTGTGCATGGCGAAGGTCGCTGTGAGAGCGGGGCCTAAGCTGGTACCTACAGCATAGACAGCAAAGAAAGTCGCATAGATGGCGCCAAAGTGACGGAGTCCGAAATATCGGCCGACGAGATAGGCCATGATATCGACTTCGGCGCCTGCAGCCAGCCCGACGAGCATCGCAGCAAGGTAGGCGCCGCTGCCGACTGCGCCGCCGGCCAGCATGACGAGGCCAATGATCGAAGGGATAAGGAATGCCAGTGCAACGCGCGGGGCAAAGAAGCGGTCCATGAGCCAGCCAGTCGCGATGCGACCGATGACCAGCACCGACCACAAGGACGCCTGCACATGCGAAGCATGGGTCGCGCTGGCGCCCTGACCCACGAGCAGCGGCACGAGATTGAGAATGACACCGTACGTTGAAGTCGCGATGAGCAGAAATGTCGCCATCATCAACCAATAGTGTGCTGAGGACGTTGCATCGTGCAGGGTCGCGCCCAGAGACGTAGGCAGTCTTGCCAATGCATCGCGCGCAGCACCGTCCACTGTCAATCCCATCGAGGCGGGACTATCCCGTAGCGCCAGAAACAATAATGGAGCGACCGTTATGACCATGGCGCCAAGCACCGGGAATGCCTGTCGCCACCCCAGGTGATCAAATAGCCACTGAGTTACTAGCGACCAGAAGACACCACCGGCTCCCAAGCCGCCCAAAGCAAATCCGAGCGCCAGTCCACGGCGCCGATCAAACCAGCGCGTAATGAGCGCCGAAAAACCAATTGCCGTGGTGCCCGTACCAAACAGGGCGAAGGCCGCATAGCGCAAGTACAACCACCGCAACTCGTGGAGACTGTAGCAGGAGGCGATGATCAGACCTTCAATCACAAATGACAGCGCAATAATGTTGCGCGCGCCAAAGCGATCAACGAGGCTGCCGACGATCGGCGCCGCAACGATCGTGCACGTCGTGGTGAAGCTGAGCGCAAGCAGAACCTGAGGCGCCGTCCACCCGAGATCCCGATGCAGCGGGCCCACCATGAGTCCTATCGTGGAGGGCAAGAAGGCTGATATGCCGAATGCAATACCGAAGGCCGATCCAAACGCCACGACCCATCCATAGAACAGCCACGTCCGCAACTCCGAAAAGTTGCGGGTCGTATGGCCTAGCAGACGGGAATGTCCAGCAGGCGGACCCCTCGGATGCGCGAGGGAGGATCCAGACTCCGCCATAGATGGTCGCCACATGGGTGCGACTCTATATATAGGCACCCGGGCCGCCCACTGCTCCAGCGGCATAACTGATTTGTCAGGCGTTGGTAGGCGGCGCGTTACGACAGGTCTAGCATGCAACGCCGTATGTGCATCACTGGTGCGACACGTCATGGTCGATAAAGTCATAATTACCTGCGCGGTGACGGGCTCCACCATGGAGGCACTGAGAACCAATCCGGCCGTGCCGGTGACGCCGAAGCAGATTGCCGACGAAGCGCTGCGCGCTCGCGCCGCTGGCGCTGCCATCGTACATATTCACGTGCGCGACCCGGAGACTGGCGAGCCTTCCATGGACATCGCTCTCTATGAAGAGGTAGTCAATCGCATACGCGACGCCCGCAGTGACGTTCTTATCAACCTGACCACGGGGCCCGGTGCCCGTTTTGCACCCAGTGACTCCGACCCGATGATGGGCAATGCGGAGAGCACGATGTCGCACCCGGACAAGCGTGTCGAACACGTGGTCTCGCTTCTGCCGGATCTGTGTAGCCTTGATATCGCCACGATGACTTTCCCATCGTATGCGTTCGTCAATTTGCCGGCCCATCTGGAGCGAATGGCTGCGATGATCCAGGCGGCAGGCGTCAAGCCGGAACTGGAGGTGTTCGATCTCGGGCATGTGCGGCTGGCGGCAAATTTTGTGAAACGAGGAATTATCAAAGGAAGACCATTGTTCCAGCTGTGCCTGGGCATTCCCTGGACGGCGCCGGCAAGCGCGACTGGAATGCTGGCGATGGCGGGTGAGTTGCCGCCCAACGCGCAATGGGCGGCGTTCGGTATAGGAAGCCAGGAGTTTCCTATGGTGGCGCAAGCCGTGATCCTGGGCGGTAACGTGCGGGTCGGTCTGGAAGACAACATCTACATAAACCGTGGTGAATTGGCCACGGGTAATGCCCCCTTGGTTGAGCGGGCAGTGAAAATAATCGAAGCGCTGGGCTCTCATGTGGCAAGCCCGACCGAGGCACGGGCGATACTTGAGCTTGGTCCGACAACAAAGAATGTAGAGTCGATATGGCGCGACCCCTCAGCCGGACCGTAGATCGTGTGAAACCGGACCAATGGAGCGGTTCCGGTTCGGCGGTCACCTGCCGCGCAACGGGCCGGAGGGGCCCTCGATGGCCAATGTTTTCGCTGAGGAGTGTCGGGCAGCTGCGTCGCAGCCGGCGAGACGGCGCGAAGCGGCTCTACGTGCTGAGGCGACGGCCTCCTATAGTAGGTACTGGACAACACTCCTGTGACGCACCATGGAAGCGATGCGCCACGGCTGCGTTTGAGACTGAAATAACACGATCGTGTGTCGAGTTGACTCATCATGATAGGCCGCCGAATCGGCATCGTGGCTCGGTTATGTTCCTCGAGAATTGGCACCCAACGGCACGGGCACGCAGTCGCTCCGTTCTCTTAGGGCTCTGTCGGTGTGGGTGCGGACTGCGTTGATTGAAGATGTCCCGGAGGAAGTTCGCCTGCCCGGGTGCTTCGGCGTCACTGAGTCCAGGATTGTGGCGAGCCAGCGGCGGTGACCAACGACAATGGGAGAGCGCTACTGTTCGCTGCTCATTCCATGGCTAGATTCAGTTTGGGGGTACCCTGATGAGTAATGCATCGTCGCCGGCCGTTATAGTCCCCAAGAATGCCTGCGATTGCCACGCGCACGTGTTTGGGCCATTTGATCGGTTCCCTCTTGCCGAGGACAGGCCTTACACGCCGCCAGTGACCACGAAGGAAAGCTACTTTGAAATGCTCCGCACTGCTGGGATTGCCCGGGGAGTCCTGGTACACGGTGGCGCCTCTGGCTGGAATCAAGGCGCCCTGATTGAGGCCCTGCGCAGCGCACCGGATCAATTGCGGGGCGTAGCGGTACCGCGGCCAGAAATCACTGACAGCGAGCTCTCCGAATTGCATGCCGCGGGGGTCCGGGGGGTCCGATTTACCCATGTCGCGGGGCCGTCGTTGGCCCGTCGCTATGACGGACGCCTGGATCTCGTAGACCTCGACCGGTGGGCCCCGCGGCTGCGGGAGCTCGGATGGCATGCCCAGATATGGGCTAATTGCGACGTCATTGAACAACATCAGTCAAAACTTTGCAGCTACGAGATACCGCTGGTTATCGATCATCTCGGCTACTTCGACGTCACGCGTGGAGTTCAAGATAGTGCCTTTCAGACGCTCGCGCAGCTTCTTGCCGATGGGTACGTGTGGGTCAAGCTCACGTCATTCCGCAACTCCCGGCAGGGGGCGGCCTATGAGGACGTCAGGCCGTTTCATGACACCTTGGTGGCAGCCAACAGCGACCAGCTGCTCTGGGGCAGTGATTGGCCCTTCCTCGGTATGACTGGTGACCGAGTGCCAACGGTTGCCGGACTGCTCGAACAGTTGGGTAGGTGGATACCGGATGCCCGTGTGCGCACGCAGATACTGTGTCATAACCCAGCCCGTCTGTACGGATTTCAATGAACGCCTCTCAGGTCCCGCGCATGGTGCTGCGGGGTGGCCCTATCTCGCCATTCGTGCGCAAAGTGTCGATATGTGTCCTTGAGAAGGGTCTCGAGAGTGAGGTCGATCGCGTGCGCTCTCTGACGGCGATTGCGACGCCGAATGTGGAGCTGCAGCGGTTCAATCCCCTGAGTAAGATTCCCACGCTGATCACGGCGGAAGGCACGGCTTTGTTTGACTCCGATGTCATCTGCGAATACCTCGATACAATCCGTCCACCGATGACGATGTATCCTGCCTCGGGACCGGCACGGTGGCAGGCCCTGCGCTGGTGTGCACTCGGCTCGGGCATGCTGGACCTCTTGGTGCTGTGGCGCACGGAACGCAATCGCCCCCGCCCGCAGCAGATGCAGACGATCCTCGATTCCCAGGCGCTCAAGATTAACGCGGCGCTCGATCTGATCGAGGCCGAAATGCCAGAGATTCAGGCCACGGCTTTCGCCATAGGGCATATTGCGCTCGGGTGTGCGCTTGGGTATCTGGATTTTCGCTTCGCGGATGTTGACTGGCGCAGCTCGCGCCCGCGGGCTCGACTGTGGTTTGCGGATTTCGTCCGACGCCCGTCGGTGCTGAAAACCGTGCCCTATGAGGGAGAGCCGCCTAGATGGTCGATACCTCATTTCTGGGAGAGCACATGATGCTAGGTGCTGATCCAGGTCAGTTTGTATGAATCAGGACTGCGATGTGGCCATTGTCGGATTTGGCCCTGTGGGCCAGCTGCTAAGCGGCTTGCTGGGTGCCGCCGGTGTGCGCGTTGAAGTCTTCGAGCGTTGGCCAGAGATCTATGCATTGCCCCGCGCCTGCGTTGTCGATGACGAGGGCATGCGCATCTTGCAGGCCGCTGGAATCGCCGAGGAATTCGAACGCGTTGCCGTCAATGTCGATGGAGAATATGTGTGGACCAATGCTCAGGGCCAGGTGCTGATGAGTTTCAAGCGCCCTGCGCTTGGCCGGTGCGGTTGGGGCTCGCGCTACATGATGTACCAGCCCGATCTAGAGCGTTTGATGGAAAAAAGGGCGCATTCATTTCCAGACGTCAAGGTACAAAGGGGATGGGCGGCGGTTGCGCTTCATGAACACGCTGATGGCGTGACATTGGAGGTAGAGCGCGGGGCCCCCGAACCTAATGGCGCGCGGCAGCCCGAGCAGGAGCGCAAGCAGGTGCGTGCGTCGTACGTGGTAGGCGCAGACGGTGCGAACAGTTTCGTACGCCAGGCGGCCGAACTGCGCTGGATTGATCTTGGCTTTCGCGCCGAGTGGCTGGTAGTAGATTTCCGCCCCCATGACCCAGATGCGACGCTCGACATGCCATTGACGGGTCAGCTGTGCGATCCGGCAAGGCCGACCTCGATGTTCCGCCGTCTCGGCCGCTATCACGTACGCTGGGAAATGATGTTGCTGCCAGGTGAAACGGCAGAGGAACTAACGCGCGTGGAGCGAATCTGGGAGCTGCTGTCACGGTGGGTGACGCCCAATGATGGCGAGATCGTGCGCAGCGCGGTGTACACGTTTCGCTCTGGAGTTGCCGAACACTGGCGCCGCGGAGCCATCTTGCTCGCGGGCGACGCCGCGCACCTAATGCCGCCGTTCCTGGGTCAGGGCATGTGTTCGGGCATGCGTGATGCAATGGCACTCACATGGCGGCTGCTTGCGCTGTTGCAAGGAAAGCTCTCAGCAGCTGTGCTGGACAGCTATGAGATGGAGCGCCGTCAGCACGTCGAGGGCGTAATTGCACGAGCGGTGGCTCTCGGTAAAGTGATCTGCATTACTGATCCGAAGAAAGCGGCCGAGCGCGATAAGCAGTTTCTATCGGGTCAGCCGCCGCCACTTCCCGAATTTCCACGGCTCGCGGTGGGGTTACTTCAGCGAGACCAGCGCAAGCACTCGCCTGCGAGAGGTGATCTGTGTCTTCAGGGACGGGTGCGTGTCGCAGGACGCGTCGGCCGCTTTGATGACATCGTTGGACGCGGGTGGCTGGTATTGAGCCTATCCGAGCGAGTCGAGCACCTGCTGTCGGATCAGCAGCAGCAGTTCCTTCGACGTCTCGGCGCGCGCTTTATCTGCGTGGGGTCGAGCCCGGGTAACGACGTCTTTGATGTCGATGGCAGCTATCAGCAGTACTTTGGCGCTCTCGGAGCACAGGCGGTAGTTGTGCGGCCCGACTTCTACATCTTTGGGGTTGCCGAATCGCTGACTGATTTGCCGGCAGCTATTGACGACCTGATGACACAACTTCAAGAAGCCGCCTGACTCACCTTATTCCCAATCCGGAGACTACATCATTATGAAACTGGCCACCTATACGCGAGCTTCTGTTACTTCAATTGGCAAGGTGGAGTCTGCCAATCTTACCGAGTTGGCCAGCGTGCTACCTGAAGGTGTCTCCACGCTGCTCGATGTGTTGCGCGCGGGCCCCGAGCTGCTCGAACAGCTGGAGAAGATTCCGGCGGGTTTCCTCCCCACTGTGCCTTTGGCATCGGTACATTTGGAGGCGCCGGTACCTCACCCGTCAAAGTTTCTGGCCATTGGCCTGAACTACCGCGACCACCTGAAGGAGGTTCTGGCGCGAGGCGGCAAGGCGCCTGAGAGTCAGCTTTGGTTCAATAAGCAGGTGTCTTGCATCACCGGTCCGTACGATCCCATTCATCGCCCCCAGGTGAGTGACCGGCTCGACTATGAGGGGGAGCTCGGTGTCGTGATCGGTACTCGCTGCCGCCACGTGAAGCCCGAGCAAGCGCTAACAATGGTCGCCGGGTACGTTGTCATGAATGACGTGACGGCTCGCGACTGGCAGCGCAAGAGCCCGACCTGGACACTGGGCAAGTCATTTGATACGCACGGGCCGATGGGCCCCTGGCTGGTGACGACGCGGGAGATCGCTGATCCCCAGAACCTGAAGCTGCGGCTCTGGGTCAATGGAGAAATTCGGCAGCAGCTGTCCACTGAGGAAATGATCTATTCGGTTGCGGAGCAGATCTCTTACCTATCCACCGTTATGACCCTGGAGCCCGGTGACCTGTTGGCCACAGGCACCGGATCGGGGGCGGGATGGGGACTAGACCCGCCGCGTTTTCTTGAGGCGGGCGACGTCGTGCGAGTCGAAATTGAGGGCATTGGTTACATTGAGAACCGTGTGATCGACGAGCCGGTAACCGGCTGAACGATTGTCCGACCTCACCGAGACCTTCCGTCCGCGTCAATTCTTGGACTTCCGAACGGAGGCCACTGTATCGAGTTATAGTCGCGCCTTATGCACTCCGAACAGCTCAAGCTGTTTGTCCAGGTCGCGCTGCACGGCAGCCTAACGAAGGCCGCGCTTGCTGCCAACGCCGCACAATCGGTCGTCAGCCGTCAGCTCAGCGCCCTGGAAAAGGAGTGCGGCGGGAGGCTGTTTTACCGTACCGGTCGCGGTGTGACGCTTACCGAGTTGGGTGCTAGGTTCCTGCCGCGTGTGCAGCAGATCCTTTTGCAATTGGATCAGCTGACCGACAGCATCAGGTCATCTGCCGACGTGCCCGCAGGCGAGGTTCGACTTGGCTTCCTGCCAGCGTTGTCATTGCCGCTGGTGGGGACCTTGGCGCGGCAGAGCCGCGAACGCTATCCCTTGATCCGACTTCATCTGTTTGAGGGTTCTAACGGTCAGCTGCAGGAGTGGATTGACAGCGGGCGCATTGACCTCGCCTTGATGTACCGCTACGGCGAGGTTAAGGCTTCGGTCGAGCGTGTGGTCGGAACCGCATTCGCCTATCTCATTGGTGCAGCGGGCGACAAAGTCACACGTGAGCCAACCATCGCGTTCGCGCGACTTCAGCAGCTCCCCCTAGTACTACCGGGAGTGCCTAATGCCCTGCGCACGACCCTCGATGCGGTTGCCAGGCACGAGAACATTTCCCTTAACGTCATACTTGAAGCGGATTCACTGCCGATTCAAAAGCGCATTGCCGCGGACGGCGACGCGTACGCCATTGTAGGCCGATTGGCGGTCACCGAGGAGGTAAGACTCGGCCTACTGCAGGCATCTCGCATCATCGATCCGCCGATTGAGCGCGTCGCCATTCTGGCCGCCGGCGCGCAGGGGAACTACGGTCTGGCGGTCAGAACTATCGCGCAGTTGCTCGAGCCCCTTGCGATGAGCCTGTTAGAGCATGGATGAAGCTGCAACGTGAAAGTTCGGGCTGCATCGCCGCGGGCGGCGAGCAAGGGTTGCTGGGGAGGCGGCGTAAGCCGACTCCGAGGTCGAGCCATGAGGATATCAGGTCCTTCAGGAGCAGTGGCAGAGGGCCAAGTGGGCAGAGGGGGTCTGGCAATGTGCCGCAGCTGGCGTGACTGCGCTGAATCTTTCAACAAGTGGACAGCCGCTACCTGGAAGCATTCCCAGGGGCAAAGAGACGGGATGATCCGGCAGTCAGTAGGCGCCGAGATCGGGGCGGCATTGTGCGCCGATGTAGTGGGTACCGTCGCTGCGGCTGAGCGGCGGAAGACGGATGCTCTGTGAACGAAGGTGGACTCATGATGAAAATATCAGAGACCTATCCCAAAGAACTGGAATTGAGCCGGCGAGGCCTATTGCACGCCATGCTCGCATTGAGTGGCGGAGCATTGACGGCAGCGGCCAGCACTGCGTTAGGAGCCTCCGACGCGCTTGGAGCGGAGAGTGTCCCCGGTACGCCTCCGCAGTCGGACTCATTATCGTTAATGTTTGATTTGACGGTGCGCATTCCGCCGGGGCAGCTCGATCAATGGCATCACTTCTGGGGTGATGAAAATGTTCCAGCGCTTGAGGAAAACGGTCAGTGGTTATGGGGTGCATGGACGAGTCTGACGGGACAGCAGAACACCGTGACCCACGAGTGGGCGTATCGGGATCTTGCGCATTATCAGGCAATGGCCACTATGCGAGCGACCGATCCGCGGATCCATGCGCTCGCCCAGCACGGCGTTCGAATCGAAGAAAATATACTCTCGAGCGTTATGACACCGCTCCCCTATCATGCCCCTTCGAGGCCGACGCGGACTGCAGAGGCTGACAGTCTCATCGTGACATCGCGAGTATTCCTGCAGGGCGCGAGTGGCGCGCCCGAATATTCCCAGCTCATGGCGCAATACGTTGCTCGTGCAGCGACACATGGCGCGGAGCTGCTCGGTGCCTTCCAGAGTTTCTTTGGCTGGACACCGTCATATCAACTGCATGTGTGGCGATACGCCAATGTGGGGGCCTACTGGACCACGATGCGGGCACTTAACGCTGATGCCGAGTGCCAGCGCCTGGCGAGCCAACTGCGCTCGCTGCAGCCCCATGAGGTAGTGGAGTTTCAGCTTCCAACCCCGTATTCGCGCCTTCGCTGATTCCTGTCGGCCGTGTCTGGCCGGAAATTGGTAATAGGTTCGGGTAGGTCAGTACGCTGCGCGCTCATGCCCGCGGCAACGCCCACATCGGCGGATGGGGTGCCCTGAACGCCAAACACAAGTGGGAAGTAGTGAGTGTCCTTGCCCCGAAGCCGGGCGCGCGCCCCAAGAGCTCGCAGGAGCGGGGAAGGCGCGGGACCAGCGGCAGGCCAAGAGAGCTTCTTGCCGAGCAGCGCATTGCCGGTTCCGGCCCCACCTGTGAAGTAACCGGCAAGCGCCTTTTTCGAGCGAGCGCTTCCGTTGGAGGCACGCACGCGCATTGGGTCCGTATAACGGACAGCGCACGTGAGTCAGCGGAGGCTGATGCCGGGCGGGCATATGATTATTGTAAGAAAACGCGAGCAGTATTCTGGGGGCACGGTGCGGAGTAACAAAGTCCGGCGATTTGCAAGAGCCCGAAGCAGGATGATTGCGGCTGCGGTCGCCGCCTTTGCCCTTGCAATGCTAGCGAAGATCCCGGCTGCGGATCCCTCACCAGTCGGCCCCACGCTTTGGCCAGCTCCAAGTCCGGAGGTAAAGATCGAGTATCCTGAGGGCGTTGAGGCGCTTTTGGATCTCACCTACTCTACGGCCGGGGGCTATCGCCCTCTCACGCTCGATCTTTATCGAGTCAAGAGGGCATCGGCGCCGAGGCCAGCGGTTATTTACATTCATGGCGGTGGATTTGCTGGCGGCACTTCCCGCATGGCGGCTCCGGTATGGGGTTCCTTGGACAGGCTTGCGGCTCATATTGCTGCGCACGGCTATGTGGTCGCGTCGATTAATTATCGCTTGAGCGCCGAAGCAAAGTTTCCAGCGCAGCTTCAGGACGCGAAGGCAGCAATCCGGTGGATCCGTGCCAATGCTGAACGCTATGGTGTCGATCCAAATCGCATTGCCGTTTGGGGCGAGTCGGTGGGTGGCAGTCTAGCTGCACTCGTAGGCACTACCTGCGGTTCCCCCGATCTGGAAGGTACTGGCGGCAACGCGGATCAGTCCAGCTGCGCCCAGGTCGTGGTGGATTGGTACGGCGTCACGGACATGTCGCAACTGGATGCTCAGGCGCCGCCGAATGCCACTCTCGTGCATAACTCGCCGGATTCCACGCAGTCGCAGGTGCTCGGCTGCGTGCTGCATTTTCAATGTCCCGCGAGCGTTGTTGGTCGCGCAAATCCCATTGCCTATATTGATTCCAAGACCGCTGCGCGCGCTTTTCTCATTTTACATGGTGACAGCGATACCGCCGTATCGTGGAAGCAAAGCCAGATCTTCTATGACGCTCTCAGAGCAAAGGACGTCCCGGCAGAGTTTGAGCTTCTCAAGGGCGTCAATCACAGTTTCGTAGGGGCGACGCGCGATCAAGGTGAGCACATCCTTGATGTCACGTTTGCGTTCCTTGGTGATCATTTGGCGGGCGGCCGCTAAGGTGACTGGAGGAGCACCGAGCGCTGGCAAGGATGGTGCCAGTACCGTGGATGCGTTGTGATTGTGACCGCGCGCCGATGAGATCAGGATGAAATGGTATCGAGGTGCACGAGTCCCGGGCGATGTCACGCCGTTCGACTACAAACGCGAGATGCTTTATGGAACGCCGCTGCGTGCGACGACTTCTAGCGACGGCCGCCCTTCTCGTCGGGTGCGGGGCCTTGCATGGTGCGCTCGCTGTAGCTGGAGCACCGACGCTGAGCACGGATGATTATGTCGCGATACAGCAGCTCTATGCGCGATTCAACACGGCGCTAGACACTGGGCAGGCCCAGCAGTTTGCGGATACGTGGACCGAGGACGGTGAATTCATTGGTGGCCGAGGTCCCGGGCGGGGTGGTGAGGTGCGCACGCCGATAAAGGGGCGGTCGGAGCTCGTTGCAATGGGCGAGCGCGCGGGCGTTGGTACGCGTCATTTCGTTGTGAACCTGGTGGTGACGCCAACCGCGGATGGTGCCAAAGCGTCGTGCTATCTGGTGCTGCTGAATGCGCGCAACAGTCCACCCAGTATCACGGAAACCGCAATCTACGAGGATACTCTCGTGAAGACCGCTCAAGGGTGGAAGTTCAAGAGACGGATCAACTGGCGCGATGATGATGACATCAGCCCCTATCGGCCAAAGCCGCTGCCCGCGCCGCTGCCCTGAGCGACCTGGCGCTTCGGTTGCATGCCGGCCGTTGCTGTAGCCGCAAGGCCACGTTGTCCGCTTCCCGGACAAGTCACGTGGGCCTGGGGACTGCAGGATGAATGAGCGATTAGCATTAGACTGTTTCAGCCCGTGTAGACTGGCGCTTCGAGTGCTGAGGCCGCTGGAGTTGATGATTTGCTGGGTGAAAATGAGGAGTTGCGGGTTCAGGGCCAT
>JBEKOK010000083.1:0-18311 GCA_049521875.1 Steroidobacteraceae bacterium
TGAAACACTGGCCGATCCTGATCCGCCGCGAACTCTGGGAGCATCGGGCACTGTGGATCGCACCGCTCGCGGTCAGTGGCGTGATCGTGCTGGCATCCTTGTTCTTCGGCCATACCAATGTCAGCTACGACAACACGGCGCCATCCGGCGACGTGTTCGAGCGGTTGCTGATCGGATTGTCGGTGCCTCTTTACGTGACCGCCGGCATCCTGGGTGTCACCTATTTCCTCGATTGCCTGTACGCCGACCGGCGCGATCGCAGCGTGCTGTTCTGGAAGTCGCTCCCGGTCTCCGATACGACCACCGTGCTGGTCAAGTTCACCGTCGGGCTCGTGCTGCTGCCGCTGGCGACTTATCTGCTCGCGGCAGTTACGGGTTTGCTGGTGGAAGTGATACTCCAGGTGCGCAGCACCTTGTCGGTGACACAGGCGGCACCGCCACCCTGGGTGTTGCTTGAGTGGCTGCGCATGCAGGTGGTGCTGCTGTACGCGCTGGTCGCGGGGCTGCTGTGGTACGCACCGTACGCCGCTTACCTGATGCTGGTCTCGGCCTGGGCCCGTCGCTCGGTTTACGCCTGGGCCTTTATCCCGCCGGTGCTGATTGCACTGCTCGAGCACTTGCTGCTCGGTACCAACTTTTTTGGCGGCGTCGTGACCCGTGGGTTTGGGGAGATCATGCGGCTCGCCTTCAACCTGGGCCATGAGATCAATATCAGCCTCGGTAGCGTATTCAGCCAGGGGCAGCACACGGGTCCCGGCGGCCCGGGCGCCGCTCGTGCGGCCCTTGATCATCCGCCGGACCCGAGCGTGCTGCTGCACAGTGTGCCGCTGTGGTTAGGGCTGCTGGGCGCGGCGCTGATGCTGTGGGTTGCCATCCGCCTGCGCCGCTACCGGGACGAGTCCTGAGGCCTGACTCCCGGGCGCTGTCGTTCAGCGGCGGTGGCTGTTCGCGCCGCGCCTGCAGGCGCGCCGCTGAAATTCCCGTTTCGGGTCCCGTGCTGCTAGCATCGATCGCCGGCGCGGCCCCTTAGAGGGCTGTGCCAGGCGGTCTCGTTGGACTGAACTGACACTGGCGGGAGTGACACTGATGGCTGATCCAGTCGTAGCGGCGCGTGCGCCGATGGGTGTCGATCTCGAAGCGGGCAAGACCTATTACTGGTGCGCCTGCGGCAAGTCGGCCAATCAGCCCTTCTGCGATGGTTCGCACAAGGGCAGCGAGTTCACGCCGCGTGCCTACACGCCGAGCACCACCGGCAAGGCCTACCTGTGCGCCTGCAAGCACACGCACAACGCGCCGCTGTGCGACGGTTCGCACAAGGCACTCGCCTAGAGCCGCTCGCGGGTCACCGATGTTTTTCCATACGCAGCGCGAGGGAGCAGGCATCGCGCTTCAGCTTGAGGGCGCCTGGCGCAGCGAGAACCTGACCGCGATCAGTAGTGCGCTCGAGCATCTGGACAGTGCAGGTGCCCGCACCCTGGAGTGCGATATTGGCGCCGCCAGCTTCGATCTGTCGGGCGCATGGCTCCTCAATGACTATCTGGCGCGCCTCGAGCAGCGCGGCCTCAAGGTAGCTTTCCGTGGTACGCCACCCGACTGGCTTGATCTGATCGAGCGCACCAGCAGCGCGAGCGCCTCGGTGAGCATCGAGGAGAGCGATACGCCCCGCCACCGCTCGGAGCCGGCGACGGCTGTGGACCACCTCGGGCGCCGCGCTGTCGCGGCCTGGGCGCTGGTCGGTTCGTGGCTGAATTTTGTCGGCCGGGTGAGCGTGGTCATGGTGCGCGCACTCGGCAGCTTTCGGCGCCTGCGGCCGATCTCGGTGCTGCGTCATGTCTATGACACCGGCATCACCGCGATTCCGATCGTGTCGCTGATCGCGTTCCTGATCAGCGTGATCCTGGCCTACATGGGTGCCCAGCAGCTGCTGAAGTTTGGCGCCGATATTTACGTGGTCGATCTGGTGACCGTCGGCGTGCTGCGCGAGCTGGGCGTGCTGCTGACCGCGATCATTGTCGCGGGCCGTTCCGCCAGCTCGTTCGCGGCCGAGATCGGCGCGATGCAGCTGAACGAGGAGGTCGATGCGCTGCATGCGATCGGCGTCGAACCGATCGAGGCCCTGGTGCTGCCGCGCGTGATTGGCCTCGTGATCGCACTGCCGCTGCTGACGGTGATTGCCGATGCGATCGGCCTGGTCGGCGGCGGCCTGCTGTGCCACACGCTGCTCGGGATGCCGCTGTCGCAATACCTGCATCGCGCGCAGGAGGCGATTGCCAGCACCACGTTCTGGGTCGGCCTCCTCAAGGCGCCGGTATTCGCGGTGCTGATCGCGGTTTCGGGCACCTGGTGCGGCATGCGCGTGCGCGGCTCCTCGCGCGATCTCGGGCGCCTCACGACCACCGCGGTGGTGATGTCGATCTTCCTGGTACTGCTGGCCGATGCGCTGTTCGCGGTGCTGTTCATGAAGCTCGACGTATGAGCGCCGTGCCGGTCCTTGAAGTGCGGGGCCTGGTCAGCGGCTTTGGCACGCAGCTGGTGCACGATCAGCTGAACCTCACGGTCAACGAGGGCGAGATCTTCAGCATCGTCGGCGGTTCGGGCACCGGCAAGTCGGTGCTGCTGCGGACGATCCTCGGTCTCGAGCGGCCGCGCGCCGGGCAGATCCTGATCCGCGGGCGCGATCTGACGCAGATGTCCGCCGCCGAGCTCTACGAGGTCAAGGCCGGCTACGGCGTGACCTTCCAGCAGGGGGCACTGTTCAGCTCCCTGACCGTGCTGCAAAACATCCAGCTGCCGATGATCGAGCACCTGCGACTGCCCACGCGGCTGATGGCGGAGCTGGCACTGTTCAAGCTGCGACTCGTGGGCCTGGGCGCCGATGCCGCGAGCAAATACCCGGCGCAGCTCTCGGGTGGCATGGTCAAGCGGGTGGCGCTGGCGCGCGCGCTGGCGCTCGACCCCGGATTGCTGTTCCTCGATGAGCCGACTTCGGGTCTCGATCCGATCAGTGCCGCCGCCTTTGATGAACTGCTGGTCTACCTGCAGCACGAACTGAAGCTCACGGTCGTGATGATCACGCACGATCTGGATTCGATCTACCGGGTGAGCAACCGGGTGGGTGTGCTGGTCGATAAGCACCTGGTCAGTGATACGCTGGAGCGCATTGCGGCGTACGATCATCCGTGGATCCACGCCTATTTTCAGGGTGAGCGGGCACGCAGCCGCGGGAGGCCGAATGGAACGGGAAGCTAACTACACCGCGGTCGGGGCCTTCGTGCTGCTGGTCACGATCATGGCTGGCCTGTTCGTCTACTGGTACACCGGCAGCAGCGAACAGCGCAGCTACACCCGTTACGAGATCTACTTCAACGGTACCGTCAGCGGCCTGGAGACTGGCGGCGCAGTACGCTTCCTCGGTGTCGATATCGGCCGCGTGGTGCGCATCCGCATCGACAGCCGCGCCAACAATCGCGTGCAGGTGATTGTCGATGTCGACTCGACGACGCCGGTCTCGGATAAGACCGTGGCGCAGCTCTCGCTGCAGGGCGTGACCGGGCTCCTTTATATAGACCTGCAGCAGCAACTGAACCCGGATACCTCCAAGGGCGAGCTGGTGACGGTGCCGAGCGAGCGCTATCCGGTCATTCGATCGCTCCCTTCGGACTTTGATGTGTTCCTCGCCAGCCTTCCGGAGGTCACCGTGCGTGCCAGTGAACTGGTGACGCGCCTGAACCGCCTGTTCTCGGATGACAACATCGGCGCGATCTCGCGCCTGGCCACGAACCTGGATCGCGCTGGCGCGACGCTACCGGCCAGTGCCCAGCAGCTGACCGCGCTGTTGGGTGACCTGCGGGCCACCTCGGCCGCCGCCTCACAGGTCGCGCAGCAGCTGCGGAGCTCCTTTGCCACGATGGCGCCGGATGTCGAGGGCGCGATGAATCGCCTGCATGCGGCCAGCGACAACCTGGCGAGCGCGAGCGTCCAGCTCGATGGCCTGATCAAAGAGAATCGCGCCGGACTGCATACCTTCGTCACCGAAGGCCTGCCGCAGCTCGAGGCGCTGGTGCGCGAGAGTCGCGCGGCTGCGCGCCAGATCGAGGAGCTCTCACGGAGCCTGAAGGAGAATCCCGCGCGCCTGATTTATCAGCCGGCAGCGGCCGGCGTGGAGATACCGCGATGATGCGTTCCCTCAGCGCCTGTGGCGTGCTCTGTTGCCTCGTGCTGGCTGCGTGTTCGGGCTTCAAGAGCAGCGAGCCTGCCGTGCAGACCTATGTACTGCGCCCGGCGCTGCCGGCCAAGGTGGCCACCACCGCACCGGCCAGCGATGCCACGCTGACCGTGCTGCTGCCGGTCGCGACCCCGGGCCTCGAAGGCGAGCGCATCGCGCTGATGCAGACCGGGCAGCGCCTGGACTGGTATCGGGATGCGCGCTGGAGCGGGGAACTGCCGCTGCTGGTGCGCCGCTCGATCATTGATGCGCTGCGCGCCGGCGGGCGCTTTGCGACGGTCCAGTCCGAGGACGCACCGTTCGGATCGACCTATCTGCTGGAGGTGGAGATCCGCCACTTCGAAGCCGACTACACCGGCGGCGGACTGCCGCTGGTGCGCGTTGAACTGAGCGGGACGCTCGGCACGCGCGTTGATCGCACGGTCATCGCCAGCTTCACGGCCTCGGGCCACGTCACGGCCGATGCCGACCGGCTGCAGTCGGTCACGAGCGCCTTCCAGGGCGCCTTTGCGCAGGCGCTCGATCAGCTCACCAACGCGCTGCAGCCGCCCGCACCCTAGCGCGCGCCTGCGTTCACCTGCGCTAGACGCCCGGGTCCGGCGGCGGCGGCGTGTGCTCGAAGCGCGCGCGCGCCGCGTTGATTTCCGTGGTGTGCGTGTGCGACCAGGTGATCACGGTGTCGATGTGCGCCAGCAGTCCGCGGCCCAGCTCGGTGATCGCATAGCTGACCTTGGGCGGCCGTGCACCCAGCACGCGCCGCTCAATCAGTCCGTCGCGCTCCAGGCTTCGCAGGCGCAGGGTCAGCATGCGCTGCGAGATGCGCCCCTCATGGCTCAGGCGGCTGACCAGGCGCCGTAGGGTCGTGTGCCGGAATTCGCCAATCTCGAGCACGATCAGCAGCAGCGGACTCCACTTGTCCCCCAGGCGCGCGAGCACTTCGCGCACCGGCGCGCGCCGGTCCATGCTGTCCAGCCCCATCTGGGCCGTGCGCCGCTGCAGGCGTGCGCGCAGCGGCGCCAGATCGCCGCCGTCGGCCTCCTGCTCGATGATTTCCAATGCGCTGTTCAGCAGCTCCGTGGCGTCACGTGCTCCAGCATGGCCCGTTGGCATGGTGCCCCCTTGTGCGATCGGCTCGCCGGCGTCCTTAAAACGTGCAGGCGAGAGGTACATACCTGTGCCTACTTTACTGCGATGGTACAGGCGCTTAAGGTCCGCGCAAGAACTAAAATCACCTGACCGCCTTAAAGTACCTGTTTCCCGCACCGGAGCGCTGCAAGCCAATGAGCAAGAATTACGATGTCGTCGCAATGGGCGCGGGCCACAACGGACTGGTGGCCGCCGCCTATCTGGCCAAAGCGGGCAAGAAGGTGCTGGTGCTCGAGCGCAAGGCCTGGCCTGGCGGTGGCGTAGTCACGCGCGAACTCAACTCCCCCGGCTACTGGCACGATGAGCACTCGAGCGTGCACATCATGATCCAGGCCAACCCGATGATCACCGGTGATGAGCTCGGGCTCTTGAGCCGCTTTGGCCTCAAGTACGCCTACAACATTCCGTACGCGATGATCTTCGAGGATCAGACCACGCTCGTGGCCTACAAGGATCTGGACAGGACCTGCGAAGGGATCGCCAAGCTCTCCCCCAAGGATGCCGAGACCTATCGCGCCTTCGCGACCAAGAGCATCGCGATGGCGCCGCTGATGTTCGCCGGCATGTACGTGCCGCCACCGCCGCTCGGGGCCTTCTTTGCGATGCTGGATCAGTCCGAGGAAGGCCAGGAGATCCTCGATGCCATGCAGCGCTCATCGCTCGAGATCGCCAATCAGCTGTTCGAGAACGAGAAGGTCAAGATCTGGCTGCTGCGCCTGATCTCGGAGAACCTGCAGATGCCCGATGAGCTCGGCACCGGCTTTGGCATGTTCCTGATGCCGGGCCTGATGCATGGCTTCGGTGTCTCGCAGCCGGTCGGCGGCAGCGGCAAACTCTCCGAGGCCCTCGTGCGCTGCATCGAGCACTACGGCGGGGAAGTGCGTTGCAATGCCGAGGTCACGAAGATCCTGAGCAGCGGCGGCCGCGCCACCGGCGTCGAGCTCAAGGATGGCGAGAAAATCATGGCCAAGGATGCGGTGATCGGCGCGATCCATCCGCACCGGCTGCGCGCGTTCATCGAGGGCGTGCCCGAGAAGGTGCTGGCGCGTGCCGAGCGCACGACGCTTGCGGCCTTCAGCATCATGGTCAGCCACTACGATCTGAAGGAGCATGTGAAATTCAATGCCGGCGAGGAAGTCGAGCACGCGATCATGCTCGAGTTCATGGCGAGCGACAGCCTCTCGGACATGCTCGATGATTTCGATGCGCTGCGCCGGGGCCGCATCTCCGAGCGCGTGCTTGGGGCCGGCGGCGATGAGAGCATCAACGATCCCTCACGCGTGCCACCGGGCCGCGGCATGTTCCATGGCATCACCTTCGCGCCTTACAGGCTCGAGAAGGGCGGCGCGGCACGCTGGGATGAGATCCGGGAAGAGATGGGCGATCGGAGCCTGCGCCACTACCAGAAATTCGTGCAGGGTCTGACCAGCGAGAACATCATCAAGCGCAGCATCGTTACGCCGCTCGATCATGCCCGCAACATGCCCAACAGCATGCCCGGCGGCGACGTGCACGGCGTCGCGCCGTACTTCTACCAGATCGGGGGTCACCGCCCGACGCCGGATCTGGCGCAGTACACGGTCCCCGGCATCGAGCGTTTCTACCTGGTCGGTCCGTTCCTGCATCCGGGCGGCGGCGTGTATGGCGCCGGGCGCGCTACGGCGATGAAGATGTTCGATGATCTGAAGCTGAACTTCGACAAGGTCGCGGCCGCCAAGATCATCTGAACAGGTGAAAGATCGCTAATTTGACGGCCGGTCTCCCGGGTGTTGATATTGGGACATCCGGCCCATTTCGGGATTCCGGCGCACGACAGGATGTCAGCCATGCTCAAAGCAATTGTCCCGGTGTTGCTCAGTGTCGCGCTGCTGAGTGGTTGCGTGATCGCGCAGCCCGGGCACCTGTACCCGGTGCAGGGACCGCTCGCTGCGCAGAATCCGCCGCCGGTCTATAAAGTGTCGCTCAATGCGGTGGCCCGCTCCGGCTCGTTAACTGCCACTCTGGCCGCTGGCAAGGCCACGGGTTCCTGGAGTGTGTTGTCGGCGACCGATCCGACGGCCAGCAAAATGGCGGCGCAGTGGGATGCGATCTACGGCCAGGGATTCTTCGTCGCCAATGTCCTCGGCAATCCGAATTTTTGCCGGGCGGCCCTGAACGGCGCTCAGGGAGTGCACCTGGATGTGGAATTCACGCTCAACCCGCAGGCACAGGTCTTCACGGCCAAGGGCATTGCCACCGACCCTCAGGGCAATCTCTTCAAGCTGACCTTTTAGAGGCAGGCCGCGCGCGCGCCGGAGCGCGGACTCAGCGCATCGTGACCAGTTCTTCGGCGCTGGTCGGATGGATCGCGACCGTGTCATCGAAATCCCGCTTGGTCGCGCCCATGCGCACGGCGACCGCAAAGCCCTGCAGCATCTCATCGGCGCCGGGGCCGATCACGTGCACACCCACGACGCGCTCCTCGGTGCCGACCGTGACCAGCATCATCTCGGTGCGCGAGCGGCGCTCGGTCAGGCTGTAGTACAGCGGGATAAAGCCCGAGGTGTAGACCTTCACGGCATCGCCATACTCGAAGCGTGCCTGCGCCACGGTCAGTCCGACGGTGCCAATCGGCGGGTGCGAGAAGATCACCGTTGGAATGTTTTCATATTCCAGATGACGACCGGCCTGGCCGCCGAAGACCCGATCCGAGAGGCGCCGGCCAGCGGCGATCGCCACCGGCGTCAGGGCATGCGTGCTCGAGACATCGCCGATGGCGTAGACGCCCGCAACGGGCGTTTCCTGGAAGCGATCCACCGGAATCAGTCCATCCGCACAGGGCTCGAGTCCGATGCGCTCGAGTCCCAGATGGGCGGTGCTCGCGGCACGACCGGTGGCCCAGATCAGCTGCTCGAACGGACCCAGGGTGCGGCCGTCGCTGGTGGCCAGTTCCAGGGTGCCATCCGCCACGCGGCTCAAGCGCGCCGGCTGCGTGCCGGTTTCGACCCTCAGGCCGTCCTCGCGCATGATCTTGAGCAGCGCCTCGCCGAGCATCGGCTCGAAATGCCGCACCGGACGCTCGCCACGCATGATCAGCGTGGTGCGCGTGCCCAGTGCCGCGAAGATGCCGGCCAGCTCGGCCGCGATGTAGCCGGCGCCGACGATGGCGACCGAGTCGGGGCGCTGATCGAGCGCGAAGAAGCCATCGGATACCAGCCCCAGCTCGGCGCCGGGCAGATCGGGGCGCTGGGGGTGGCCGCCGGTGGCGATGACGATGTGCTGGGCGCTGAATTCCTGGCCGGCGACGCTGAGGCGGTTGGCACCGGCAAAGCGGCCTTGCCCGCGCAGCAGCGTTACGCCGCGCTTATCAAGATTCTTTTCGTAGATCTCATTGAGGCGCCTGAGGTAGGCCTCGCGCCGGCTGCGCAGTGCGGACCAGTCATGGCCGTTGACGCTGACATCGAAGCCGTAACCGGCGGCATCTTCGATACCGTGCGCAAGCTGGGCCGCGTTCCACATGATCTTCTTGGGCACGCAGCCGACGTTGACGCAGGTGCCGCCCAGGCGGCCGGACTCGATCACTACCGCGCGCGCACCGTACTGGGCCGCACGCTGCGCGCAGGCCAGTCCGCCGCTGCCGCCGCCGATGACCGCCAGATCGTAGTCAAAACTCATGAGGTGCCGCCGCTGCTAAGTGTCTGATCCAGATGATTGACCATGTTACACCGGCCCGCACCGGCTAGAATGGCGACCCCATTTGAGCGGCCCCGAGCCTGCCCCCGGAACCCGAACCCCATGAGCGCCAATCCGCTGCTGACCGACACCGCGTTGCCCGCCTTCGATCAGATCCTGCCCGAGCACGTTCAGCCCGCGCTGGCACAGATGCTGGAAGAAAATCGCGCGCGTATCGCGGTGCTCGAAGCGCTGCCCGCGCCGACCTTCGCGACGCTGATCGTGCCGCTCGAGGAGATGCGCCACCGGCTCTCGCGGCTGTGGTCACCGGTCGGGCACCTGAATGCGGTCGTGAATTCCGAGGCGCTGCGCACCGCCTACAACGCCTGCCTGCCGCTGCTGTCAGCCTATTCCACGGACCTCGCGCAGAGCGAAGCGCTCTACCGCGGCTTCAGCCAGATTGCCAAGGCCGAAGCAGCGACGCTCGATGCCGAGCAGCGCGAGCTGCTCGAGCACGGATTGCGGGATTTCAGGCTCGCCGGCGTCGCGCTCGATGCCGAGCACAAGGCGCAGTTCAAGGCGCTGATGATGGAGCTGAGCCAGCTCTCCGCGCGCTTCGAGGAACAGGTGCTGGATGCGACCAACGCCTGGTCGCACCATGTCACCGCGGCCGAGGAGGTGCGCGGCATCAACAGCGCGATCCTCGAACAGGCGCTTGCACGCGCCGCGAAGCAGGGTGTATCTGGCTGGGTTTTTGGCCTTGATCAGCCCACCTATGTCGCCGTGGTCACCGACTGCGAGTCCTCGAGTCTGCGACGCGTGTTCTACGAGGCTTGGAGCACGCGTGCCAGCGAACTGGGGCCCAACGCGGGCAAGTTCGACAACACCGAGGTCATCGCGCAGATCCTGGCCAAGCGCTATGCCGCCGCGCAGCTGCTCGGCTTCAAGAGCTATGCCGAGTACGCGCTGGCCGATCGCATGGCGCGCACGGTGCCGGAAGTCATCGATTTCCTCGAGCGCCTCGCCGGCGCGGCGCGCGGTGCGGGCAAGGCCGAGTTCGCCGAGCTCGAGCGCTTCGCGGGCCGCAAGCTCGAAGCCTGGGACATCACTTTTTATTCCGAGCGCCTGCAGCAGAGCCGTTTCTCGATCACGCAGGAGGAGCTGCGCGAGTATCTGCCGCTGCCGCGCGTGTTGAGCGGCCTGTTCGAAGTGGCCGAGCGGCTTTTCGGGGTGCGCATCGCTGAGCGCAGCGGTGTCAGCACCTGGCATCCGGATGTGCGCTTCTATGACATCCGCAGTCCCGAGGGCGCGCTGGTCGCGAGTTTCTATCTGGATGCCTACGCGCGCCCGCACAAGCGCAGCGGAGCGTGGATGGACGAATGCGTCAGCCGCAAGCAGATGGGTGGCGCGCTCACCCTCCCGGTCGCCTACCTGGTGTGCAATTCACTGCCGCCACAGGCCGACCGGCCGGCGCTGCTGACTCACGATGATGTCGTGACCGTGTTCCATGAATTCGGCCACGGGCTGCATCACATGCTGACCCAGGTGGGCTATCCGAGCATCGCCGGCATCAATGGCGTGGCCTGGGATGCGGTCGAGCTGCCGAGCCAGTTCATGGAAAACTACGCCTGGCTCCCCGAGGTGCTGGCGCGTATCACGGCCCACACTGGCAGCGGTGCGGTGCTGCCCGAGGACAAGCAGCGCCAGCTGATTGCCACGCGCAGCTTCCAGGCTGGCCTGCAGACGCTGCGGCAGGTCGAGTTCTCGCTGTTCGATATGCGGCTGCACGCCGAATACGACCCGGCTCGCGGCCCGCGCGTCTACGAGATCCTCGCCGAGGTGCGTGCCCAGGTCTCGGTGGTGCCGATCCCGAGCTGGAACCGCTACCCGCACAGTTTTGGGCACATCTTCGCCGGCGGCTACGCGGCCGGTTACTACAGCTACAAGTGGGCCGAAGTGCTCGCTGCCGATGCCTTCGCGGCCTTCAGCGAGCGCGGCAACTTCGATCGTCCGACCGCCAAGCGTTTCGTGGATTCGATCCTGGCGCGCGGTGGCAGCCGCGATGCGCTCGATGCCTTCATCGAGTTTCGCGGGCGCAAGCCGGATGTACAGGCGCTGCTGAAGCTCTACGGCATCGCCGCCTAGGGTGTGAGCGGCGCGCGGAGGCGGCACGCCCTCAGAAGGTCTCGAAGATCCTGGCGAATGCCCAGTCCGCCTGGCTGACACTGCTGCAGTTGTCATCATCAAGGTCGGCCGGAGCCGCGCCGCAGCTGCCGTTGTCGCGCGCGACCTCCCAGAAGCTCAGGCGCGCGATATTGGGCTCGCTGCGCGCGTAAGCGGCCACCGTCTGCGCGTCGCTGAGCAGAAAAGTCTCATCGCTCTCATCGTTGGTCCCGATCAGCACGGTGATGCCGAGGGCGGCGTTGATGCCCATTGAGCGCAGCTGGCTCATGCTGGTGGCGGCTGCGCTGGTGACGATGCCGCCATACTGCCCCGCTGCAATCGGCGCGCCGAAGTCCATCAGCATGACGTTGACGAGGCTGAGCGGTACGCCGTACTTCAGCGCGCTCTGCAGCACGGCAAGCTCCGGGGCCTGCAGGCCATTCTCGGAGGCCGGAATCGTGTAGGAAATCTGCAATCCCGGATTGGCTACAGCCAGCGCGGCAAGCGCCTGGTTGCGCAGGTCAATCGTGCTGATGCCGTTCACCATGGGGGAAGCAAGCGCATCGCCTTCGACGTCAAAATCCACTGCGACAGGGGATGCGGCATCGCGGCTGTAGCGGTCGATGACCGACTGATACGCCGCCTCCAGCAGCACCACACTGGTACAGCCGCCATTCCAGGCGAGATCATAATCCGGGCCGCCGCCATCGGCCGCGGTGTTGTCTGCGGCTTCACCGCCGAAGGAGATGATGACATCCCCGCCCAGCGCCCGCAGCTGGCTGATATAGCCGCCGAACGTTGCATCGTTCGCGATCGGTCCGACGCCTCCCCACTCGGGTGTGCAGCCATTGCCTGCCGAGGTGATGAACGCCATCGAGAAATTCAGGATGCCCGACGCGCCCGCGATCGCGGGCAGATTGTTCTGTGTCACGCCGGCGCTGATCGCCGTCAGGCTCATGTCCTGATAGGGAGCAAACACTTTGCCGCCAGCGGCAGCCGGGGGCGAGGGCAGCGAGGGTGCGGACCCCGCTGCGGCTCCGGTGTCCGCGCAGCCGGCAAGCAACCATCCGCAGGCCACCGCGACGGCGATCACGGAGGGCTTGGCGGCCCGCGGCGATAGCAACAGTGCCTGATGTTGGAGCATGTGGCCTTAGAACAGAAACCGGAGCGGCTGTAAAGCGCGCGCATGCATCCATGAATGCCTGCGCTGGGGCCTGTACAGACCAGGCGATATACTGCCGCCGAGTGCCGAACAGCTCCCCAGCAGCCCTGGGTTTGTTTTTTGGGCTCAAGCAACCCGGATGTGGTGGCACTGCAGGAGACCAAGAGCCCGGATGAGAAGTTTCCGTTCGCGGAGCTCGCCGCGGCCGGCTACCACAGCACCTTCAGCGGCCAGAAGACCTACAACGGGGTCGCGCTGCTGGCGCGCAGCGCGCCGAGCGATCCGGTGACCGACATCCCGAACCACACCGATCCGCAGCGGCGTGTGCTGGCCGCAAGCTATGGCGCGCTGCGCGTCATCGATCTGTATGTGCCCAACGGCCAGACCGTCGGCTCGGAGAAGTACCAATACAAGCTGCGCTGGCTCGCGGCACTGGAACCGTGGCTCGCCGCGCAGCTCGCGCGCCATCCGCAACTGGTCGTGCTGGGCGATTTCAACATCGCGCCGGAAGATCGCGACGTGCATGACCCGGCCGCGTGGGCCGGCTCGGTGCTGGTGAGCGAACCAGAACGTGCGGCACTGCGGCGCCTCGAAGCACTCGGACTGATCGATGTGTTTCGCAAGTTCGAACAGCCGCCGGCAAGCTTCAGCTGGTGGGATTATCGGGCGGCGGCGTTTCGACGCAACAATGGTCTGCGCATTGATCTTATTCTGGCTTCGCAGGCGCTCGCCGCTGCGTGCACCTCCTGCACGATCGACAAGGAACCACGGCGCGTCGAGCGCGCCTCGGATCACACGCCGGTAATGGCCGTGTTCGAGATTTAGAGGTGGCCGACCGGGGTGAAACTGTGCGCCAGGTCGCTGGTACCGCAGGCGGGCGGAGACTAAACTTTGGGATGATGACACCCCTAGTGCCGCAGCGGCCCGATGCACCGCCGGATGGAACCGCCGGCCTGGTGAGTGTCCGCCGCAGTGATTATGACATCACCAACACGGTGCGGGTCAGCCAGCCCCAGTCCGTGCTGCAGGCGATTGAACAGCTCGTCGGTTCCACCTGGCCCGAGCAGTCACTGCAGCCGTTGACGCGCGCGATCGCCGATTTCGAACGACTGTTCTCCGGCACGATGCCTGGCTACGCCGGTGTCGACACGCTCTACCACGACCGCCAGCACACACTCGATGTCACGCTGACGATGGCGCGACTGGTCGTTGGCTACGAGCGTCAGGTCGAACCCTTATGGAAGTTGGGCGGCGAGCGCGCGCTGGCCGGCATCCTGATGGCCCTGTTCCACGATGTCGGTTACCTGCGCCGCGACACCGATGTTGGCCGCAACAACGGCGCCGAGTTCACGCGCACGCACGTGACCCGCGGCACCGAATTCCTGGCCGAGTACCTGCCCAAGATCGGGCTTAACGCCTGGGGGCGAGTTGCCGCGCAGCTGCTGCACTTCACCGGCTACGAGCGGCCCTTCGAGGACATCCAGATCGAGGATGCCCGCGATTTGCGCCTGGGGCACCTGCTCGGCACCGCCGACATGATTACGCAGATGGCCGATCGCTGTTATCTCGAGAAGTGCCGCGACCGGCTCTATCCGGAATTCGTGCTGGGTGGCGTGGCGATGGCCGCCGGCGCCGAGGGCCAGCAGGTGCGTTACGCCTCGGGCCTCGACCTGCTGCGCCAGACGCCGCAGTTCGTCGCCGACACGCGCGCCAAGCGCCTCGATCGGGATTTCGGGCGCAGCTACCGCTACCTCGAAGTGCTCTTCGATGGCCGCAATCCCTACATCGAGGGGATCGAGCGCAACATGCAGTTCCTGCAGCAGATCCTGCGCAGCGAGAGCTGGCGGCTGCTGCGCCGGAACCCGCCGCTCTATACGGCGGATCCGGATACCCAGATCAAGGTGCGCGGCCTGATGCTCGGCTACTTCAAGAACGCCTGGCTGCGCGACTAGGCGCGGGCGACGCCGCGTACATAACGCGCATAGATGTCGGGCAGCTTTTCGAGCACCGCGGCTGATCCGGCCAGAGCCACCCCGGCGAGCGCTTCGCGCAAGAGCTCGAGCGTCAGTGCCTCGAGTGCCGGCTCGGCAAGCTCAGCAAAGCTCAAGTGCCAGGGCTCCGGCTGCACGCCGCCACGGTCCCTGTCATAAGGCCGGTAGAAGCCGAATTCCCTACAGTGCGCGCCCAACCACGCCTCGAGGCGCGCGAAGGGTCCATCGACCGCAAACTCGGCGCGCGTGAGCTGGGCCTCGGCGCCGGCGGCGAGCCCCGAGCGATCAATGACATCCAGGTCCGTGCCCCAGTGATGGCGGCTGGCGCCCGGCAACGCCGACCACAGCAGGATCGCCTCGATCAGCCCCGGCTCGGTCTGCGGCCGCGGCAGCAGTGGCGCACCGTCGCGCCCGAGCAGCACCCGTTCGCCGCGGAACTTGGCGTTCCAGATCGATAGCTGGTGATCAAAATCCCTGAAGGCCGAGACCGGCTCGAGCGCTATCCCATCGCTGGCCGCGGCCGCACGCATCGCCGCCAGCGGGGCAAAGAGTGCCGGATGGAGCTTCAGTTTCGTGCCCGCGAGCGCTTGCACATGCGTGGTGCAACGGCCGGTGAGCGCCTGCGCTTGCAGCAATTCACTTGGATTGGCAGGTCCGGCACTCATCGGGCATGATTCTACGGCGCTTGGCGCTCTGAAGGGGGGTGCATGCACGCTTCCAATTTCAGACTGTTGCACATTACTGCGGTTCTGCTGAGCCTGGGCTCGATCGGACTGGTCGTTGGCCTGGGCCTGATGCCGAGCACCTCGGATCTGCGCCTGCTGCATGCCGGGATCATCGCCTGCCTGCTGACGATGCTGGCCGGGCTCTGGTCGCTCTATGAGGCGCGGCGCCTGCGGCTCGCGATCGCCGAGCTGACCGCGGCTGCCGAGCGCATTGCCGCCGGTGAACTCAGTCAGGGGCTGACCCACGTGCGCCGCGGCCAGGTCGGGCAGCTGCAGTATTCCTTCGAGCGCATGCGCGTCGTGCTGCGCGAGACCACCTTCACCCGCAACTACCTGCACAGCGTCCTCAACAGCATGAGCGATGCCGTGTTCGTCACCTCGCCCCAGGGCACGATCCGCATGGCCAACGAGGCCGCGCTGCGCCTGACCGGATACCCGGAGGGCGAACTGGTCGGCAGCGCGATCGACTCGCTGCTGGCGGCCGCCGATACGCCGGCCGCGACGGCACTCGAGGCGGCCTGCGAGAGTGGCGAGACGGTGCTGCGCACGCGCCCGGGCCAGACGATTCCGGTCTCGTTCATCGCCTCGCGCATCGCAACCTCCGATGCCGGCTTTGCCGGCGAGATCTACGTGGCGCGCGATATCACCGAGCGCAAGCGCGCCGAGCGGCGCATCCGCTACCTGGCCCGCTACGATGCGCTGACCAAGATTCCGAACCGCATGCAGTTCCAGCACCTGCTGCAGCAGGCGATCGCCCGCTCGCGCCGCAACGGCCAGGGACTCGCGCTGCTGTACATCGACATGGATCATTTCAAGGAGGTCAACGACACTTTCGGCCACGCCTCCGGGGATCGGGTACTCGAGGTGCTGACCGAGCGCCTGCAGTCGGTGCTCAGCAGCGAGACCGTGCTCGGGCGCCTGGCCGGGGATGAGTTCGCACTGTTCGTCGATGGCGTCAGCGCCGATGCCGAGGAAGCCGGCGCCCAGGTCTCGCACGTCGCCCGCGCCGTGCTCGACACTGCCGGGGCGGCGTTCCACATCAACCAGCAGGAAGTGTTCCTGACGGTGAGCGTCGGCGTGGCATTCTGCCCGCGCGATGCCGAGAACGTCATTGATCTGATCCGCAATGCCGATGCGGCGATGTACTACTCCAAGCAAAACGGCGGCAACTCCCACGCCTTCTACTCCCAGGAGATGAATGCGGCAGCGGTCGAGCGGCTGATGCTCAAGAGCAAGCTGCGCCGCGCGGTCGAGCGCGATGAGTTCGTGATCCGCTACCAGCCCAAGGTCGATCTGAAGGATGGGCGCATCGCCGGGGCCGAGGGGCTGCTGCGCTGGCGCCTGCCGGGGCATGGGGACATCTCGCCCTCGCAGTTCATCCCGCTGGCCGAGGAGAACAACCTGATCAACGTCGTCGGCGAGTGGGTGCTCGAGCGCGTGTGCCAGGATCTGAACCTGCTGCGTCGCAGTGTCGCCAAGCCCGGCCGCATCGCGCTCAACCTCTCGCTCAAGCAGCTCAAGCAGGCCAGCTTCATCCTCAACTGCCGCTCGGTGTTCGAGCGCCACAACGTGCCGGTCGAGAGCCTGGAGCTCGAGATCACCGAGAGCACGCTGATGGCCGATCCGCGGCGCACGGTGCAGATGCTCGATCAGCTGGCGGCTATGGGACTGCACCTGTCGATCGATGATTTCGGGACCGGCTACTCCTCGCTCTCAGCGCTGCAGCAGTTCCCGATCGGTACGCTCAAAGTAGACCGCTCCTTCATCTCGGGTGTAGGCGAGAGCAAGTCGCAGGAATCACTGGTCAGGACGATCATCGACATGGGCCACAGCCTGGGCATGCTGGTGGTTGCCGAGGGCGTCGAGTCTGAGGCGCAGCTGCGCTTCCTGCGCGAGAATCGCTGCGATCAGGCCCAGGGGCGGCTCTTTGGCGATGCGGTCACGATCTTCGAGCTGCTCGAGCAGATGGTGCGGCAGCAAAACGGCGCTCCGGCGTATGGCGCGTACGTGGCGAATGCCGAGGCGCTCACGCGCCGGGCCTGAAGGCCGCGCACGCACTTGGCTGGCGCGCACGCGGGATATGTGCGGATAATGGCTTATGCGTTACAGGGAGAGTCGCGAGCAGTCGGCCGAGTTGCTGCGCCTGGTGCTGCCGCTGATGTCCCGTCATGTCGCCGGTTTCAACCCGCTGACCTACGCTGTCTGGTACGAATACGTGCGCGGCTCCAACAGTGCCCTGAGCGCCGCGGTCGATGCCGCGATCGCCAAGGGCAAGCCGCTGGGCGATGAGGACATCAGCCAGCTCTTTGATGCCCACGTGGCCTTGCGCGATATCGAATCCTCGATGCGCATGCGCAATCGCATGGAAAAAATGCTTGAAGAGGTCAGCGAGGCCGCGACGCAGACCAGCACCGAGGTGGCGCACTACAGCGATGGCCTGGATCGCTACCAGGAGCGATTGCGCACCGATCCGGCGCCGGCGGCGGTCGCTGAAGTGGTCGGCTCACTGCTCTCCGATACGCTGCGCGTGCAGTTGCGCACGACGGATCTGCAGCAGCAGCTGCACAGCAGCTCGGAGGAGGTCGAGCGCCTGCGCCAGGATCTGCAGGCCGCCCAGGGGCTCGCGCACACCGATCCACTGACGGGCCTGATGAACCGCCGCGGCCTGGATCTGCACGTGCGCAATCAGTTTGGCGCCGGCCTCGAGGGCTGTGCGCTGCTGCTGTTCGACATCGATGAATTCCGGCAGATCAACGATGCGCATGGGCATCTGCTCGGTGATCGGGTGATCAACGCCGTGGGTCACAGCGTCCGCCGTCTCATCGAGCCGCAGGGCGTGGCGGCGCGCATCGGCGGCGAGGAGTTTGCGGCGGTGCTCGGTGGGCGCTCGGTGGACGAGGTGACCGAGCTTGCCGACGGTATCCGCAGCGCCATCGAGCGCGGCCGCATCAAGCGGCCGGATCAGGATGCGAGCGTCGGTGGCGTCACGGTCTCGGTCGGCGTCGCCTTCGGCGTCGGCGCGGAGAGCTTCGAGACGCTCATCGAGCGCGCCAATCGGGCGCTGTTCCGCTCCAAGCAGGATGGCCGCAATCGCGTCACGATTGCGGCCCGTACGGCTTCCTGAATTTTCGAATGGCCGCCAGGTCGGCTTAAGCGCCGGCCAGGTTCTCGGTGGCGAAGTCCCAGTTGAGCAGCTTGTCGATCACGGCATTGGCGTAGTCGGGGCGCTTGTTCTGGTAATCCAGGTA
>JBEKOK010000084.1:0-12460 GCA_049521875.1 Steroidobacteraceae bacterium
CACGCGGAGGTAAAATGGTACTCGCCATGCAGATAAGCAGCCTCGGAGTTGTTCACAACCTCGTTCTGCTCATAACTCGGCACTGGCAGAAAGTCATTCACCAGCGTCTGGCCCGTCTCCTCATCCAACTCGGTCAGCGCGGCCAGGAACTGCGGCGAGGCCGGCGCATGCACTGAAGGGGCACTGCCGTTATCGCGGAACCAGTACAGGCCACCGACCCAATCCAGGTGATCATCGAGCACTTTGTCCGAGAACTGCGCTTCCACGCTTTTCTGGTTCGATGTATTTATCAAAGTGGTGTCGGCGAGCGGAATCGGCGAGGCGTCAACGTCGAGCGCCGTGGTGGCGTTCAGGCGCCGATAGCCCAGGATCAGTTTCGCCGCGAGATTGCCCGCGAGCTGCTGCGTCAAGGTGAACTGCAATGCATCAGTCTGCGCATCGTCATAGCCAGGATAGTCGCCGTCAGCCAGGTACGGGTTGGACGGAAATTGAACGGTGGGTAGACCGGGAATGGGCACCTCGGCAAACAGGCCCCCGAGCTGCGCGATTTCCGTGCCTGGGGCCGGACCCGCGAGCGGATGAAGGATGGCGCCGTTCTCCTTGGCATCGAAATGCTCGTAGGTAAAAAATGCCTCGGTGGCATCACTTGGCTTCCACAACGCGCTCAAGCGCGCGGTATAGCGATGCTGGTTCTCCAGATTGGTCTGATCATCCCCGAGGCTCGTGCCGAAACCGCTGCGGCTGTCGTCCTGATAGGCAAGGCGCACTGCAAAGGTCTCGCCAACGGGCAGGTTGATAATTGCGCGACCCATGAATTCGCCCCAATCGCCTCCGGAAGCCGCCACTTCCAGCTCCTCAGCGTTCAAGTCAGGCTTGTGGGTGTAGAGTGAAATCGAGCCGCCGGTGTTATTGCGGCCGAACAGCGTGCCCTGGGCGCCGCGAACGACTTCCACAGAATCGATGTCGAGCAGCGTGGCCATGGCGCCCTGACCATCAGCGACGTAGACACCATCCACGTACAGACCGACCGCCGAATCGAACACAATCGCCGAGCGGTTTACGATCTGGCCACGCATCGTGACATCAAGGGCAGAGACCGATTGCGGCGAGCTGACCATGCGCACGTTCGGAATGTCCCGTCCGATGTCCTGAAGCAAATCGGCCGAGTTCTGCTGCAACTGCTCGCCGCTCAGTGCCGTTACCGCCGCCGGCACGTCTTCAAGGCGCTCGGGGCGGCGGCGCGCATAGACTATGACCTCCTCAAGCGGTTCGGAATCGGCTGTTGCCGTGCTCTGTGCTGGCTGATCGGCCGCGTGGCTGCTCGGAGCCAGCAGCATGCAGGTTGCGGCCGTGCCGAGGATCTGGCGAAATTTGCCGCTGCAGAAGCGCCTGCTGATACGAATCATCGTGTCAACCTCCAAAGTGCCGATGCCCAGAGTGACTCAAGAATAAACCAAGACTGTACGCGAACCTACCGCTGCGGACTGGCCTGTCGAGCGGATTCTGGTGCACACGCCGCGACATTCAATAAGGACAGATCCGCGACACGCCGGCAATCAGGGCTCGCTCGCCGCAGCCTGCTGCGCGGAATGATCAGCCAATGGCACGGGCGCGGTGGAAGACTGGCCTTCTAAAGCCGTGTTGTCCGCCGCGGGGGCAATAGGTGCGTCAAAATCTGGCAGATCCACGGGCACATTCCCACCACGGATCTCGCCTTGCTTGCTCTGCAGGTAAACCGAGCGCAAGGTGGCATAGGGATCCAGGGAGTCGCTGAGCAGTGCTTTGAGCTGATCTTGCGTTGTCAGATAAGTGTCGAGCCCGCTGACCACCAGCCGCGTGTCGCTCGCTTTGGCGCGATTATCATAGCTTGCCCGATGCATCGGATCGGTCAGAAAGTCGACGGTGCTTCCGAGCAGGTCACGCACCGTGGTGGGTCCGACCAGCGGCACATACATATAAGGGCCGGGCGCCACGCCGTAGGTACCGAGGGTCACTCCGAATTCGTTATTGTGATGCATCACTCCGGCGCGTGCGGCCACATCGAACAGGCCGAGCAGGCCAACTGTTGAATTCATGATGAACCGCTTCGCAGGGATACCCGCCCGCTTGAACCTGCGCTGCAAGACGTCATTGAAAAAGGCAGCTGGCTCGGACAAATTCACCAGCACATTGTGCAGGCCGCGTCCAATCGGGCCCGGAGTCAGCCAGCGATACAGTTTTGCGGCCGGGCGGATCACGTGTCGCTCCAGTAAGCCCTGGAACGCGTAGGCGACGCGGTTGGGACGCTCCCAGGGATCCCCGGGGCTGCGTGCCGCAATCGTGGTCGAATTTGCCGCCGACGCTGTGGGCGCACAGCCAATCAGGCTTGCCCCCAGCAATACGGCAATCGTGTAGCCGCGCATCAGACCTCTCCTTCCAAGCCAGTCTATCTTACAGAGTCCTCAGGCTCATCCGCTGATCGATCCGAGGTCGCGGGCCGCCAGCCAGCCGTCCCGCGAATAGAAAGGCTTCAGCTGAGCTGGACGCATTAGCGGAGCTGCGGTTCAATCATGGATCTCAAGATAGAAGGATGGCCATGATTTTCGGGGGCAGCAGCATTCCGGGCGGACGAACCTCATAGTGAGCCAGCGTAGGTCACTAACCGGGCTCTTGGTCGCGTGGTGCTCCGGACAGGCCTGGCTGGTCATCATCCTGGCCACCGCTGTTGGCATGACCGCCGCAGTGTACGCGGTAAGACATTTCGCGATGAGCACCGATACCGGCGAACTGCTCTCGCCGCGCCTGGATTGGCGCATCCGCGAGGCGGCCTTCAGCCGTGTTTTTCCACCGGATGGCGCCCGTATTGTAGTGGTGGTTGACGCGCAGACGGCCGAGCTCGCCGAAGCCGCAGCCGCATCACTGGCGCAGCGCCTTAGCGAGCAGTCGCAATTGTTTCAGTCGGTTCGGCGGCCGGATGCGGGGGCCTTTTGGGCCCACAACGGACTGCTCTACGCTCCCACCGCCGATGTTCGCGCCGGTATGGATCAGCTGATCAAGGCCGAGCCGTTCCTCGGGCCACTCGCGGCCGATCCGTCGCTCCGCGGTCTGATGGGCGCATTGTCGACGGCGCTGCAGGGCGTCGCTGCGGGTCAGGCTTCACTGGCGCAGCTCGATCCGCCGATACAGCGCCTGGCCGATACGCTCGGCGAGCTGCGGGTTGGCAGGCCGGCGTTTTTCTCGTGGCGCACGCTGGTCAGCGGCAGCGTGCCGGACCGTCGCGAACTTCGACATGTCATCCTGATCAACCCGAATCTCGATTTCGCGCGTCTGGAGCCCGGTCGTGCACCCAGCGATGCGATTCGCGACATCGGGCGCACGCTGCACCTGGATGCGGAGCACGGCGTGCGCGTTCGCCTTACGGGGCCAGTGCCCCTGCAGGATGAGGAATTTGCGACGCTGGCGGAACGCGCGTCTCTGATCGCATCAATTGCGATTGTCGCTATCATTGTCATGCTGTGGCTGGCCGTGCGCTCGGCGCGGCTGATCGCCGCAATCCTTGTAACAACGCTGCTCGGCCTGATTGTAGCCGCGGCGCTCGGGCTGCTGATCTTTCACCGCTTCAACGTCATCTCGGTCGCGTTCATTCCAATGTTCGTGGGGCTGGGAATAGACTTTGGCATCCAGTTTAGTGTTCGTTACCGCGCCGAGCGGGCCGGCGGCTTGGAACTACGCGCGGCATTGGGCGCGACGGGCAGGGGTCTTGGTCGATCGCTGACGCTTGCCGCGACTGCAATCGCATCAGGGTTCCTGGCCTTTGCGCCAACCGCCTACGTGGGTGTCTCGCAGTTGGGAGTGGTAGCTGGCGTAGGAATGTTCATCGCGCTCGCACTGAACCTGACGTTGCTGCCCGCGCTGATCCGGCTGTGCCGTGCGCCGGGCGCGCATGAACGGGGCACGAATCCCCGCTTGGCGGTAGTCGACGAGTATGTGCTCTCGCACCGTCGCCTGGTCATCGGGCTTGGCATCGCTGCCGCGGTAATTTCGGCAGCCGCACTGCCGCTGCTGCATTTTGATTTCAACCCGATCCACCTGCGAAGTCCGCGCGTGGAATCGGTGGCAACCCTGTTTGATCTGATGAGCGATCCGGAGCAGTCGCCCAACACGCTCGAAGCCGTGCGTCCGGATCTTGCAGCGGCCGACCAGCTTGCGATCGGTGTTCGCTCGTTACCCGAGGTGTCCGGCGTGCGCACGCTATCGAGCTTTGTTCCGGCAGATCAGCCTGAGAAACTGGCAGTCATCGCCGATGCGCGCAACCTGCTGGATCTAGCACTCAATCCGCTGACTGTTGCGCCTGCACCTACCGATCGGGAGACAATAGCGAGTTTGAGGCAAACGGCTGCGTCGCTGCGCAAGGTGGAAGATTCCGACTCGGTGGCGGCGCGCGATGCCGGGCGACTGGCGACCGAGCTTGATGCACTGAGCAATGCTGCGCCGGAAGCGCGCGCGCAAGCCAGTGCCACGCTGATGCCCGGCCTGGCGCTGGTGCTCGAACAGGCACGCAGCTCGCTTGAGCCCGAGAAGATTGAGCTTGCGAGCCTGCCACCCGAGTTGCGGCGCGACTGGTTGGCGCCCGACGGACAGGCGCGGGTCTCCATCATTCCTGAGGGCGATTCCAACGACGATCAGGTGCTCAGTCGTTTCATCGATGCGGTGACTCGGCTCGTTCCCGATGCCACGGGGACTCCGATCGGCATTCGCCAGGGCGGCCGTGCTGTTGTCGGCGCATTTACCGAAGCAGGAGTGCTGTCGTTCATTGCGATCACGGTGCTGCTGCTGGTGGTGCTGCGACGCGTACGTGATGTCGCGATTACGATGGCGCCGATCGTACTGACGGGTTTCCTGACACTGGGCAGCTGCGTTGCGCTCGGCCAGCCGCTGAACTTCGCCAATATCATCGCCTTGCCATTACTGTTCGGGATCGGCGTGGCGTTTCACATCTATTTTGTGATGTCCTGGCGTTCGGGCGGGTCCCATTTGCTGACCTCGAGCCTTGCGCGCGCAGTCTTCTTCAGCGCACTCACGACGGCAACGGGGTTTGGCAGCCTGTGGGCTTCAAGTCACCCGGGGACTGCCAGCATGGGCAAGCTGCTCATGATCTCGCTGGTCTGGACACTGGTCTCTGCGCTGCTGTTCCAGCCCGCATTGATGGGCGCACCCCGGAGCGCTTCGAGTGCGAAGCACTGATGGCGTCCGGCTCATTTCATCAGATCGTCGCTGAGCGAATTCAGATGCGTGATTAGCGTGCTGGCGCCACCAGCGGTCAGCGAGGTAGCGAAGTCCGAACGGCGCGTGGTCAGTTGGCTGATCGCACCGTAATAGACATCGATGATCCTCCACGAGCCGCCCGATTCGCGCATGCGATACACGAGACTGACAGGCACGTCATGCGGGAGCTTTAACTGGCTTTGAACAATCTTGTCCGGGCCACGGTCGGCAACGGTGGGATCGACTTCGAATCGTTCGCCGGCGAACGTGCGAAAATTATGGGCGTAGCTGCTGACTGTCAGGCGGGTGAAGGCACTGATCGTGGCCTGCTGCTCCCCTGGGGTGAACGTGCTCCAAGCGCCTCCCACGGCAAAGGCGGTCATCGCTGGCAAATCAAAGGCTCGCTCGATCGCTGGGGCCAGCAGCTGATAGCGATCGCTGGGGTTCATTGCCGGGCCTGCCCGCATGGACTCGAGCAGGGCGTGATCGAGAGCTTCAATCTGTGCAACCGGGTCGCCCGCGGCGTGCGCTGCCAGAATCGGGCTGCCGAGCAGAGGTATAGCCAGAAGCATTGCGCATAGCCGGTGCCTGATCATGAGCCTGCCTTAATTTGCGTGAGATGCCGTCCAGGGAAGTCTAGCAGGCGGGATGCGCCGCGCCCGAGGCCAGCCAGTGAGCGGGCTCGGCGGTTATCCTGGGCGGTTGCGGCCCCGGCGGTGTGGCGGCGGTATTTACGGCCTTAAAATAGGGCATCCGGCGCAGCGCACAGTAACTTTTTGCTGTCCGCAAGCGAATCTAGACTCGATCATCAACTACTCCGCCTGAGCGCGGAGTCACCCAAGGCGAGATGATTCCGTGACATTGGTACTGCTCTCATTTCTCGGCGGCGTGCTCACCATACTGAGCCCGTGCATCCTGCCGGTGCTGCCGTTTGTCTTTGCACGCGCCGAACAGCCCTTTTTGAAGAGCGGGCTGCCGCTGCTGGCTGGAATGGCGGTCTCCTTCGCCGGTGTTGCCACACTCGCGGCCGTCGGAGGGGCCTGGGCCGTGCGGGTTAACCAGTACGGGCGGGTGTTTGCACTGGTGCTGCTGGCGGCCTTTGCTGCAACGCTGCTTTCACGGCGCCTCGCCGACCTGCTGGCCAGGCCATTCATCAGCCTAGGCAACCGCCTGTCCCAGACCGGAGCGGGGGAGGCCTCGAAGGCCGGGTTGTGGAACTCAATGCTGCTGGGCGTGGCGACCGGGCTGCTGTGGGCGCCCTGTGCTGGCCCGATCCTGGGCCTGGTGCTGACCGGAGCCGCCCTGTCAGGGCCGAATGCTCACACCACGCTGCTGCTGTTTGCCTATGCCGCCGGAGCAGCAGTATCGCTGGCCGTCGCGATGCTGGCTGGCGCCCGCCTGTTCAAGCTGATGAAGAAATCCCTGGGTGCCGGGGAGTGGATCCGGCGCGGGCTTGGGATCGCCGTATTGCTCGGTGTCGTGGCGATCGCCCTGGGCTGGGACAGCGGCGTGTTGACTCGCTTGTCCTACGCCAGCACCAGTGGTATCGAGCAATCGCTGGTGCGCACAATCTCTCCAGGATCCGGCGCGAGCGGCGGTAACTCGCCCGATGCCAACGCGATCAGAGGCAATACCGCGACGTCGGAAACGGCGAGCGAGGGGAACTTTCCATCACTGGAGGGTGCCTTATTGTGGCTGAACTCGCCGCCACTGACGCCGGAGTCACTGCGTGGCAAGGTTGTCGTGGTCGATTTCTGGACCTACTCCTGCATCAACTGCCTGCGGTCCTTGCCCTATGTCAAAGCGTGGTACGAGAGGTACAAGGATCACGGATTGGTGGTGATTGGAGTGCACGCGCCAGAGTTCGCGTTCGAGAAGAACGCGGCCAATGTGCGCCGCGCGGTCATGGACCTGGGCATTACGTACCCGGTCGCACTCGATAATAGTTACGCGATCTGGCAACGCTTCAATAACCAGTTCTGGCCTGCCCACTACTTCATCGATGCGATGGGACGTGTTCGTGGCCATCACTTTGGTGAGGGTGACTACGATGGCTCAGAGCGGACTATCCGGCAGTTGCTCGTCGAGGCCGGACGGACGGATCTGCCGCCGGCGGTGTCTGGCCAGCTGCACGGCAGCGGCATTGAAGCGGCGGCGGACCAGTCTCACGTGCAGTCACCGGAGACCTATATTGGCAATGCGCGGGCCCAACATTTCAGCTCGCCTGACGGCATCGTTGCGGATCAGGCTAAGAGCTACACGGCGCCAGCGAAACTCGAACTGAATCAGTGGGCGCTCGAAGGTTCCTGGAGAATTGCCAAAGATCAGGCGGCACTCACGGGCAGCACCGGGAGCATCTCATTCCGCTTTCTCGCCCGCGATGTCCATCTGGTCCTGGGTCCGGCTGCCGATGGCAAACCGGTGCGCTTCCGGCTGGAGCTGGATGGCAGGGCGCCAGGTGCGGACCATGGTGTCGATGTCAATGCCGATGGCACGGGCACGGTCACCGAGGAGCGGCTGTATCAGCTGATTCGACAGTCGCAGCAGGTCGGGGAACATACCGTGACCATCACATTTATTGACAGCGGCGTGCACGCTTATTCGTTTACATTTGGTTAGGCCGGAGGAAATTATGAAAGTTACCAGAAGTCGATCGCTCGCTGATGCCACTTTGGGTGTCAATCACGGCCGGCGCAGCCTGCTGCGCTACGGCATTCCCGCGCTGGCCGCCCAAGTCTTTGTGGGCCGGGCAATAGCGGCATCGCTCTCGACGCCGGCGATAAGCACAGACGTCGCGATCGAAGCGTTCTCGCCCGCGGGCAAGAGCCTGGGTATCACACGGGTCGCAAAAGTCATCAAGACGGATGCCGAGTGGCGCGCTCAATTGTCTGGATTGGCCTATGACGTGACGCGGCGCCAAGGCACGGAGCGGCCGTTCTCGGGCGAATATGCCGAAAGTCGCGGCGATGGTTTGTATCGGTGCATCTGCTGCGACACCGCGTTGTATGACTCAAAGACCAAGTTTGACTCGGGTACCGGCTGGCCGAGCTTCTGGCAGCCGATTTCCGCATCGAACGTGGTACAGAATGTTGACAACAGTCTCGGGATGCAGCGCGATGCAATATCTTGCCGGCGCTGCGATGCACATCTAGGGCACGTGTTTAATGATGGGCCTAAACCCACGGGGCTACGCTACTGTATGAATTCGGTCGCCCTGCACTTCGTTGCCCGGGCCTAGGCGCCCAGGAGTCACCTATGTCGACACCCACACTCAAGAAGCTTGTCCAACTATCACTCTTCGTTGCCTTGGGCGCCGTGGTCTGGTTCAGCGCCAGACCCTTGTTTGCCGGGGAGGGTGCGGTACAGATCCCGGCACCGGCCGCGGATAATGCGAAAGCCGCGGGGGCTCTGCAGACCGCCGTGCTGTCGGGTGGCTGTTTCTGGGGCGTACAAGGCGTCTTCGAGCACATGCGGGGTGTCCGCAAGGTGCTGGCCGGCTACGCGGGCGGCGCATCCAACACTGCTGAATATGAAACGGTGAGCACTGGCACGACCGGGCATGCCGAATCGGTGCAAATCACCTTTGATCCGGCCCTGGTGTCCTACGGTGAACTGCTGCGGGTGTTCTTCTCCGTGGTTCACGATCCTACTGAGCTCAATCGGCAGGGAGGGGACGTGGGTACGCAATACCGCTCCGACATTTTCTACCTGGATGACGCCCAGAAAAATGTTGCGCAGGCCTATATCGCACAATTAAACAGCGCAAAAATCTTTCCTGAACCGATTGTGACTCGCGTCGATGCGTACAAGGGTTTCTATCCGGCGGAGGCGTATCACCAGGACTTCCTGATCCGCAATCCCCAGTACCCCTACATCGTGTACGTCGATTTGCCGAAGATCAAAAACTTCCAGCGCGTGCTGCCCGAGTACTACGAGAGTCAGCCCGTAATGGTGTCGAGCGCCGCGTCACATTAGTGGTTCGGTCCGTTAGCAGACGGCCAGAGGACTGAGCTCCTTCACGTTGTGACAGGCGCATCGACGGTCAGCAGTTCCTCGAAGAATCCGCCAATCTGCTTTGCGCGGTCGATGAAGTGGATCTCGAGGATCCAGTGCCGCGTTCGGCCGTTGCTGTCCGGCTCGCGCAATGACAGTGAGTTGCCGCTGCGAATCGAATACAGCTTGGTGTTGGGCGGGTTCTTCTCGTGCGGAAAATGGCCGATCAGATGGCCCGCCGTCAACGCTCCGAATTCCCACCCGGCGGGCGCCGCCAGGCCGGCTACGAAATCGTACAGAGCACCTGCAGTCAAATCGGGCGTTTCCCTGAAAAATTGCTTGCCGCGCTCGAATGCACTACCGATATCGCGCACCAGACGGTGTTTCAGCGGATCCGGGCCCAGCGCAAAGCTACGGCCGAAATCCGCCTCCCACGATTCGAATACCGGCCCGAAGTCCAGGTACACGATGTCATCTTCGGTAATCCGGCGGTCTTCAACCTGGTCGTAGTAGCCCATGAGCGTATTGGGTCCTGAACGCACGATGCGATCGTGCCAGTGGCGCTTCACGCCGAATCGCTTCAGGGCGAGCTGGTAGATCTCTTCGGTAAGTTCGCTCTCAAGCCTGCCTGATTGAATCAGGCCCTCATCGACTATCTGGCTGAAAAGCGTCGCGGCCTTTTCTTGCGCCGCCCATAGAGATTTAGCGATCGGATCCATCAGTAATACCTGACGAGAGAACGAAGTCGCATGTGACAGTATTCAGCTGTCTATCCTCGATCGCTATAAATATATCCAATGCAGTTAATCGCAGCGAGATGCCCACCCTCAGCTGAAGCCAAGGCGCCGCGGTCAGCTTTTAATGAGACTTGAGGTGTCGTAGTTTCGCGGCAGGACGATGCGAAAGGTCGTGCCAGTGCCTGCAGCGGTCTCAAGCTCCATGCTGGCATCGAGTAGTTCACACAGACGTTTTACAATGGATAAGCCGATACCTTCTCCGCCAGCCGCCGATGTGGATGGATGAGTGGACTTTGAGGCAAGAGTGGGCGCTGCATCGGAACTGGCTGCATCATCGCCGGCCACGGCCGCCCGTCTTTCCACATCCTGGGATTCAGCGGTGGCCTGCTTTAGCATTTGCTCGAATGGCGCCGCATGAGCAATATCCAGACCCGGACCCGTATCCTGTACGCAGACGATCCACTGCTGTGTACCCGAGACCTCGCGTTCCTGCCATGTCACCAGCACTCCGCCGCGCTCGGTAACCGAGAGCGCGTTGAGCACGAGATTCTGCACGATGCGGCGTACTTTGGTTGGATCGCCCATAACTGGTAACGTAGGCGGCCCGTCGGTCTTGAGAAACAGATTGCGCTGGGACGCCAAGACTCGCATTGACTCGCAGAATTCCCTCAGGACAGCAGTGGCATCGAATGCCACAATATTTCTTTGCTCCTGCCCTGCTTCCAGCCTACCTAGATCAAGTAGATCGCCTATCAGGCCCCGCAATGAAGCCACGGATCGCTCCAGGACGCCTGAAAACTGAGTTCGGGCCGGATCTTCCACAGCATCGCTAGTAAGAATGGCTGACGCATTGGAAATCACGCTCACAGTTCCACGCATGTCATGTGCCACCGCACGCCACATCTCCGTGCGCTCTCGCTCGAGTTCGGACAGCTTCTGTAGCGCCTGCTCCAAGTCGCGGACACGACTGGCCGCCTCCATTTGCTGTAGCCGGGCAAATCGGGTCGCGCTCTCGCATACGCCCTCGGCGCACAGTCTCACCAATGTCGCTCTCGCCGTCGGCATGACCGACTCCTCGAGCCCCTGATGTTCTAGCGCATAGACTTCGAGCTCGCGCAGCACGCATAGGTGCAAGTGACCCCACTCACGCATGGTCTCACGCTGATCGTAGCCTTGCTGCCAGCGATGCAGACCATGTTCGGCAGCACTCTCGCGTTGCTCGATCCGAGCCAGCCTCTTCTCATACGGATTCTCAGCTCGCAGCCTGTGCTCATAGGCATCGAGTACCTGCGGCACGTGGTCGGTGAACTGGATTCGCGAAAGCTTGTCAGCGGTCGTGAGTTGCGGATCATCGCCGACAGAGTCGTGCCACGCCTGAAGAATCTTACTTCGTTGCGCCTGCAGATAATCAGCCAAGGCGGCGAGCTGGTCGGTGGCTTGCGTCACTCGGAATCCTCTCCAGGCAGCGATTCGTTTACCCTGGCGACTTCTGTGCCTACGGCCAGGCTGCATGACCATCCGAAGTCCCGGTTGCCGCTGCAAATAGTTCCTCAATTTGGACCTGTGTGCAAGCTCCGGCGATGGGGTGCGGAGCACCGCCCGGGTCCAGGCGAAACCCATCCCGCTCCCGCCGGGCCGGTCAGACAACGGCGTTCGGGCGCAGGCTAGCCGCACGCCGTCGGTGGTCTCAGGCGCCGCCCATCGGTGCAGGAAAATCCGCTAAAAATCTTCGACAGCGACCTTGAAATATAAAAATGCCAACCCCAGAGTCGCGACGATCGCCGGAGCTGCGCCTCGGGCGAGTTGGGTAGCCCGTTAATCATCTGTCTAAATAAGGAGTGGTGCCATGAGTGCTGTAACGCGACAAGATCCATGGGGCGTAATGCCGCGCCTGCAGGAGGAGATTAACCGCTTGTTTGGAAATGCCGGCGAGATTGACAGCAGTTCGGCGACGGCGATGTGGATTCCGCTGGTGGATATCCATGAATATGCAGATCGCTTCGAATTGTATGTCGATCTGCCAGGCGTGGACCCTGCGACCGTTGAGTTGACCCTGGATGGTGGGATCTTGACCTTGTCAGGCGAGCGCCTGCAGCCAATCCGCAACCATACCGAGGAAGCCCAAGGGCGGCGCATCGAACGAGGTCACGGCCAGTTTCACCGTCGTTTTGTGCTGCCCGATACGGTGGATAGTGAGAAGGTGCATGCGGCGGGAAGTCATGGCGTATTGACGGTCACGATCCCGAAACAAGCCAAGGCGATGCCTCGCCGCATTCAGATCGGGAACTGACGAGCTATAGGTACTGGCCCACGGTCTCTGGGCCGTGGGTCAGTTGGGCGATTTCTAGGCCGACTCCGACTCGCGCTAACGGGGGTCCTGTCCGCAGGTTCGTATGCTTTGGGAGACTCGCGTGCTAGTCATGGTCACAATGGACGCCTGAAGTCCGCGTCTCTCCTTACCAATCGGCCACCCCCTAGTGCGCCGT
>JBEKOK010000085.1:0-21447 GCA_049521875.1 Steroidobacteraceae bacterium
GCCGGCAGGATGCAGCGCGGGTGCAGCACTTTGGCACCGCTGCTGGCGATCTCCTGCGCCTCGTCGTAGTGCAGCGCCCGCAGCAGCCGCGCTGAAGGCGTGGCGCGCGGATTGGCGCTGAACATGCCGGGCACGTCGGTCCAGATCTCAAGGCGCCGTGCTTCGAGCTTGGCCGCAAGATAAGCGCCGGAGGTGTCCGAGCCGCCGCGCCCCAGCAGTACGGTATCGCCGGCCTCATTGCTGGCAATGAAGCCCTGCGTAATCACGACACCAGGGAGCGCGCCCAGACTTGCCTTGAGTGCGACATCCGGAGAGAAATCACAGGTGGCCGACAGATAGTTGGCGCGCATCGAGGCGCTCTCGCGCGCCTCGGCCCTGAGCCCCAGGCGCGCATCCCACCAGCTGCTCTCGATGCCTTGCGAGCGCAGGTAACGTGCCCCCAGTTCGGTGGCCATCAGCTCGCCCATGCCCATGATGCGTGCCTGAGTCCGCTCACTGGCCTCGCCCATCAGTGCCAGGCCCGCACCCATCTGCCGCAGTTCGGCAAAGTAGCGTTCCAGATCTTCGCTCGAGCCGACACCGAGCTCCGTCGCCAATGCGTGGTGGCGCGCTTCAATGGCCGCGAGCATTTCGATGTGTGTGCCGGCGAGCGCGGCACGCAGAAAATTCTCAAGCCGATCGGTAATGCCGCTGACGGCAGAGTGCACGATCAGCACGCGCTCGGACTCCGCCAGACGCTTGCGAACCACACGCGCGATGTTCTGCCAGTTCGCGAGCGTCGAGACGCTGGTGCCGCCGAACTTGAGCACGATCCATGGGGACTCGGCGCGAGGAGTCATCAGTCAACCTCAGCAGGGGTAGAGGCCAGTCGCGGCGACGCGGCAGCACTGTGGTCGCACACGATGCGCCGCAGGCAGCAACGCGCCGCCAACTGGAGCCGCAGGAGGTACGATCACATCTCCTCGTCGAAGATGTCCCGCAGGTCCTTTTCCAGTTTTCGGTCCGCCAGCACTTCCTCAAGCCGGCTCCACGCGGCCTTGCCGCGTTTGCCCTGATTGCGTACGCGCTTGTCCACGCGCGCCAGCAGCTTGTCGTAGTCGTCCGTGCTCTCTTCCGATTCGGCGACGAATTCCTCATCCAAATCGAAGTTCTCACTCTCTCGCTCAGACATCGCTATTTCTTGAGATTATGTTTTAAAATTCAATGAGTTATCTGCAAAACCGCTGGTCCGCAGGGCAGCGAACTATAGCTGATTTGATTCGTCTTTCAACCTTTTTAGGCCAGAAGGCGCCCAAGGCGTTCTCCAAAGGGTCTCCGGGAGCACCCCGGAGCGGCCCTGCAGCGCCCGCGCACGCGTATCCTTGGGCGATGAGCCAGCGCATTTTGGTCGCCATCGGTAATACCCATGGCCAGCATCGCCGCGTCCTGCAACGAGCCGCCGCACTGGCCGGTGAGGCCGGCCGGATCGAGCTGCTCCACGCCCTGGGGGATGCCGGGCGGCTGGCGCTCGGGGGCAGCGGCCGCGCGCTGCTGGGCCTGCAGCGCAGCCTCAAGAGCAGCGCCCTGCGGCGCCTGCGGCACCTGGCCGCGAGCCCGGCACTGCGCGGACTGCGGGTCTCCTGCCGCATCACCGAGGACTATCCGGTCCACGAAGCGATCGTCCGGCGCGCCCGCCATATCGGCGCCGATCTGCTTATCGTCGATTCCCACGGCCACACGCGCGCCGGGCGCTGGCTGTTCGGCAGCGTGGACTGGGAATTGGTGCGCACCTGCCCCTGCCCACTGCTGATCGTCAAGCCGCGCGCCGGCCGCCAGCGCGGGCCGGTGCTCGCCGCCATCGACCCGAACCATGCCGCGGCCAAGCCGGTTGCGCTCGACCGGCAGATCCTGCGCGCGGCCCATGACATCAGCGTGCGTCTGAAGCGCCCGCTACGGGCGGTGCACGCCTGGCAACCGTTGACCTATCTGTACGCCTCGGCGCCGAGCGAAACGGCGCCGGTGTGGATTCCACCGGAAACCGATGCGCAGTATGAGCAGACGCTGCGCCGTCTCGGCGATGCGGAGCTGCGGCGGGCCGACCTGGCCGGTGCACAGATTGAATACCTCATCGGTGCGCCAGAGGAAGTCCTGCCGGAGCTTGCCCGCAAATCGCATGCCGAGCTGATCGTGATGGGCGCGATCTCGCGCACCGGCCTCGAGCGGCTGATGCTTGGCAGCACGGCACAGCGGGTGATGGATCGGGTGCCGTGCGACATCCTGGTGATCAAGCCGCGCGGCTTCCGCTCACCGATCAGTCGTGCCGGACGCCTGGCGCCGCCGATCATCGTGCCGCAGCCCTAACGGCGGCACGCCGCAGCTTAGTTCAGGTCGGCTTCCAGGCCGACCACGGCCAGCCGGCCATCGGCCTGGCGCAGCACTTCCTCGGCATAGTCCCAGTGAATCGCGACCGTGCTGTCGCCGACGGCTTCGCGCAGCAGCTGCGCGAACTGATCGACATTGGGCTCGTAGCTCTGCCCTTCGGCATCCACGGGCGGATGCGCTTCGAGCAGCAGTTCGCCATCGACCCAGGCCACCTTGATCGGCTCATTCATGATCCGCACTTCAGTGCCGTTGGGCACCTGCGCGAACAGCGACTCGATATCTTCCGGATACATGCGAATGCAGCCGTGCGTCACGGCCAGGCCCACTGCGATCGGATTGTTGGTGCCGTGGATCAGATAGGTGCCGTTGCCGGCGGCCAGTCGCAGTGCGAAGGCGCCGAGCGGATTGTCGGGCCCCGGCGGCACGACCTGCGGCAGCGTGTCGCCGGCGGCCGCGTGCTCGGCGCGCACGCCTTCGGGTGGGTACCAGGAAGGATTCTTGATCTTCGAAATCACGTGGGTCAGGCCGATCGGCGTGTGCCAGTCCATCTTGCCGATGCTGACCGGGAAGGTCACGACCACCTGCGGCTGGCCCCGCTTGACCTTCGGGTAGTAGTACAGCCGATGCTCGGGCAGATTTACGATGATGCCGGTGTGTGGTCCGCTCGGCAGAATGTGCCGGCCCGGTACAAACAGCGTCTTGTCAGCACCTGGAATCCACGGGTCGATGCCTGGATTGACCCGGATCAGCTCCTCGGAGCCGAGACTGTAGTGGCGGGCCAGATCGTAGAGGGTGTCTTCGTAGACCGTCTGGATCTCCTGGTCCTCGCCGATGACGGCGAGCTTGGGATCGGTGAGCTGAAAGACGCTCGCGAGACAGGGGGTAGTGACGCTCAGTACGAGATAAAGCAGACAAGATTTTGTTTTCAATGGAATTTTGAAACCGGTGTAGATGAATAACTTTAACACGCCCGGGATCTCTTAAAAATTAAGGCCTTCTCAAAAATACCAGACAAATGTATGGTATTTGAATGTCTCCCCGTTCCACCCTCCCGAGTCCCCGCCAGCAGCAGATCCTGCAGCTGATCGAGCAGGCACTGCGCCGTCACGGCCGACCGCCGACGCGCGGTGAACTGGCCATCGCACTCGGTCTGCGCAATCGCCAGGGGATTGATCAGCATCTGCATGCGCTGGCGGACAAAGGACTGATCAGCCTCGAGCCACGGCTGGCCCGTGGCATCCGGCTGCGCAGCGCTGCGAATACCGGTGCCCTGCTGCGCCTGCCGCTGTTTGGCCGCGTCGCGGCCGGCGTACCCACACTGGCGCTGGATAACATCGAGGATGAACTGAGCCTCGATCCGGCGCTGTTCCGTCCACGCGCTGATTTCCTGCTGCGCGTGCATGGCCAGAGCATGCGCGATGCCGATATTCGCGATCGCGATATCCTCGCCATCCACCGCACCGCCCAGGCGAGCAATGGCCAGATCGTGGTGGCACGCATTGGGGATGAAGCGACCGTCAAGTACTACTACCGCTCAGGCGAGCAGCTGCGACTGGAGCCGGCCAATCCGGCCTATGCGCCGATCCGCATCAATCTGCGGCACACCGAGTGCGCGATCGAGGGCCTGGTCGTGGGACTGGTCCGCTCCGGCCTGCTGCGGAGCGCAGCGCGATGAGTCGCAGTGCGCTGCTCGAGCAGCTGGCGCAGGCCTGTCGCGCGGGCCGCGCCGATGCCCAGGCACCGCGCCCGGTGCAACCGACCGGATTTGCCGCACTCGATGCGCTGCTCCCTGGCGGTGGCTGGCCACTCGGGGCCGTGACCGAACTGATGCCCGAGAGCGCCGGCATCGGCGAGCTCTCACTGGTGATGCCGGCACTCGCCTATCTGACCCGCGCCGATCGCTACCTCGCCTGGATCGCGCCACCCTACCTGCCCTATCCACCGGCACTCATCCGACAGGGACTGCAACTCGAACGGCTGCTGATCGTTCAGACCCGCGATGAAGCCGAGGCGCTGTGGGCTGCAGAGCAGGCGTTGCGCTGTCCGAGCTTTGGCGCGGTGCTGGCCTGGCCCACCGCGATCGATGAGCGGCGCGTACGCCGCCTGCAGCTGGCCGCTGAAGCCGGCGGCAGCTGCGCGCTGCTGTATCGCCCGGAGAGCGCGGCGCAGCTGTCCTCGCCCGCGGCGCTGCGCCTGAAACTCAAAGCCGCGGGCAGCGGCATGCGGGTCGAAATCCATAAAGCTCGCGGCAGGTATTCGCATGCTCTGGTTATGCATTCAGCTGCCCCGACTGGCCCTTGAAGCTGCCGCAGGCGCAGCGCCAGCGGCCAGCCGGCAGACGCAGCTTGAACAGGCGGCGCTCCGTCAGCTCGCCCTCTGGGCCCACCAGTGGAGCAGCCAAGTCGCCTGCCAGCACCCGCTGGATCCAGCGGATAACCCCGGCGGCGAAGCGCGGCTGTGGATCGAGATTGGCGCCAGCCTCGAGCTCTTCGGGGGGCGCGCCCATCTGCAGCAGCTGATCGGCACTGCACTGAGCACCCTGGGCTACAGTGGCGCGCTGGCCAGTGCACCCACGCCGCAGGGCGCGGCACTGCTGGCGCGTGCCGCCTCAGCGACTTCCGCCGCTACGCTGGCCGAACTGCAGCGGGTGCTCGCACCGCTGGCACTGCGCTTTCTGGCGCTGCCCGCGGTGCAGTTGAGCGCGCTGCATACGGCAGGTCTGCGCCGTATTGGCGAACTGCTGGCCTTGCCAGCCGCTGCAGTGGGTCGCCGCTTCGGAGCGGACACGCTCCTCTACCTCAAGCGTCTGACCGGGACCGCTCCTGATCCGCTGCCAACGATCACACCGCCGGCACGCTTCGAGAGCACCCAGGAACTGGCTGGAGCCGTCACTGATGCCACGGCGCTGCTGTTTCCGCTGCGCCGGCTGCTCGGGGAATTGCAGGGGTTTCTGCGCGCGCGTGATCAGGCCGTACAGCAGTGCACGCTCAAGCTCCTGCATCATCGGGGCACACCGACACTGATCAGCGTCGGTCTCTCGCAGCCTGGACGCGATGCGGCACAGCTACTGGGCCTGCTGCGCGAGCGGCTCGACCAGTGCGCGCTGCGTTCACCGGTTCTCGCGATGGGTCTCGTAGCGCACGAGCTGCTGGCACCCTACGTACTGCAGACCGATGCGTTCTCGCAGTCGGCCGAGCAGGCGGCACAGTTCCACGGCGTACTCGATCGGCTGGCGGCGCGGTTGGGTGACATGGCGGTGCAGAGCCTGCGGCCGCAGGCCGACCATCGCCCGGAGCGGGCCTGGCACAGCGTCCCCGGCACCGACAGCAGCAGCACGGCGCTGCCTGCGAACAGCCTCGCGCGGCCTTGTTGGCTGCTGGCGAAGCCCCGCAGCATCGCCGCACCGGCCGAACTGCTGGCGGGTCCCGAGCGCATCGAGAGCGGCTGGTGGGATGGTGCTGATGTGGCGCGCGACTACTACCTGGCCTGTGATGACAGCGGTGCGCGGCTGTGGGTGTTCCGTGATCTGCGCAGCGGTGCGTGGTTCGTGCAGGGCCTGTGGGCTTGAAGCCCTGCGAAGACTGCCGTGGAGGATTACGCAGAACTGCACTGCCTGAGCAATTTCAGCTTCCTGCGCGGTGCCTCGCATCCTGCCGAGCTGGTTGAACGGGCCTGCGAGCTCGGTTATCGGGCGCTCGCCCTGACCGATGAATGTTCGCTGAGTGGCATCGTGCGGGCCCACGAGGCGGCACGTGCCCTGCCCGCAGGGCACATCCTGAAGCTGCTCGTGGGCGCCGAGTTTCGTACCGAGGATGGATTCAAGCTCGTGCTGCTGGCGCCCCAGCAGAGCGCCTACTCGCAGCTGTGCCGGCTGATCACGCTGGCGCGGCGGCGCGCCGACAAGGGCAGCTACCGGCTCAGCAGCACTGACTTTGAAAGTGGTGTGGAGGATTGTCTCGCGCTGTGGCTGCCACCAGCGGATGAAGCACAGGCCAGCACGCAGGGGCACTGGCTGCGCACGGTATTTGGCGAGCGGGCGTGGCTGGCCGTGGAACTGCACCGTGGCGCTGAGGATGCCCCGCATCTTGAGCGCCTGCTGGCACTGGCCACGCGCTGCGCGCTGCCAGCGGTCGCCGCGGGCGATGTCCACATGCATCGCCGCTCGCGCCGGCGACTGCAGGATGTGCTCACCGCCATCCGCCATGGCAGCACGCTCGATACCGCCGGCGAGCGGTTGTTCCCGAACGGCGAGCGGCACCTGCGCAGCCGCGCGAGCCTCGCCCGGCTCTATCCGCCAGCACTGCTGGCGCAGAGCGTGGCCATCGCCGAACGCTGCAGTTTCTCGATGGCAGAGCTGCATTACGAGTATCCAGCCGAGCTCGTGCCCGAGGGCCTAAGCGCCGCGGCACAGCTGCGCATGCTGACATTGGAGGGCGCCAAGCAGCGCTGGCCACAAGGCACGCCGCGCGCGGTGCAGGTCATGATCGAGAAGGAGCTGGCGCTGATCAGCGAACTCTCCTACGAGCATTTTTTCCTGACCGTGCATGACCTGATCGATTTTGCACGCAGCCGCGCCATCCTCTGCCAGGGACGCGGCTCGGCCGCCAACTCGGTGGTCTGCTATGCCTTGGGGATCACCGAAGTGGATCCGTCGCGGATGAGCGTGCTCTTCGAGCGCTTCATCAGCCGCGAGCGGCGCGAGCCACCGGATATCGATGTGGATTTCGAGAACGAGCGGCGCGAGGAAGTGATCCAGTACATCTATCGAAAATACGGCCGCGAGCGCACCGCACTGGCCGCCACGGTGATCACTTACCGCAGCCGCAGCGCACGGCGCGATGTCATGCGCGCCCTCGGCATCAGCGAGGCGCAGGCGGCCAGCAGTCCGCGCGCTGCGCTGCTCGAGGAGTTGAGCGCCGAGCTGCGCGGCTTTCCGCGCCATCTCTCGCAGCATGTCGGTGGCTTCGTGATCTCGGGCCAGCCTCTGCACGAGCTGGTGCCGGTTGAGAATGCCGCGATGCCCGAGCGTACGGTGCTGCAATGGGACAAGGATGATCTGGAGGCCATGGGACTGCTGAAAGTGGATGTGCTGGCCTTAGGCATGCTCACGGCCATCCGCCGCGCGCTCGAGTTCACGCGTGCACACCACGGCTGGCCGTGCACGGTGCAGGACATTCCGGCCGAAGATGCGGCCACCTACGAGATGATCTGCCGCGCCGATACCATCGGTGTCTTCCAGATTGAATCACGCGCCCAGATGAGCATGCTGCCGCGGCTGCGGCCGCGCTGCTTCTACGATCTGGTCATCGAGGTGGCGATCATCCGCCCGGGGCCGATCCAGGGCGGCATGGTCCACCCCTACCTGCAGCGCCGCCGCGATCCGGCCAGCGTCAGCTACCCCAGCGCCGCTCTCCGGGGTGTGCTGGAGCGGACCCTGGGGGTGCCGATATTCCAGGAGCAGGTGATGCAGATCGCGGTCGTGGCCGCCGACTTCACACCCGGGGAGGCCGATCAGCTGCGTCGCTCGATGGCCGCGTGGAAGCGCAAAGGTGGCCTGGAGCCGTGGCGCGAGCGGCTGCTCAGTGGCATGACGCGCAATGGCTATACCGGTGAGTTTGCCGAACAGATCTACCAGCAGATCCGTGGCTTTGGTGAATACGGCTTTCCCGAATCCCACGCCGCCTCCTTTGCGCTGATCACCTATGTCTCCTGCTGGCTCAAGTGCCACGAGCCGGCGGCATTCTTCGCCGCGCTCCTTAACAGCCAGCCGATGGGCTTCTACCAGCCCGCGCAGCTGGTGCAGAGCGCCCGCCGCGATGGCGTGACCGTCCTGCCACCGGATGTGCTGCGCAGCGAGTGGCTGTGCACGCTCGAGCCGCTCGCGGGGCAGCTGGCGATCCGTCTGGGCTTGTGCCAGATCCGCTCCCTGACCCAGGCGGATGCCGAACGCCTGATTGCGGCCCGGGCCGTGCGTGTACCAGCGAGCATCGATGAGCTGGGATACCAGTGCGGATTCAAGCCCCATACGCTGCGGCTGCTGGCCGGGGCTGGCGCACTCGCCTCCATGAGCGCTCATCGGCACGAAGCCAGCTGGCAATCGCTTGGCGTCGAGCAGCTGCCGGGGATGCTCGCAGGCGCCTCGGCGCCGGAGGCGCCGCTGCTCCTGCCCCGACCCACCGAAGGCGAGGACATCCTCAATGACTACCGGCATCTGGGCCTGAGCACAGGTCGCCACCCGCTGGCGCTGCTGCGGCCGCGGCTGCGCCGTCACCGCATCCTGGCGAGCGCCGAGCTGCGCACCGTGGCCGATCAGTCCCGGGTGCGCATCGGTGGACTGATCACGCACCTGCAGCGACCCGGCACCGCTTCAGGCGTGGTGTTCATGTCCCTGGAGGATGAGACCGGCATTGCCAGCGTGATTCTATGGCCGCAGATCTTCGAGACTCAGCAACGGGCGGCCATTGAGGCGAGCCTGCTGATCGTCAGCGGTACCTTGCAGAATCGGGACAATGTCGTGCACGTGGTGGCACGTACGCTGCACGATCGATCGGGATGGCTGGCAGATCTGCCACGCCGCTCGCGGGACTTTCGCTGAAGCCTTGTCCGCCGAGGCTCTAGCCGAGTGCCACGCGCAGCGACTCGATCTCGGCCCGCGATTCGGCACGCATGCCTTCTACCGCCGCAAAATCGAGCCCCAGACGCTTGAACGGGCGCTCGATATCGGGATTGCTCAGCAGCATCTGGAGCGATTCACCGGCATCGATCAGCGATGCCGCCACCGCCAGCACGTCCGCAAGGTGCGGGGTGTTGCGCGGCTCGCTGGCCGCTTCCTCGAAGCTCTGCACCGCGGTCACAATTTCATCGGCGATCTGCCAGTTATCGAGCAGCGCGCGCGCGATATTTCCGTGCCAGTCACGCACGATGCCCTGATAGGCGACATCGTCGCCGAACAGCACCGGGTGGCGCCGCGCCCGCGTCAGAATGTAGAGCTTGCCAACCCCGGAAATCAGTCCGGCGAGCATGGCCGTGTCAGGATTGAAGCGCGCTGACTTACGGGCGAGCACGTAGCTGTAGGATGCCATCGCGGTGCTGTGCTCCCACTGCGCGCTCATCTGATCCTTGATGTCCTTGTAGGAGGCCGCCTTGCGCAGCTGATTGAGCGCGAAGCTCATGGCCGCGGTGCGCAGCGCATCGAACCCCAGGTTCACGACCGCACGGCGCAATTCAGTGACCGCCTTGCCGGTCGGGTTGATCGCCGCCGAGTTGGCCAGCGTCAGCACCCGCGCGGCCAGCACCGGATCGGCACCGAGCACACGCACCACCCGTTCCGAGTCCGCATTCATATCGGAGAGCACGCGCTGCACCCGCAGCGCGACCTCGGGATAGCTTGGCAGCTCGAGACTCGCTGCGGAGAGCTCCAGTGCGAGCTCGCGGACGAATTCAAACGCCTCGGCGCTCGCTTCGCGCGCGCCTGGTGCTGAATCAGTGGTTTGTGGGGCGGAGGTCATGCAGGCGTATCCGTGTTTTAAAACTCGCTCCAATCATCACTGCCACTGCCCCCGGCCATGACCGGCTTGGGTGCCTCGACCGACACCGCCGCCGGCGCTTCGCCGTCCGCCTTGGTCCATGGTCGACTCGTGCTACGGCGCTCCTTGCCCGCAGGCAGCACCGCCGCCGGTTTGGCCGGCCGGCTCAGGTTCTTGGCGGGTGCAGCCGCACGCGCCGGTGCGCGGCTCGGCGCCGCCGCAGATATGGCGCTGACATCGCGCTGGAACTTGAAGAAGGAGGTCAGTTCCGCGAGTTTGTTGGCCTGCTCGTGCATCGATCCGGCCGCGGCACTCGCCTGCTCGACCATCGCGGCGTTCTGGTGCGTTCCTTCGTCCATGCGGCTGATCGCGCGGCTGATTTCCTCGGCGCTGCTCGCCTGCTCCTGGCTGGCATTGGAGATCTCGCCAACGACATCGCTTACCTTTTTGACCGAGGCGACGATCTCGCCCAGATGCCGGCCGGATTCATTGACCAGTTTGCTGCCTTCCTCGACCTTACCGACGCTATCCTGGATCAGATCCTTGATTTCCTTGGCGGCCGAGGCGCTGCGTTGCGCGAGACTGCGCACTTCACTGGCGACCACCGCAAATCCGCGCCCCTGATCACCGGCGCGCGCCGCTTCCACCGCGGCATTCAGCGCCAGCAGGTTGGTCTGGAAAGCAATTTCATCGATAACTGAAATGATGTCGGCAATTTTTTTGCTGGAGGCATCGATCGCGCCCATCGCGGCCACGGCCTTCTCGACCACCGAACCGCCCTGCTCGGCCTGATCGCGCGCGGCCTGCGCCAGCTGATTGGCCAGCCGCGCGTTGTCAGCGTTCTGTCGCACCGTCGCGGTCATCTCCTCCATTGAAGAGGCGGTCTCCTCGAGGTTGGCAGCCTGAGTTTCGGTCCGGCCCGACAGATCGAGCGTGCCAGCGTTGATCTGCCGTGCGGCGCTGGCCACGGAGCCTGCACTGTCGCGCACGCTGCTAAAAACGTCGACGATCTTCTGCTGCATGTCCCGCAGACCCTGGACCATGCGGGCCGAGTCATCGGCACCATCAAATTCCATATCGCGACTGAAGTCGCCGGCCGCCAGACTGTCGACCAGGCCGGAGGTCTTGCGCATGTCTGCGACCATCGACTTGGATACGAAGTAGGCCAGTACGATGCCAAAGCCCAGCGAGATCAGTACCACCGCCATAGACAGCGTGCGTTCGCGCACCGCCGCGCTTTCGGTATGCGTCAGTTGCTGCTCGGCGCCCGATTGCATCATCGTGAACAGATGATCGATAGCCGCCTGGTAGCCGGTAGTCTTTGAGATGACCTCATCGAGCGAGGGCAGGCTTGTAGCAGTGACCAGGCTGTCGCGGATGTAGCCGCGCGTCACATCGAAACTTGCCTGAACCTTGCCGAGCGCGTTGCGCGCCTCGGCGCTGATCGCTTCGCCCTCACTGCCACTGCGGGCCGCATTGGCGATGTCGGTACCGATATTGTCGAGCGCCTGCTGCGCGAGCGCCTCGGCACGAGCGATCTGCGAAATGCCCTTGGGTGTGACCTTGCCCTCGGCCACCATCGCGACCGCGGCGGCACGCAGCTCGCCGATTCGCAGCTCCAGGCTCGGCACCTGCATCACGGCCACATCCTGGACGTAGTAGGTCAGCGGACTTGGATCAAGTGACAGACCTGAGGTGTTTGCGACGTAGTCGCGGTATTCGAGCAGCTTGGCCAGGGCCTGATCGTGCGCTTGCACGGAATCGGCGAGCGAACTGCCACTGGCGCTCAGCGCGTTGTGCACTGCCAGCATCACGAGCTTCCAGCGCTTCTCATCCTCACCGGCAGGCGCGCCATAGTCCTCAGCCAATGCGCTATGTCCATTGAGTGTCTGATCGACGTTGGCGGCAGACTGGCCGATGCGCTGCGCAGCACTGCTGTTCCCCGCGGCGGCGGCGGCGGCCCACAGCGTGTGTTCCGCGACCGGCTCAAGGGCTGCATCTGCCGTGCGAAAGCTGTGCAGGCCGGCGATTTCTTGCCGGGCAATGCTCAAGGTGGAGGACAGGCTGTGCAGAACCAGAATTGAGAGGGTCACGACCGGAATGGCAGCCGCCACCAGGATTGCGCCGAGCTTGTAGCTGAACTTGATTTGACGCAGAGACTTGATCATTAATGGTTCCAACACCGCAGTGTTAACTGCGTCACAACCGTCTGGTCGGTGCCTATCTGCTTATCGACTCTTCAGCAGGAAACTTAACCAGACCAGTGCTGAAACAGCGGCGTGGCATGACAGTTCACGCACTCGCGCGATGGCGGGCGCCGCGCGTAATGGCGGCCTGCATCAACTGCTCGGCGATCGCCTCCAGCGGCAGCACGTGCTCGACGGCGCCCAGGTTCACCGATGCGCCCGGCATGCCCCAGACCACGCTGGTGCGCTCATCCTGGGCAAAGGTCGCGGCACCGGCCTCGCGCATCGCCCGCAGGCCCCGTGCACCGTCCGCGCCCATGCCCGTCAGGATCGCCCCGACCGCATTACGTCCAACGCACCCGGCCACGGACTCAAACATGACATCGGTGCCCTGGCGCAATCAGCTGCCCATCCTGGGCCTCGCACACCGTAAGGGCCGAGCAGCTGTTCATGCGTTCCGCAAATGGCCCGCTGAAGGCCTTGGGGATGTGCTGAGTGATCACTACGCTTGGGGCATCCGCGGGCAGACGGCACAGTACCTCGCGGATGGCCTCCGTGCCGCCAGTGGAGGCGCCGATGGCGATGATCTGTTCGGTGGCCCGGAAGCCCAGCGACTGGGCGGGCGCCACGCTGGCCACGCGCGCTGGCGGCGCGCCGGCGATCGATCGGACACGCGCCTTGGCCGCGGTCTTGACCTTGCCGATGATCTCCGCGCCATAGGCTTCCATGCCGCGCGCAATGTCGATCTTGGGTTTGGTCACAAAATCGATCGCGCCCAGCTCGAGCGCGCTCAGCGTTACGGCGGCGCCGCGCTCAGTCAACGATGAACACATCACCACCGGCATCGGCCGCAGGCGCATCAGATTGCGCAGGAACTGCAGCCCGTCCATGCGCGGCATTTCAACATCAAGGGTCAATACATCGGGTTCCAGTGCCTTGATCTTCTCGCGCGCGACGTAGGCATCCTGCGCCACGCCTACGACATCGATCTCCGGATCCTGCGATAGGATCTCAGTGAGCAGGTTGCGCACCAGGGCTGAGTCATCTATGACCAGCACCTTAATTTTTCTGCCAGCAGCTTGTGTCGTAGACATGGCCTGATCCTCAAGTCATCAAAACAGTTCAATCTCGCCAGCCACCGGCGCCCTATCGATGCGCTGCAGGTAGCTGCGCTCCTCGGCAACGACCTGATCGCTGGCACGCGCCAGACGTTTTACCCGTGCAGTGCCGGTCACCGGATCGTAGAGCACCTTGCGCGGCGTCAAGCCGCCCAGGTCCTCGCCAACGACGTGTATGCCTTCGGCACGCAGGTACTCACGCACGAAACTAATATTGCGCGCACCGATGTCGGTCATCGCATCGAGCACCTTGCCGCCGCCGACCAGCTTCACTTCCAGGTGATCGCGCTGGCCGCCGCACTTGAGAATCTCATTGATGAGGCGCTCCATCGCAACGTTGCCGTAGCGGGTTGCAGAACCCGCCAGGTGGCCCCAGCTGCCGCCATCGGCGCTGTTCTCGGGCAGCATGAAGTGGTTCATGCCACCGATCCGCAGGCGCGCGTCGCGGATGCACGCCGACACGCAGGAACCGAGCAGCGTGGTGATCCATTCGGTGGCCGAGACATAGAAGTCTCCCGGATGCAGCGTCGCTATGGTGGCCTTCAGGTGCGTGTCATAGCGGCGGTTGATATGCGCAAACTGCCCGCCACCCAGTGCGGGTGGCAGCAGCGCAGGCGCCGCGGCCGGGACGCTTGCGGGTCGCGCCGGCACGGCACCGGAACCGGGTGCAGCCCTCATGCGATTTTCCGATGAATGGTCTGACCCTCAAGGGCGTAGCGGGTGCTGACGTTAAGCAGGGACTCGGAGTGACCGAGAAACAGGTAATCGCCAAGACTCTGACGCTCAGCCATACGCTCAACGATGTCGCGTTGCGTTTCGCGTCCAAAGTAGATCATGACGTTGCGGCACAGGATCAGATCAAACGGACCATTGAAGGGCCATGCACCGATCAGGTTCAGCGGCTTGAAGGAAATCATGTTGCGCAACTGCTCGTGCGCGGTGAATTGGCCGCTCGCGGTGCGCGTAAACCAACGCCGCTGGCGCTCGGACTCCATCTTCTCGAACCGATCTGCCTCGTAGATACCACGCTGGCCGTGGGCAAGCACGTTTGAGTCAAGATCGGTGGCAAGTATGCGCACGTCCCAGTTGCGCAGCTCCTGGATGGTCTCCTGTAGCACCATCGCCACCGAGTAAGGCTCCTCGCCAGTGGAGCAGCCAGCGGACCAGATGCGGATGCGCCGTCGGATCGCATTGCGCTTGAGGACCATTGGCACCAGTTCCTTGGCGAGGAACTCAAAGTGGTGATTCTCTCGAAAGAATGCCGTCAGGTTGGTCGTGATGGCGTTGCAGAACTGCTGCAGCTCGGACTGGTCGCCCTTCTCCAGGTGCTGCAGGTACTCGGCGAAGCTGCGGACCCGCAGGGCGCGCAGGCGCCGGACCAGACGACCGTAGACCAGCTCGCGTTTGGACTCGGTCAGCGCTATACCGGTGTAGCCCCTGACCAGCTTCACGACCTGTTCAAAGTCCTCGTCGGTAAAGGCGAATTCGCGCCCCGCCGCGCTGGTCTCACCGATGCTGGACATCGGCAATGACCTAGAACAGTTCCAGCTCGCCCGCGGCCGTTGTCCCTTTGAGGCCCATCAGGGCCTTGAACATTTGCTCAGCCGAGAGCCCGCACATCATAAAGTCAAACAGAGCCCGTTCCTCGGCCATGCTGTAGCGGGCGCGAACTTCCTCGAGCAGTCGCTCGTAATCCTCACCTGAAGGCTGCTTTTGCTTCGATACCCAGTCCACTGGCAGCGCGAGGCCGTCACGCACGTGGCTCAGGCGCTGCACGAGCTTGTCGTAGAACTGCAGGGTTCTAATGGCGGTGCGGCCACGCTCGGTGAGCCGTCCGGCCCAGATCCGCAACTGCGCCAGCGCCTGGCGGGCGCGCTCCGGGTCGCCGGATTCGAGCGCCCAGATCTGCGCCACCAATTCCCGCGCGTCAGCCTGCACGGCGGTCACGGCACTGGAGAGGCTGTCGACGGCCTGATTGGCCTCCTTCATCGCCGCATCGACCTGGACCGCACCCAGCTCGAGATAACGGCGCAGCTCGCGCCCCAGCTTGCTGTTGAGCACCATCGCGTATTCTTCACTGCTCTCGCTCATCGGCGCTGCGGCTTCGGGACTGTTCATGGCTCAACTCCTGCTGTGATCGGCAGCAGACTCTGCAGCCCCAGTTGTTCGGCGGCACCAAACACCAGGTGCTCATATCCGGTAAGCGTCAGCGGTTGCTCGCGCCGCCGCCATTCCATCGCCGCAGCCAGCAGCAGCTGCACGCCCGAGGTATCAATCGTGTCGACCCCAGAGACGTCCACGCAGGTGCAGCCTGACTCGAGCGCCGCACACAGTTGCGCGAGGCTCGCGCGCGCATCGCGAATGACCAGACTGCCGGTGAGGCGGCAGACGCCGGCTGTCGCCCGCTCGCGGGCCGCCCTGCCTGCACTGCGCGGCGCCGCGGCGGTGCGCGCAGGCAGCACTTTGGCGACCGTGGCCTTAACGGTTGCGGCCGGCATGGCCGAACTGGTCGCACGTGCCCCCGCAGCCTTGGTCATTTTTTCCGAGCTCAGCGCCGGGCGGCGTGCCTTGGGCCGCGCCTTGATCCGCACCAGCGCGCGTCGGCTGGCCGGTCGTTTTGAAGTACTCATCGCTATCGGTTCCTTTTAGGCGACCTTGTCGGCGCTCGGCTGTTCGACCAGTGCCTCGCTGACGAGGCGGTCGATGGCAAGCAGGATTAGCATCTTGCCCTCGACGGTCGAGATGCCCGAGATGAAGTTCGAATCAATTGCACCGCTCATCTCGGGTACTGCCTGCATTTCACTGGCAGTCACATTGCCAACACCGCAGACCGCATCGACTACGATCCCAGCCGTCACCCGCCCGCGCGGACCGTCAATCTTGATGACGATGACCACGGTCGTCGGGCTGTATTCGATATCGCCCATACCAAAGCGCTTGCGCAGATCGACAATCGGCACTACAGCGCCGCGCAGGTTGATGACTCCCTGCACGTACGCCGGTGAATACGGCAGCCGGGTCGGCTGTTCCCAGCCCTTGATTTCCTGCACGCTCAGGATCGGCAGACCGTAGTCCTGGCCGGCGAGCTGAAAAGTCAGATATTGATCGGCCGTCAGTGCAGCCTCCGCAGCGGCCGTACCTTCCGCGCCCTTGGCGCTTCCAGCCACTGATGCCTTGTCCATCGCTAGGCCCTCGCCGGCGCCACGGCGCCATTGCCGAGTACGCGCGCCAGTGTCGCCAGCAGCTGATCCGGGTTGAAGGGCTTGACCATCCAACCGGTCGCACCAGCCTGCTTACCCTGCGCCTTGCGCTCCGGGCTCGATTCGGTGGTCAGCAGCAGTAAAGGAATCAGCCGGTAGCTTGGCAGCGCTCGCAGCTTGCCGACCAGCGTGACGCCATCCATGCGTGGCATGTTCACATCGGTCAGCACGAGATCGACCGCATGCTCCTGGGCATATTCATATGCCTCCTGCCCGTCGGAGGCCTCAATGACTTCGTAGCCTGCCGTGCGCAGCGTCACAGTAACCATCTGCCGCATCGAGGCCGAGTCATCTACCGCTAAGATTGTCTTCGCCATCCGTCTTGCTCCCGTCGATTTGCCGCGCAATCCGCAGCGAGCCGTCTCGCTGCATATCGGCCCGAATCCGCCGCGCTTGAACTGATACAAGAAATTGTCCTAAGACCTCACATAATCCCAACGCCACATCCGATCGATCGCTCGCCTCAGTGCGCCTGGGCCATAGCAGCCCTGGAAAGGCCCGCTACGTCCAGGATCAATGCCACCGAGCCATCGCCCAGGATGGTCGCGCCGGCGACGCCATCGACGCGGCCATAGTTCTCTTCCAGCGTCTTGACCACTACCTGCTGCTGGCCGAGCAGCTCGTCAACGCACAGCCCAATGCGCCGTCCATCGCCCTCGACCACCATGATCAGGCCGCGGCTGCGCGCCTCGGTCCGGCGTGGCGTGCGAAACAGCTGCTCGAGGCGCACCACCGGGAGGTACTCGCCACGAAACGCCAGCACCTCGCCATGTCCGACAATGTTCTGTATCGAGGTATCACGCGCGCGCAGCGACTCGACGATCGCAGTCAACGGCACGATGTAGGATTCCTCGCCCACCGCGACCGTCTGGCCGTCGACTATGGCGAGCGTCAGCGGCAGGCTGATCACGAAGGTCGAGCCCTTGCCTTCCACTGAGCGGATCTCGATGCTGCCGCCAAGCTCCTCGACGTTGCGCCGGACCACGTCCATGCCCACGCCGCGGCCGGAGATGTCGGTGGCCTGATCGGCGGTCGAGAAACCGGCCATGAAGATCAGCTGGTTAATGCCCTCATCGTTCGGCGTCTCATCAGGACCGAGCAGCCCGCGCTGCCGCGCCTTGGCCAGGATGCGCTCGCGCTTGAGGCCCGCGCCATCGTCCCTGACTTCCACCATGATGCTGCTACCGCGATGGTAGGCGTGCAGGTGCACGGTACCGCAGGCGCTCTTGCCCGCAGCGACCCGCGCGTCGGGCATCTCAATGCCGTGATCCACCGAATTGCGCACCAGGTGCACCAGCGGATCACCGATCTTTTCCAGTACGGTCTTGTCGAGCTCGGTGTCGCCACCGGTCATCTTCAGCTCCACCTGCTTATTGAGGCGCTGGCTCAGATCGCGGACCATGCGCGGGAAGCGGCTGAATACGAAACTGATCGGCACCATGCGCACGCGCATGATGCTCTCCTGCAGTTCGCGCACGTTGCGCTCCAGTTGCGCCAGTCCTGAGCGCAGACGCTCACCTTCGGGACCTGCCTGGAGTTGCGAGAACTGGCTCAGCATGGCCTGGGTGATGACCAGTTCGCCAACGCTGTTCATCAGATCGTCGATCTTCTCGATGCTGACGCGGATCGAGCCCGATTCCTGATTCTTATGCGCATCCGGACCGCGCGCGGCGCGCGGTACCTCGCCAGCAGCGTTCACTTCTGCGCCGCGCTCGACGGCACTTGCCGTGGCGGCTGGCGTCGCCGCAGCAGGCGCGGCGGCATCGGTGTCCGGGGCGACGATCAGTTCCTTGACCTGCCGTGCCGGCGAGACGGTCTCGATGCGCAATTCGCAATCACCCTCAGCCCAGTCAAAGATATCGACGATGGCGTCGCGATTCGCATCGCTGCGCAGCGTCAACTCCCAGGCGAGGTAGCAATTCTCCGGGTCGAAGCCCGCAATAGCCGGCAGTCCGCTGGCATCCACCACCATTTCGAGATCGCCGAGCTGGCGCAACTCATTGAACATGCGCAGCGGATCGTTGCCGCGCGCCAGCAGCTGCAGGTGTGGTCGGAAGTGAATGCGGTAGGTCGCCCGCTCATCGGCCTCTTCGGCTTTGGGCGATTCTGCGCCGGTCGCCGGTGAAGCGTCCGGGGCGGCGGCCGCCGCCACTGCCGCTTCCGCCGCCAGCGAGGACTCAGCCGCACCGCGCTGCGCGACTGCGAGTTCCAGATCGAACTGCAGATCGGCGATGCGCTGGGCATCCACGGGCTTGCGCTGCTGCGCTCCGTGGATCATCTCGCGCATGACATCGACCGAACGCAACAGCAGATCCGAGAGCGTGTTCGTGACCTTCATGCGCTGCCCGCGCAGTTCATCCAGCAGTGTCTCAAGCGTATGCGTGAAAGAGGCGATGTCGCCGAAGCCGAGCGTGGCAGCGCCGCCCTTGATCGAATGGGCCACCCGGAAGATCGTGGCGATCATGTCCGGATCCGGGGCGCCCACGTCGAGCTTCAGCAACGTCTCTTCCATCGACGCCAGTGCTTCGAGGCTCTCCTCGAAGAACGAGTCGTGGAATTGTGTCAGATCAATCGTCATGGTGTTCCCTGGCAATCTACCGTGATGAGCTACATACCCAGGCCGGACAACAGTGCATCGACGTCCGTCTGGGCAGCCACCGGCGCGATGTGCCGCACGCCGGGAACGATGGGTCCTTGTAAAATCGAGCCATCTTGCACACTGGCGGCGGCGGCTGGCGGGCGCAGACCACCGATCTGGATCAGTTCGGCCAGCGCACCCTCGAGTTCGTCGACCAGCTTCATCACGCCGCGGATGATCTGCCCGCTGATGTCCTGATATCCCTGGGTCATCAGCACTTCATCCAGGCGCGCGCGAATGTCATTCGCCGTGCTGGCCGTGGTCTTGAGGAAATCCACCAGGACTTCAGGATTGCAGTCGCGGTAAGCCTGGCTCAGCAGCTCCTCGGAGCGGCGCGCCAAACCATCGGCCAGTGGCTGCGATTGCTCCACCAGATCCAGTGTCCGATGCGCGGCCTCGTCGGTGAGCTTCAGGACATGCGCGAGCCGCTGCCGGGCATCGGGCACATCGCGTTCGGCCAGATCCACCAGGCGCGAGCTCTTGCCGAACTGATCCAGTGCCGCCTGCAGTTCGCCGGCGACGCGACGGACGCCCGTGCGGATCGGGGACTCGTGCTCAACTTCCAGGGTCCAGGCAGCAGCATCAAATGCCGCCTCGTCACCACGTGCGATGGCCTCGCTCATGGCGCTGAGCAACTGGCCATAGCTGGCACTGCGGCGTGCAAAGTCACTCATGAGGATCAGCCGGCCTTTGCTGGCTGCGCAGCGAGTATCTTTTCCAACTTTTCCTTAAGCACTACCGCAGTGAAGGGCTTGATGACATAGCCACTGACCCCGGCCTGGGCAGCTGCCACGATCTGCTCGCGGCTCGCCTCAGCGGTCAGCATCAGCACTGGCAGTTTCTTCAGGCGCTCGTCGGCACGCACATGCTTGAGCAGATCCAGGCCGGCCATGCCGGGCATGTTCCAGTCGGTAATCAGGAAATCAAAGTTGCCGGCCTTCAGCAGCGGCAGGGCGGTGTTGCCATCGTCCGCCTCCGTGACATTGGCATACCCGAGGTCATGCAGCAGGTTCTTCACGATGCGACGCATCGTGGAGAAATCATCGACCACTAGGAAATTCAGATCTTTGCGCGCGTCCAAGCGACCCTCCAGGCAAGCGAGGTGGGGCGAGCTCAGTGACTCGCCACCGTGGTTATCGTCGCCGTGGAGGGATTTCTTAAGTTGGGTTTTGGCCGACCCCTTCTGCTACCGGGGTCGCTGAGAGCTGCGTCACATTACCGCTGCGGATCAGCGGGCGCTGCGCGTGCCCGGCTCCTCGTGAGCCTCAGTTACCGTCGCTGATGATGGTGCCGCCGTCAACGACCAGGTTCTGCCCGGTCACGAAGGCACCGGCGCGCGCCGCCAGCATAACCGCGACACCGGCGATCTCCGCGGGCTCACCGACCCGCCGCAGCGGCGTCAGCGCGAGGCGTCGCTTGAGCGCCTCTGGATTAGTCATCAGGGAGCGCGAAAAATCAGTTGCAATGAGCCCGGGTGCGATGGAGTTCACACGCACATTGCTCGGCCCCCATTCCACCGCGAGGTTGCGCGCCAGCTGCGCGCAGGCCGCCTTCGTGAGCGCGTAGAGACCGATGGACTTGTTGCCGCGCAGCGCCGAGATGCTGGCCATCAGGATGACCGAGCCGGCACGCCGCGCCGCCATCTGTGGAATCACCAGGCCTGTCAGCCACAGCACACTGCGCAGGTTCACGGTCATCGTGGCATCCCAGTCCTCATCGGTGCGCTCGTGCAACGCTCCATGCGGCGGCTGGATGCCGGCATTGCACACCAGGATGTCGATCCGCCCGTGGCGCGCCAGCACCTCCGCGACCAGATGCTCGAGCGCGCTGCGTGATCCCACATCGCACGGCGCCCCGCTGGCCTTCAGTCCGGCACCCAGCAGTCGGGCAGCAACCGTGGCACAGGCTTCAACTTCATTGCTCGATACAATGACCTCGGCACCTGCACGAGCCATCTCCTCGGCGATTGCCAGGCCGATGCCGCGCGTGGCGCCGGTGATCAGCGCCACCTTGCCTGTAAGGTCAAAGAGTCCCGGCTGCGAAGCAGAATCCATCGGCGGCGCGCTAAGCCTTGCGGATCAGGTAGGGGATCGAGGCACGCAGGTAGACCAGCATCGAGAACAGCGTCAGGACTGCCGCAACGATCGTCAGCCATGTGCCCATGCGGTAAATCGGCATGCCGAGCAGATCATGCCGATACAACAGCAGTGTCAGGCCGACCATCTGCAGGATGGTCTTGTACTTGCCGAGGGCTGAGACCGCGACTTTGGTGCGCTGGCCAATCTCAGACATCCACTCGCGCAGCGCCGAGACCGCAATTTCACGACCAATAATCACAACCGCCGCCAGGATCATCAG
>JBEKOK010000086.1:0-12441 GCA_049521875.1 Steroidobacteraceae bacterium
CGCCTGCGATTCTTCCCGGAGTTGTGGGAGGCCAGAAGCTCGATGTAGCCGCGGCGTCGCCGGCGCATCCGATGTCACGAGAACAGAACGGGGGTGTTCATCCATGAGTACGGTGTTAATTACGGGCGCCAATCGCGGCCTGGGTCTGGAGTTCGCGCGGCAGTTCGCGGCGGCGGGCTCGACGGTGCTCGCCGGTTGCCGCGACCCGCAGCACGCTGCATCGCTGACAGAGTATCCCGGCATCGAGGTCTGCGAGCTCGATGTGGGTTCGGCGGCCTCAGTCAACGCCCTTGCTGCCGCGCTCAAGGGCCGCGCCATCGACATCCTGATCAACAATGCCGGCCGCCTGGTCGCGGGCCACCCGGAACACAACGATCCCCAGGCCGTGATGGAGATGCTGCGTGTCAACACGCTCGGGCCATTGATGCTGAGCGAAGCGCTGGTCGAGAATCTGGCGGCGAGCACGCGCCGGCTGATCGTGACGGTCAGTAGCGATCTGGGCTCATTGAGTGGCAATGCCAGTGATGGCAACCTCGGCTACCGCGTCTCCAAGGCCGCAGTGAACATGGTGATGCGCACACTTGCGATTGAATTGAAGCCGCGCAATATCAGCTGCGTGCTGCTCACGCCCGGCTGGGTTCGCACGGACATGGGTGGCTCCAATGCGCCGCTCAGCGCGACCCAGAGCGTGACCGGCATGTACCGGGTCATCGAACGCCTGGGTTTGCGGGACTCGGGGCGATGGCTTGATCACAGTGGTCAGGAGTGCAGCTGGTAGCGACAACGACAAGATGCGTGGCCCTGGGATTCATCTGGCTGGCGTGCAGCAGCGCGCTTGAGCTGCTGGCGGCGCAATCGGCGCTCGCAGCGAGCCGGCTTGAGATTCAGGATGAGCCGCTGTCCGAGCCGCAGTCAGATCCGGCCATCCAGGCCGGTGATAGGGCCTTCAATGCCGGCGACTACGCGGCGGCACGAGCGGCCTATGGCCGGGCTGCCACTGCCAGCGCGCCGGCGGTCCGCGCAGGCGCCCTGAACCGGCTCGGTATCCTGTACGAGCGGGCGCTGGGTGTTGCGCAGGATCACCGTCTGGCCTTTGATCATTTTCGACGGGCGGCCGATCTGGGCAACAGCTACGCGCAGGCGAACATCGGCGACTGCTATGCCTACGGCCTGGGCGTGCGGCAGGACAACGTCCAGGCGCTGAAGTGGTATAGAAGCGCCGCGCTTCAAAATGCGCCGCCGGCCTTCAACGCACTTGGCTGGGCTTACCTGCAGGGGCTCGGCGTACCGCAAAGTCCCAGCGACGCGCTGCTCTGGTATGAGCGCGGTGCCGATCTTGGCAGCCCAAATGCGGCCTATGAGATTGGCTGGATCTACGGCAATGTCGAGCCCGTGAACAACATCGATGCGATGCGCTGGTATCGGATTGCAGCGGCTCATCAGCATCGCGAAGCCCAGAACAACATCGGCGCCCTGTACGAAGGCGGGCTTGGTGTCGAACAGGACTACGCGCAGGCCGCCTATTGGTACCAGCTTGCGAGCGATGCCGGACTGGCGCGTGCGCAATACCAGCTGGCTAAGCTCTATCTCGGGGGACAGGGCGTGGAGAAAGACCCACTCCGCGGTGTCGAGCTGATGCGTTCCGCAGCCAGCGGCGGTGACACGCAGGCCGAAGTCTGGTTGAGTGCGCATCGATAACCATGCTATTTGAACCGGAACGACACGAGGCCGTCTCGGACCGGCCGTGGGATGAGCATCTGGCCCGCTCGCTCATTGCGCGGATCTTTGCCGACGCCTGCGATCGCTATCGAACTGATGCCGGATGGCCCGCGCATCCGCTCGACAGTTCCGATCCTGGCGAAAAAAACCATATGCTTTATTTTGGCACGGCCGGTGTCATCTGGGGACTGGACCAGTTGCAACGCCTGGGCGTGGGCCGGGCCCCAGACTTCACGCCAGCACTGGATTCGCTGCTCGAGGACAATCGTCGCGCAATCTCCGGCATGGCCTGCGAAAATCACGGGCTGCTGTGCGGAGACGCCGGCATTTTGTTCCTGGAGTGGAAGCTCTCAGGCAGCGAACGCGCCGTGAGCCTGCTCGCGCAAGCGATCGATGCCAATCAGGATAACCCGGTGCTCGAGCTGATGTGGGGTGCTCCGGGCACTATGCTGCTCGCGCTCGCAATGCATGAGCGCACTGGCGAATCCTCCTGGCGGCAGCAGTTTGTCCAGGGTGCGCAATGTCTGCGCCAGGCCTTACTGTGGGATGAGCACCTCGGCTGTGATCTCTGGAGCCAGATGCTCTATGGCGAGCGTTCGCAAATGGTGGGCGCCGTGCACGGCTATGCGGGCAATGCCTTTGCGCTGATCCGCGGTCGGCACCTGCTGGCCGAGGCGGACTGGATCTGGTGGGAGCAGCGCATTACGCGGGCAGTGCACGCGATGGCCCGTACCGAGGAGGGCCTGACCAACTGGCCTCAAAGCGTGGGTGTTCCGCGCAAGGGTCGCACCGCATGGCTACTGCAGCATTGCCACGGCGCTCCCGGGATCATTGTTAGCCTCGCGGAGCTGCCGGGCGCTGATTGTGACGTGCTGCTGGGGCAGGCCGGCGAATTGACGTGGCGCGCCGGGCCGCTGCGCAAGGGATCCAACCTCTGCCATGGCACGGCCGGCAACGGCTATGCCTTTCTCAAACTGTTTGCGCGGACCGGGGAGGCGGTATGGCTAGAGCGGGCGCGGTCATTCGCGATGCATGCGATTGATCAATGCCAGATTGATCAGCGGCGCTACGGCCAGTTCAGATACTCGCTGTGGACCGGCGACCTCGGTCTGGCCTTCTTCCTGTTCTCGTGCCTGCAAGCGACGGCCCAGTTTCCAACCCTGGATGTGTTTTGATTTTCGGGGCAGACCCGCAACGCGCAGCGGCAGGTCAATGTTATTGCGTTTGCGCGAGATATTTTTCAATCAGGTGAGTTTGCAGCCCCCAGCCAGCATCGTTGGCGGCATAGGCGCGATTGCGCCGCGCAGTGGGCAGGCGATCAAATCCGGACTCGCTGACTGTCAGCAGCACGCCATCGCCCAGCGATTGCAATTCAAATGCGACCAGCGTCGCCGGCTCGCGGGCGCGGTCAAAATCGGGCTCCAGCGCCGTCGGATGCCAGCGGAATGAGAATCGTCTCAAGGGCTCGATCCGCTCGACCAGGAGTTCAAGCTGCTTTCCAGCAAACGCCTCCTGATGCCTGGCAACCTCCGGGTCGACTTGCGTGGGGGAGATGACACCGGTCAGCCGCTGGCCTTCGACGAAAGGTCCGTCGAGCGCCACTCCAAACCAGGTGCCGAATTTCTGTGCGTCGCTGATCGCGCTCCAAACGCGATCGGGCGTGGCACCGAGCAGAATTTGCTTTTCGATCCGGTCCGTACTCATGACTGGCCTCCAGCGAGCGGTGTCAGGTTCTTGCCTCGAAGAGCGTGATCGTCCCGAACGATATTTCAGTGCGGGCCGATTTTACCCACCAACAATCGTCATCAGCAAAGGCGCGATGCACAATGCCGCGGACCATTGGTCGCGAATCCAGAAACGACTGCTCAGTTTGAGCGGCGCACGAGGCAATGTACTAAAACCAGAATTTGCCGATGACGCTGTCGCGGGCAATCGCTCCCCACCGACGGCTGTCATCGCTCTGATCACGATTGTCTCCCATAACAAAGAGTCTTCCGGCAGGCACGGTGACCCGCCTCATGCTGCGTGGCATGTTCGAGCTGGGGGTGACGCCGTGCAGGTAAGGTTCATCGATGACCTTGCCGTCGACGAGCACGACGGAATTTCGAATCTCGACCGTCGAGCCGGCCAGTGCGATGACCCGCTTGACGTCGGCCTGCGAGGGATCGGGCGGATAGACGAAAGCTACGATGTCGCCCGGGCGCGGATCGGCGTGCCAGTAGGGCCATGCCGAAACCAGCAGGCTCTTCTTCTCCGGCAACGTCGGTTCCATCGAGGGATCCAGCTCCTGGAATGACTGGAGGCCGAGCAGACGGGCGGATACATAACCTTCGGGCACATGCAGGGGATTGGTCGCAAATATGAAGCCGTCGGCTCCGAGAACTAACAGCAGCAGGACGGCTACCCAGAGACCTTTCACCGCAACTTACCCCTCAATCAGTTTGGAAGAGCTGACCACACGCGCAAGAGGAATACTGCAGCAGCACCCGCAGGGTGCTGCATCGGGTGAGAATGCGGGCGGTATCTCCTGTTTCCTTGAGGTTGTGCGAAATGCACGCGAATACCGCCTTCCCGGGCAGCGTGGAGATCGCGATCATATCGCAGATTTATGATTTGTGCATTTCAGCCCAAATCAGATTCCTGTGGACCTTCTACACTTCCGAGAGCTGTGCAAGAATTCACTGGTAGCAAGCTCCGTTTTCAAGAAAGTCAGCTGCGGCACATGAGGTGCCTGATGCATGGTCTCGGTGGCTTAATGATTGCCTACGGCATCAGCCTGCTCGGCGTACTTGCAGGCCTGCGGATGTTGCACGCACCGCTTGCCCGCATGTGGATAGCGCTGCCGGCAGGGCTGGGTGCGCTGCTGCTGGCCGGACTTGGTAGCGCGATGATGCGGCCGCTGTTGGCCAGCGATCTGCAGGCCAGCTGGTTAGCGACAATCCTTGCCCTGGCGCTGTATCCCATTGTTGGCCTGGTCGTTGGCTGCCTGATCGCGTGGCAGGGCGAGCCGCGCAGCCGACACCGTCGCGGAGCCCGGGTCATTGATGTTCGAGGAGCATCCCGCATAGGTCGGCTACGCGGTGCCGATCCCGGGCAAGTCACGCTGGCCGGAGTCGGGGTACCACCCAGAGATGAGACCAAGCACTTCAAGTTGATTGGCACGACCGGCACTGGCAAGAGCACGGCAATCCGCGAACTGCTGGACGCGGCACTACGACGCGGCGACCGGGCGATAGTCACTGATCCGGAGGGGGCCTATCTGGAGCGGTTTCTGGATCCATCACGCGGCGATGTAGTGCTCAATCCCTTTGAACCGCGCAGTGTGCGCTGGGATCCGTTTGCTGAGGTCACTGAAGCCTACGACATGGACCAGCTGGCCCGCTCGCTGGTACCCGATGGCGACAGCGGGGCAGGTCGCGAGTGGCGAGGGTACGCGCGCACGTTCATCAGCTCGGTGCTCAGGCAGCTGCAGCTGGGAGGGGTCAGGGACTGCGAGGAACTGTATCGGATACTGATGATGGCCAGTGTTCCGGAACTTCGCCGGCTCCTCGATGGCACCGCGGCGCAGGCGTTTGTCGAGACGGAGAATGAGCGCATGTTCCGTTCGATCCGCTCCGTGGCAGCGCACGCGGTGGCGGCCCTCGAATTCATCGCCACGCAGCGCGCGGCGCCTTTCGGGATTCGCAACTGGGTGCGCTCAGGTCGCGGTTCTCTGTTCCTGCCCTACAACGCGCGGCAGATCGCTACGCTGGCGCCGGTAATTTCAGCCTGGGTCCGGATCGCGATTTTCGAGACGATGACGCCCGCTGTGGGTGCTGGGGAGGCGGACCAGCGCTTGTGGTTTATCGTCGATGAGCTCGATGCGCTGGGGGCGATCGATGGACTCAAGGACGCGCTGGCGAGGCTTCGAAAATTTGGCGGTCGCTGCGTGCTTGGCCTGCAATCGATCGCACAGGTCTCGGCAACCTATGGCGCACAGGAAGCACACACTATTGTTGAGAATTGCGGCAACTCACTGATCCTGCGCTGTTCGGCCTCTGAGCACGGCGGCACCGCGCGCTTTGCTTCGCAGCTGATTGGCCAGCGCGAAGTCGTACGCCCGCAGCTGTCGGTCAGCCGCGAAGGAGGATTTGGCCGGCGCCGTACCCGATCACGCAGCCAGAGCGATCAGGTGGTTATCGAGGATGCGGTGCTGCCCTCGGAAATCGAGCAGCTTCCGGACCTGAGCGGCTACCTGAAGCTGGCCACTTCGCCGGATTGGCTACGCGTCGAGTTTCCCCCGCCTGCCTTCGCCAACCGCTAACAGCGATCGGATTGTCAGCTGCGCTGGGACCAGGCAACCCGACGGATGTTGGGTGGCAAGCGGCCGCCACCAGGCCCGTTGACGTAGATGCCCTCATCCACCAGCGCCATGTGCAGCAGATCCGCATCACTGTTGCCATAGGCTGCCGTGTGAGAGGGCTGCAGGCGCTGCAGCAGCCCTTGCAGCTGCCGCACCTTTTCGTTGCCGCGGCAGTTTGGGCCATCCAGCCGACCATCCAGCAGCCCGTCTGCGCGCCACAGCACCCGCGAGCTGATGATCTCGTCAAAACCCAAAGCGCGACCGACGAGCGGTACATAGAGATCCGGGCTGGCCGAGAGCAGAACAAGGTATGCACCGTCGGCGCGGTGCCGGGCCATGGCGGCGAGCGCTTCCGCGAACAGGCCCTTGTGCACCAGTCTTGGCACAAAGACCTCGGACCAGGCCGCAATCTCCACCCGGCTCAGGCCACCCAGCACGTGATGCATCAGCGAACCCTTGAGCGCGCCGCGATCGGCGCGGCCGACGAGGTAGCCCAGCATTGTCGGCAGGCTCAATAGCAGCCGCGGCAGGCGCCACGGATGGCTGCGCAGGTAGCCCGCGAGAAACGGGGCCAATGTGTCGCGGCGGGTGATGGTGCCGTCGAGATCAAAAACGGCCAGCGGCGCGCTCAAGCAGCGCTCGCGTTGCCGCTTCGGTGGCGCGAGGCCGCGCCGGGGGCGAGCCCGGCACCGCCCACAGTACCTGCGCGCTGCTTCAGGCGGCCTTGCCCTGTGCTGCGAGCTGACGCAACACGTACTGCAGAATGCCGCCGTGCTGGAAGTACTCGCGCTCCTTCGGGGTGTCGATGCGCACCCGAGCCTGGAACTCGATCGGCGTGCCGCTGGGGGGCGTCGCCACTACCGTGACCGACTTAGCCCGTCCCTGGTCGACGCCCTTGATCGCGAATGTCTCGCGTCCGCTCAGGCCGAGGCTCTTGGGGTTCTGGCCCTCGTTGAATTGCAGTGGCAGCACGCCCATGCCGATCAGATTCGAGCGGTGAATGCGCTCGAAGCTCTCGGCGATCACGGCCCGGACGCCCAGCAGCATCGTGCCTTTGGCCGCCCAGTCACGCGAGGAGCCTGAACCGTATTCCTTGCCGGCAAGGATAATCAGCGGCGTGTGCTCGTTCTGGTAGCGCATGGCGGCATCGTAGATGCTCATCTGCTCGCCACTGGGCACGTGCACGGTAATGCCGCCCTCGGTGCCCGGCAGCAGCAAGTTGCGCAGCCGAATGTTGGCGAAGGTGCCGCGCATCATCACTTCATGATTGCCGCGACGCGCGCCGTACTGGTTGAAGTCCACCGGCTGCACACCCTGGTCCATCAGGTATTTTGCAGCCGGACTGTTCTTGGCAATGTTGCCGGCCGGCGAGATGTGATCGGTCGTGACCGAGTCGCCAAGCACCGCGAGCGCACGCGCACCGCTGATGTCGACCAGGGCTTCCGGCTTCATCGTCATACCCTGGAAGTAGGGCGGGTTCTTGACGTAGGTCGATTTGTCATCCCACGCGTAGATCTTGCCCGCAGGGACCTGGATGTTCTGCCAGCGCTCATCGCCATTGAACACGCTACCGTAGCTCTGACGGAACATCTGCGAGGTGATGCACTGGCGCACCGCATCGGCCACTTCCTGCGCGCTTGGCCACAGCTCCTTCATGTAGACCGGCTTGCCGCTCGCGTCGGTGCCAAGCGGCTCGGTATTCAAGTCCAAATCCAGGGAACCTGCGAGCGCATAGGCCACGACCAGTGGCGGGGAAGCCAGGAAGTTCATTTTGACCTCCGGGTGCACGCGCCCATCAAAATTGCGGTTACCGGAGAGCACCGCGCAGCCAATGATCTCGCCGGCTTTGATACCGGCGGATATTTCCGGCTTAAGGGGTCCGGAATTGCCGATGCAGGTCGTGCAGCCGTAGCCCACGAGGCTGAAGCCGATGCCAGCCAGTTCATCGAGCAGTCCGGCCTTGGCGAGATAGTCGGTCACGACGCGCGAGCCCGGCGCGAGCGAGGTCTTCACCCAGGGCTTGGAGGTGATGCCGCGACGCCGCGCATTGCGCGCCAGCAGACCGGCCGCAATCATCACGTACGGGTTGGAGGTGTTCGTGCAGCTGGTGATCGCGGCGATCAGCACCGCGCCATCCTTGAGTTCGAACTGGTTCTTGCCCAGTATCACCGGTGCGTGGCCGGTAGCTGCGGGGTTCTTCTTGGAACGCTCCTCGGCCATCCGCTGCAAATTCGTGCCGTAGGTGCTCTTGGCCAGCCGTAGTGCTATCCGATCCTGCGGGCGGCTTGGGCCGGCAATGCTCGATTCGACCGTCGCAAGGTCAAGCTCCAGCACGTCGGTGTACTCGGCAGCCGGCGCTCCATTGACGCGCCACATGCCCTGGGCCTTCGCGTAGGCCGTGACCAGATCGATCTGCTCGCGCGTGCGACCGGACAGTTCAAGATAGCGGATCGTTTCCTCATCGATCGGAAAGATCGCACAGGTGCTGCCGAATTCCGGCGACATGTTACCGATCGTGGCACGGTCAGCCAGTGGCAGGTTCGCCAGGCCATCGCCAAAGAACTCTACGAACTTATCGACGACGCCTTTCTTGCGCAGCATCTGGGTCACGGTCAGTACCAGATCGGTCGCGGTCGTGCCTGGCGGCAGGCCGCCGCTCAGGCGAAAGCCGATCACCTGCGGGATCAGCATCGTGACCGGCTGGCCCAGCATCGCGGCTTCCGCCTCAATGCCGCCGACTCCCCAGCCCAACACTCCCAGGCCGTTGATCATCGTCGTGTGCGAGTCGGTGCCGACCAGCGTATCCGGGTAGGCCTGCAGCTTGCCGTCCAGCTGCCGGTCGAATACAACCCGCGCCAGGTACTCGAGATTCACCTGGTGCACGATGCCGGTATTGGGTGGCACCACCTTGAAGTTGCGGAACGCCGTCTGGCCCCAGCGCAGGAAGGAATAGCGCTCGCCATTGCGCTCGAATTCCATGCGATTGTTGTCGGCCAGCGCCGCTGCGGTGCCATATTCGTCCACCTGGACCGAGTGATCGATCACGAGCTCGGCTGGTGCCAGCGGATTGATCTCATCGGGATTGCCGCCCAGGCTGATCATCGCCTCGCGCATCGCGGCCAGATCGACGACGACCGGCACGCCGGTGAAGTCCTGCATGATCACGCGCGCGGGCGTGAACGGAATCTCGTAGGAAGGCTGCGCCTTCGGATCCCAGTTCAGCAGCGCCTCGATATCCTTGCGCGTGACGTTCACGCCATCCTCGAAGCGCAGCAGATTCTCGAGCAGGATCTTCAAGGAATAGGGCAGGCGCGCCACCTTGCCGGCGCCGAGAGCCTGCAGGTTCCAGAACTCGTAATTCTTGCCACCGCTGCTGAGCGTGCTGCGTGCCGTGAAACTATCCGTCATGTCAATCCTCCGATGGCAAATAATCCCCGTGGCGCACTGAACCGCCGGCGGGGAGCGGGTCCGGGCTCATCACCACGATTATAAGGTTTCTGTGATCACGCCGCCGCCCAGACATAGATCAGCGTGGTAAAGAACCGCGTACTGACCGGGCGTCACCGCCCGTTGCGGCTGCGCAAAATGCAGTTCCACGCTGCCGTCGGGTTGCACCAGAACGCGGCAGTCCTGATCCGGCTGGCGGTAGCGGATCTTGGCCGTGGCGGCGAACTCGGTTGCGGCTGGTTGCACAAGCCAGTTCATCGGCGCCGTGCGCAAGGCGGGGCAGGCGAGCGAATCGAGTTCGTGACGCTGGGCCACTACCAGCACGTTGCGTCGGGCATCTTTGCGCGCGACGTACCAGGGCTCCGCGGCGGCACCGCGTGCCCCACCGATGCCAATCCCGCCGCGTTGACCCAGGGTGTAAAAAGGCAGTCCGCGGTGGGTGCCCAGCGCCATGCCCTGCAGGGACTCAATAGCTCCGGGAGTCTCCGGCAGGTACTGGGACAGGAACTGCGCAAAGGGTCGTTCGCCGATGAAGCAGATGCCCGTGCTGTCGGGTTTGTCGGCCACGGCGAGGCCCGCCAGCCGTGCCCGCTCGCGGACCTCGGGTTTGCTTAAGTTGCCAATTGGGAACATCACCTGCGCAAAGGTATCGCGCGGCACCTGGTGCAGGAAGTAGGACTGATCCTTGTCGGGATCGCGACCCTTGAGCAGCTGTGCACCGCCCGCAACCGCCGACGTGCGCGCATAGTGCCCCGTGGCGAAGCGCTCTGCACCGAGGCGCCGGGCGTAGTCGAGGCACACGCCGAACTTGATCTGGCGATTGCACAGCACGTCGGGATTCGGCGTGCGCCCGGCGCGATACTCCTCGAGAAACTGCGCGAAGACTTCGCGACGGTAGTCGGCTTCAAAATTCACCCGATGCAGCACGATGCCGAGATCGCGCGCCACGGCGCGCGCATCCTGATAATCCTGAGCCGCTGTGCAATGACTGTCGGCATCGTCCCAGTTCTGCATGAACAGTCCCTGCACTTCGTGGCCGGCTTCGAGCAACAGCAGGGCGGCGACGGCCGAGTCCACGCCACCGGAGAGGCCCGCGATCACGCGGGTCTGGAGCGCTGCGTTCATAGACTGCTGCTGGCGGCGGCGAGCGGCAGACGACGACCGCCCAGATAATCCTCGATGCAGCGCGTGACCAGCGGAGTGCGTAAGGCGCCGGAGCGCGCGAGAATCTCAGCGCGCGTCAGCCAGTGGGTGGCGAGGATGGGTGGATCGAGCGCGCGCAGCGGATCGTGATCATTCACGCTGCCGATGAAGGCCAGCCGCAGTGTGCTGCGACCACTCTGCGGTGCCCGCCACAGGTAGACGCCGAGCAGGAACTCGGGCGTAAAGTGCCAGGCGGTTTCCTCGAGGGTTTCGCGGATCACGGCCGCCAGCAGGGTTTCGCCGTCCTCCACATGACCGGCCGGCTGATTGAATACGCGCTGGCCGCGGATACGCTCCTCAACAAGCAGGAAGCGTCCTTCGCGCTCGACGATCGCGGCCACAGTCAGATCGGGTTTCCAGCTCATGAATCGGCCGGATTATACGGAACATCGGGCGGCAATCGCTGCGCGGCCCAAAGCCTGGATGGGCCGGACCTAGAAGCGGGCCAGGCGCTGTTCGTGCTGCTCGGCCGCCGCCTGCCAGATGGCATCGAATTCGAGCAGGTACTGATGGGCGATCGGCGGACTGTTGAAGGCGGCAATGCCATCCCAGCGCGAGGCGTGCAGGCGATAGACGATGCCGCGATCATCGGCGATGCAATAGGAGGCGGTCAGATCGCGATACTTGGGGGTGATCAGCCGAACCTCGAGGTAGCTGGTCAGTCGTCGGGACATCGATATGAATCGATTGGCACTACCGATAAAGCGCGTGTTATCACGCACCAGCACGCGTACCTTGGCGAAGCTGTGACCGAGTACGAATCGTTTGATGATCTCGAGGAACGGCGCCTGATCGTAGAGCGTGGGTTCCAGGTCGGGCGTGAAGATGGAGATCAGCCGTTGTCCGGAAGCCGCTACCGTGTTGGTGGCACGACGCACTTCTTCAAGGGTGGTCAGGACGTTGAGTTCATCGGCTGGTGGCAACGGAAGTGCGGCCAATACCGGAGCGGTTGGCCCATCCTCGAGGCCGAAGCTCGCGAGTCGCGCGCCGGCCATAGGTGGAATTTCCCTGCTGTGTGCCACGTAAGCGCCTGATCGTCAATGGGATGACATCGCGGCATGGTAGGCAGGGGGTAGGCTGCGGCCGCGCCGATCCGGTCACGGTCCCGGCCGCAGAATTGTGATCGCGGTCGCAAACCACGGCGCAAGGAGGCGTTTTCAGCCTGTTTTGGGCAGGTTGGCGGCCAGCTGTGCGGCCAGGCCAAGATAGGCCGCGGGGGTCAGGAGTGCGAGCCGTTCGCGGGCGGCGGCACTCAGGGGCAGACTGGCTATGAACGCGCGCAGCGCCGGAGCATCGATGCGCTGTCCGCGTGTGAACTCCTTGAGGCGCTCGTAGCCACCGGCGATGCCCTCGGCGCGCAGCACAGTCTGCACAGCCTCGCCGAGGATCTCCCAGGCCTCCTCCAGATCGCGCGCCATGCGCGCCGGGTCGGGCGCAATCTTGGCGAGCCCACGCTGCAGTGCCTGGGTCGCGATCAACACGTGGCCGAAGGCGACGCCGAGATTACGCAGCACCGTCGAGTCGGTCAGGTCGCGCTGCCAGCGCGAGATCGGCAGCTTCTCGGAGAAATGTCGCAGCAATGCGTTGGCAACGCCCAGGTTGCCCTCGGCATTTTCGAAATCAATCGGATTGACCTTGTGCGGCATCGTCGATGAGCCGACCTCGCCGCTGACCGCGCGTTGCCGCAGGTAGCCGACGCTGATGTAGCCCCACAGGTCGCGGCACAGGTC
>JBEKOK010000087.1:0-12426 GCA_049521875.1 Steroidobacteraceae bacterium
TGCTGGACATTCCGGCATTCCTGCGGCGGCAGGCCGATTGATGTGGTACGGTAAGGCGGCTTGCGTCGATCGCCCGAGGGAGGGTCTGCCGGCAAGGCAGACCCCTCATGGCGCGCGCCGGTCGCCTGTCAGCGGCGGCGCGGCGTGTTCGTTATCAAATGCAGCAGACATGGTCGGACAAAGAACACTCAAGAACTCGATTCGCGCCACCGGTGTCGGGCTGCACACGGGCAAGAAGGTGTTGATGACGCTCAAGCCGGCCGACCCCGATACCGGCATTGTGTTTCGCCGCACCGACGTGGCGCACCCCGTGGACATCCGTGCGAACGCCGAGAACGTCGGGGACACCATGCTCGGTACCACCCTCGGCAAGGGCGAGTCGCGCGTCTCGACCGTTGAGCACCTGCTCTCGGCGTTCGCAGGTCTCGGGATCGACAATGCGATCGTGGAAGTGTCCGCTGCCGAGGTGCCGATCATGGACGGCAGCGCCGGTCCGTTCGTGTTCCTGCTGCAGTCGGCCGGCATCGAGGAGCAGAACGCGCCCAAGCGATTCATCCGCGTGCTCAAGCCAGTGCGCGTGGAGGATGGCGACAAGTGGGCCAGGTTCGAGCCCTTCGAGGGCTTCAAGGTTAATTTCGAAATCGAGTTCGACCATCCGGTCTTCAAGCGACGCGTGCAGCGCGCGACGATGGATTTTTCAACCACGTCGTTCCTGAAGGAAATCAGTCGTGCGCGAACCTTCGGGTTCATGCGCGATCTGGAGACACTGCGTTCGCGCAACCTGGCGCTCGGCGGCACGCTCGACAATGCGATCGTGCTCGATGATGCCGGCGTGCTCAATGAGGATGGGCTGCGCTATGAGGATGAATTCGTCAAACACAAGATCCTCGATGCGATCGGCGATCTGTATCTGCTCGGGCACAGCCTGATTGGCGAATTCAGTGGCCACAAGTCGGGCCATGGCCTGAACAACCGGCTGCTGCGCACGCTGCTGGCTGACCGCAGCGCCTGGGAAGAGGTGACCTTCGAGCGCGCGGATCTGGCGCCGATTTCTTATCTTCAGGCCCAGCCGGCACCGCAAACCGCACTCGCGTCCTGAAGCCGCGCGCGGCTTTACCTTAATTACAGTGAAGCGGCCGTGGCTGCCCTGGCGGGCCCTCAGCCCTTGCGCGGCACCGAGCGGCTGCCGGGACGGACCCGCACGCGGATACGCCCTATGGACGGGTCGCGCTCACTCGCCTTGGCCAAGAGCGGCTCGGCGGCATAGCGCAGCCGCTCGCACCAGGCTGCCGACTCGGCATAGCCGATCAGTTCCCCAGCCTTGACGACCACCTGAGTTAGACGCGGGGCGAGCTCCTCTGGCAGCTGTTCGCGCACCCAGGCCAGCCATTGCTGCTGCGCAGTCGCGATTGCACCAATATTATGCAATGTGGAATCACGTGCCAGTAACTTACTGATTGCAATGGTACTTCCGGATCCGCGAAACGGGCTTTTTCCCAGAGTGAGGGGTCGCTTCTTGTTTTGGAGGCGGTTCTTCGGCATAGTTCTTCGCACCGATCAAGGGCAAACCCGCCGAAAGGCGGGGACGCAAAGCCACCGGTCTAAAGCGGAGTGCGCTATGACAGCGGGGTTACCGGCGAGCAAGGCTACTGCATTTGCAGCACAAGAGGGCGCGCAGCACTCTGCTACGTGTGCCCGGGTGCCTGATAGGCGCCGGCAGCCTTCCGCAAGTTTCGGCCTTTATCCTGCGGGACGCCCGGAGTCGCCGGCATGAATTTGATCTTCTTCTCGCGCCGCGAAGGGCGTGCGCGTCATCTGAATCTATCGCACCCGTTAACCCTGGGTCTTACGGCCGTGGGCGTCCTTGGGCTGCTGACCGGCGTATTCATGCTCGGTGAGCATTTCGGCACCGATCCGCGGGTTCTGGCGTCGAATGTGTTCAACCAGCAGCGCGCCGAGATCGCCTCGCTCCACGTGCAGCTGCAGGATCGGGTCGATGCCCTGGCGATGCGTCTGGGCCAGCTCGATGCGCACCTGATCCGCCTCAATGCACTTGGCAAGCGCCTGACGCAGATGGCGAACATCAACAGCCAGGAATTCGACTTCGATCATGATCCGCCGCAGGGCGGACCGGAGAGCGACACGGCCACGCGCGGTGCGCAGATTCCGGAGCTCGCTACCGGCATCGAAGCGCTCGATGCGCACCTGGATGTGCGCTCATCGCAGTTCGATGCGCTCCAGAACGTGATTCTGGGCCGCGAGTTGTCGGCTGAGATCCGGCCCTCGGGCCGCCCGGTCGTCGATGGCTATATCTCTTCATACTTTGGCGAGCGCATGGATCCCTTCAATGGTGAGGAGGCGTTCCACAAGGGCGTCGACTTCGCCAGCGAATCGGGCGCCGATGTGCAGGCGGTCGCAAGCGGCATCGTCACCTGGGCCGGGCCGCGCGAGGGCTACGGCAACCTGGTCGAGATCAACCACGGCAATGGCTACTCGACCCGCTACGCACATGATTCAAAAATCTACGTTGCGGTCGGTGACACCGTGCAGCGTGGCCAGTCGATTGCCCAGGTGGGATCTACCGGTCGCTCGACCGGCCCCCACGTTCATTTTGAAGTCCTCAAGGACGGTCGCCAGATCGATCCGATCTCGTTCGTCGAGCACTAGGCCCCAAGCGAACTAACAAGTTCCGCGCCTGCCGAACCTTACGTACAATACGCGGTCCGTAAACCCGGCCGCTATTGTAATCACTTGAATTTCCAGCTGTTTGCCCCAAAGGATCCCCTGTGCTCCAGGCCCTGACGCGTATTTTTGGCTCTCGCAATGACCGGCTCGTAAAGGGCATGGCCAGGCCCGTGCGCGAGGCCGGCGCCTTTGAGCCGGCGCTCAAGGCACTGTCGGATGAGGCCCTGGCTGCCAAGACCGGGGAGTTTAAAGCTCGTCTGCAGCAGGGCGCGAGCCTTGACTCACTGCTGCCGGAAGCCTTCGCCGTGGTGCGCGAAGCGGCCAGCCGCGTCCTCAAGATGCGTCACTTCGATGTGCAGCTGATCGGTGGCATCTCGCTGCACGAGGGCCGCATCGCCGAGATGCGCACCGGTGAAGGCAAGACGCTGGTCGCCACGCTGCCGGCATACCTGAACGCGCTGACCGGTGATGGCGTGCATGTCGTCACCGTCAATGAGTACCTGGCCGCGCGCGACGCGGAGTGGATGGGACCAGTGTTCCGCTTTCTGGGCATGAGCGTGGGCGTGATCCGCGGCCAGCAGGAAGAGGATGAGAAGCGCGCCGCGTATGCCTGCGACATCACCTATGGCACCAACAACGAATTCGGTTTTGATTATCTGCGCGACAACCTGGCCTACCGGCTCGAGAACCGCGTGCAGCGCAAGCTGGCGTTCGCGATCGTCGATGAGGTCGACTCGATCCTGATTGATGAGGCGCGCACGCCGCTGATCATTTCCGGTCCGGCCGAGGAGAGCACCGAGGTCTACCAGAAGATCAACGCGCTGGTGCCGCGTCTGACCAAGCAGGAGATCGAGGAAGGGCCGGGCGATTACTCGGTCGATGAGAAGGGCAAGCAGGTCCACCTGACCGAAGAGGGTCACGAGCGGGTCGAGCAGCTGATGGGCGAGATCGGACTGCTGCGCGATGGCGAGAGTCTCTACGATGCCGCCAACATCCGCCTGATGCACCACCTGAATGCGGCGATGCGCGCGCATGCCCTGTACCGGCGGGACGTGGAGTACATCGTCCGCAACGGCGAGGTGATCATCGTTGATGAGTTTACCGGCCGCACGATGATCGGCCGGCGCTGGTCCGATGGCCTGCACCAGGCCGTCGAGGCCAAGGAAGGCGTGCGCGTTCGCGAGGAAAACCAGACGGTTGCCTCGATCACCTTCCAGAACTACTTTCGCCTCTACACCAAGCTCTCGGGCATGACCGGCACGGCCGATACCGAAGCACCCGAGTTCCTGCAGATCTATGGCCTCGAAGTGCTGGTGATCCCGACCCACCGGCCGATGATCCGCAACGATCATTCGGACTTTGTGTACCTTACGCAGCAGGATAAGTTCGAGGCGATCATCACTGACATCCGCGAGTGCGTGGCCCGCTCGCAACCGGTGCTGGTGGGTACGACCTCGATTGAGACCAGTGAATTCCTGGCCGGGCTCCTGGACAAGCAGGGCATTGCCCACCAGGTGCTCAACGCCAAGCAGCATGAGCGCGAGGCGCACGTGATTGCCCAGGCCGGCCGCCCTGGCGGCGTGACGATCGCGACCAACATGGCAGGTCGCGGCACCGACATCGTGCTCGGCGGCAACCCCAAAGCCGAAGTCGAAGCGCTCGGGCCCGATGCCACCGAGGAAGCGCTGGCGGCAGGCCGTGCGCAGTGGCAGGAGCGGCACGATCAGGTGATCGCAGCCGGCGGCCTGCACATCATCGGCACCGAGCGGCATGAGTCGCGCCGCATCGACAACCAGCTGCGCGGCCGCTCGGGCCGCCAGGGCGATCCGGGTTCGAGTCGCTTCTATCTGTCGATGGAAGACAACCTGATGCGCATCTTTGGTGATCCGAACCGCACCAAGCGCATGCTGCAGATGGCTGGCATGAAGGCCGGCGAGGTCATCGAGAGCCGCCTGCTCTCGCGCCAGATCGAGAAGGCGCAGCGCAAAGTCGAGGCCCATAACTTCGACATCCGCAAGAACCTGCTGCTGTTCGATGATGTGGCCAATGATCAGCGCAAGGTGATCTACCAGCAGCGCACCGAGATCCTGGGAACGCAGGATTTGAGTGAAGCGATCCGCGGCATGTACACCGAGGTCGTCACGGGGCTGATCAACAATCATGTCACCCCGCACAGCCCGCCGGCCGACTGGGATTTGCCGGAGCTGCGCGCCGCGATCGCCCGCGATCTGAACCTTGATCTGGACGTGCAAGGCTGGCTTGGCGCCGAACCCGACATGGAAGAGGCTGAGTTGCGCGAGCGCATCCAGCGTGCGGTCATGGAAGGCTACGAGCAGCGGGAGGCGCGCTTCAGTGCGCCGCGGATGCGCCAGGTCGAGCGCGATCTGCTGTTGCAGACACTCGATCAGCACTGGCGCGATCACCTGGCGGGCATGGACTACCTGCGCCAGGGCATCCACCTGCGCGGCTACGCCCAGAAGGACTATCGCTACGAATACAAGCGCGAGGCCTTCGAGCTGTTCACCGCGCTGCTGAGCCTGGTCAAGTTCGAGACGGTATCCATTCTCTCGCGGGTCGAGATCCGCAGTCCCGAGCAGCTCGAGCGCGAGGAGGCCGAGCGGCGCGAGCGGCTAATGCGCCAGCTGCAGGCGCAGCACGCCGAGGCGCAGTCAATGCTTGCGGCCGCCGAACCGCCGCCGCCAGCAGCGCCGGGTCTCGATACGGCTGCGGGCGCGATGGTGGGCACGGTGCCGTTTGTGCGCGGGGATCGCAAGGTCGGGCGCAATGAAATGTGCCCCTGCGGCTCAGGCAAGAAGTTCAAGCACTGCCACGGCGCGCTGGCCGAAGGCCAGTAGTTGGCTGGCGCGAGCACCGCTGCCGTGGGCTTACGCCTGCACGTCGTTGCCGGCATCCTCTATGACGGCGAGGGTCGGGTGCTGCTGGCGCAGCGACCGCCGGGAAAATTCATGGCAGGTAAGTGGGAGTTCCCCGGCGGCAAACTCAAGGCCGGTGAAACCGAGGCCGGCGCTCTCAAGCGCGAGCTTGCCGAGGAACTTGGCGTCGAGGTCCTTGAGTGCGCCGCACTGCTGCGGCTCGAGCACCAGTATCCGGATCGCCAAGTGAGCTTGAGCGTCTGGAGCGTTGGCAACTACAGCGGCAGTGCCCAGGGGCTGGAAGGTCAGGCCTTGCGCTGGGTGGCACCGGCAGCACTTTTCGGTGAAGATCTGCTGCCGGCGGACTGGCCGATCGTTGACGTACTGAATCAGAAGTAAGTGATGAGGTTGAATTGATATGGCGCAGGATACCGGGCTTCCCGATGTGCAACTTGACGGCAAGGATCTGTATCGCGAGGAGGTCTTTACCGACCGTCGCGCGGGCACGGTGCGCCGCCTGGTGCCGGTGACCCTCGATGGGCAGAGCGACGCGACGCGCGCGACAATCTATTCCGGTCAGACGCAGCTGCTGACGCCGGGCGGGGTGCTGCCCTTGGCCTTCGAGATCGAGGCCGCCACGCTCGAGGAGGCCGTCGCCCGTTTCCCCGATGCGGTCAAGCTCGCCCTCGAGCAGGCGATCGAAGAAGCGCGCGAGTATCGCCGCGAATCGGCCTCGCGCATTGTGGTACCGGATGTCGGCGGCGCCGGCCCGATCCCGGGCGGCGGCAAGATCAAGCTGTAGCACGAGCGCGAACCGCGGCTAGTTCTCCTGCTCCGGAGTGCCGGGCAGCTGCGGATCATCCGGATCGGCGGGCTCGCCCGGGATGGTATGCCGCTCGGTGAACCAGGCCCCCAGGTCCACCATCTTGCAGCGCTCGCTGCAAAAAGGCCGCCATGGAAATTCCTCTGACCATTGGATGCGCCGGCCGCAGGTCGGGCAGCTTAAGCTGCTCACTGCACGGCGCCTACGGGCAGCAGGTGAGCGTAAAGCTCACCTCGTCGGTTGCCTGCTTGGCGCGGCTGTCGATGCCGTGCCATTCAAGAAAACGCAGGCTGCAGCGGTAGTGGCTGCCGCTGATCTCCGGATAGAGCGCTGAGCCGGGCGCCAGCGTGATGCGCAGCAGCTGGTAGGGGGTTTCCCGATCAAAGGTGATCGTGCACTGCCCGCCCGGCGCCACTTCGGCGCGCGAGCGGCCATTCTGTCGCGTCAGCCACAGCAGCTCGGCAATCGCATCACAGAGCGGGCGCAGCAGCCCGAGCCAACGACCAAAGGCCTGCGAGCGTTCTTCGTCTGACTGGTTCAGCCAGAAGAAGTAATCAGGCAGGTCGAACTCGCAGGTGCCGCCGGGAATGGCGCTGCGGTGCTTGATGGCGGCTAGGAACTCGGAGTCGCGCAGCGGCTGCAACCAGGAGGCGCCAACGTTCGCAAGATCGGTGCGCAGCCGTACCAGGTTGTCGATCAGCGATCGCAGCCGCGTGGCATCGATACCGGGATGGTTCTGAAAGTCGTTGAGGAGCGCCAGGTGGCGCTCCAGTTCCTTCAGCACGTCGCTGCGGACATCGCCGCGCGCGGCAATCGAGAGCATGTCGAGCAGGCTGGTCATCGCGGAGCGACTGCCCCAGGGGCTCGATTTCTCGTTGTGGAACAGCGCCTGGTTATAGAGGAAATCCAGGCGCAGAAAGGTGCGCATCCGCTCGTTGAGCGGTTGCTCGAAAACCGCGGGCTGATCGGCTGCGGTCGCCGGGCCGCGCATTGGTTCGAAAGCCATCCGCGTATTGTGCTTGACGGCCGCAGGCGGCGTAAACGTTGTCGACAGTCTTTTTTCCGGCCCGGCGGCGCGGACTGCTCGTTCAGCGCGCGTTCAGCGCGCGTCGGACGACCAGTTTTGCGCCATTTGCAGGTATTGCGCATGGCGTGTTTTCACCTGCGCCGCCAGTGCCGCCAGATCGCCCTCGTTGCGGATCACATCATCCGCTGCGGCCAGACGCGCCGCACGTGGACTCTGCGCCGCAAGCATGGCCTGCGCCTGTGCGAGGCTGCTGCCATCGCGCTGGCGCAGCCGCGCCAGCTGCAGGGATTCGGGGCAGTCGATGACCAGGATGCGCTGGTAGCGCTTGAGGTCGCCGCTCTCGACCAGCAGCGGTATGACGATGATCACGTAGGGCCCGCGCTGCTGCGCAATCTGTGCATCGGCCAACTGCATAATGGCCGGGTGCGTCAGCCCTTCCAGTGCGCGGCGCGCTTCGGTATCGGCGAACACAATCTGCCGCAGTGCGCGCCGGTCCAGGCTGCCATCGCTCTGGCGGAGTGCGCTGCCGAAGCGCGCGAACACCTGCTCGAGCGCCGGGTTGCCCGGGCTCAAGACCTCGCGCGCGATCTCATCCAGGTCGATCACCGGCACGCCCAGCGCTGCAAATTCCCGGGCGGCGCTGCTCTTGCCACTGGCGATGCCGCCGGTCAGGCCGAGGACCCAGGGCTTCTGCGGCGCGGCGGGTCGGTCGGGGGGACTCACGGGGTGCTCGCGCGCTCAGCCGCGGCCGTACAGGCCCATGTAGCCGTCGACCCACTGGCGTCCCCACAGCATCGCCAGGTAACCCGCAATGGCGAGGAAGGGTCCGAAGGGAATCGGGACGCTGCGACCGCGACGCCCGGTCACGATCAACCCGACGCCGATCAGCGCACCGCTCAAGGCGGCAAACAGAATGATAGGCAGCAGCATCTTGTAGCCGAGCAAGGCGCACAGCGCAGCGAGCAACTTAAAGTCACCGTACCCCATGCCTTCCTTGCCAGTGATCGCACGGTACAACTGGTAGAAGCTCCACAGGCTCAGATACCCCGCGACCGCGCCCAGGATCGCGCTCACCGGGTCCACGGGTAGGTGGGCGCCGGGCACGCTGGGAAACGTAGCGCTGGCCAGCAGTGCGATCCACAGTAGTGGCAGCGTCAGCGAATCGGGCAGCAGCTGCGTGTCCAGATCAATAAACGTGAGCGCGATCAGAAACCAGGTGACTACCACCGCCAGCGCGCCGCTGGCAGTGGCGCCAAAGTGCAGCGCCGCGACCGCACTCAGCAGACCGGTCAGTACCTCGACTGCGGGGTAGCGCCAGGAGATCGGCGTCTTGCAGTGTGCGCAGCGACCGCGCAGCAGCAGGAAACTGATGACCGGCACGTTCTGATAGGCGCGGATCGGGCTCTTGCAGGCCGGGCAGCAGGAGCGCGGCTCAATCAGATTGAATTTTGGAGCCGGCGCGGGCGGCAGCGCCTCGGGCGCAGGCTCGCTGTCTTCGGCCTGCTCGCGCCACTGGCGCTCGAGCATGATCGGCAGGCGATAGATGACCACGTTCAGGAAGCTGCCCACCAGCAGCCCGAGAATCAGTGCGACCGTGCCCAGCAGGGCCGGTGAGTCCTGGAGCAGGCTCAGGAGTCCCTGATTCAACGACAGATCAGACCACGGACCCGAGTTTGAAGATAGGCAGATACATCGCGATGACCAGGCTGCCCACGAGCACGCCCAGGATCGCCATGATCAGCGGCTCGAGCAGGCTCGACATGCTGTCGACCGCGTTGTCGACGTCTTCCTCGTAGAAGCTCGCGACTTTGCCCGACATGGTATCCAGTGAGCCTGATTCTTCGCCGACCGCGATCATCTGCACGACCATGTTCGGGAAGATGCCGGTGTTCTCCATCGCGCGCTGCAGGCGTTGTCCAGTGGCGACCTCATCACGCATCTTCATCACGGCATCTTCAAACACGATGTTACCGCAGGCGCCGGCCACCGACTCGAGTGCCTCGACCAGCGGCACGCCGGCCTGGAACATCGTCGAGAGCGTACGTGCGTAGCGCGCGATCGCCGCCTTGTTCAGGATCGGTCCGATGATCGGGAACTTCAGCATGGCCCGATCAAGGAACTCGCGCATCTTGCGCGAGCGCTTCTTGAAGTACAGGAATGCAAACACCGCGCCGCCCACGATCGCGGCCATGAAGAAGCCATAGTGCTGGACGGCCTTGGACAGGTTGATCACCGCCTGTGTGAAGGCCGGCAGATCGGCGCCAAAGCCCTTGAAAAGGTCTTCGAACTGCGGGATCACGAAGATCAGCAGGATGATGGTCACGATCACCGCGACTACCAGCACTGCAGCGGGGTAGAAAAGGGCCTTCTTGACCTTCTTCTTGATCGCCTCAGTCTTTTCCTTGTAGGTCGCGATCTTCTCGAGCATCGTGTCGAGCGCACCGGCCTGTTCGCCTGCCTCGACGAGGTTGACGAACAGGTCATCGAAATACAGCGGATGCTTGGCAAGCGCTTCGTGGAGCGAGGTGCCGCCTTCGATGTCGGCCTTGATATCGAGCACGAGCTTCTGCACCGATTGCTTGTCGTGCCCCGCACCGACGATCTCGAAGGCCTGCACCAGCGGGATACCGGCGGCCAGCATCGTGGCCAGCTGGCGACTGAATATGGCGATATCGCCCGCATTGACCTTGCCGCCACCGAGCTGCGTGGCTTGTTTCTTGATGCGCGTCGGGGCCACGCCCTGGCGGCGCAGCTCCACGCGCAGCGCCTGCTCGCTCTGGGCCAGCGTCCGGCCCTTGATCTTCTGCCCCTTCTTGTCCATGCCCTCCCACTGGAAGGCGATGTCTTTCTTGAGGCGGACTGCGGTAGTTGCTTGCGCCATGGTTTTACTCAATCGTTATGCTGTTGATTTCGTCGAGGCTGGTCAGCCCGGCCTTGACCTTTTCAAGCCCGGCACGGCGCAGGTCCCAGACGCCCTGCTTGGCCGCTTCATCGGCAATGTCGATCGCATTGCCACCGGCCATGATGAGCCGGCCGATCGTCTCGGTAACCGGCATGACCTGGTAGATACCGAGGCGTCCCTTGTACCCATCGGCGCAGTTGGAGCAGCCCTTGGCGGCATAAATCTTGATGCCCGCGGCAATGTCGGATTCGGAAAAGCCCTCTTTGCGCAGCGCCTCGGCCGGCACATCCACCAGCTGCTTGCAGCTGGCGCACAGTTTGCGCGCCAGTCGTTGCGCGATGATCAGGCTCACCGAAGTCGCGATCGCGTAGGGCTTCACGCCCATGTCGATCAGTCGCGTCAGCGTTTGCGGGGCATCGTTGGTGTGCAGCGTCGACATCACCAAGTGGCCGGTCTGCGCAGCCTTGATCGCGATCTCGGCCGTTTCCAGATCGCGCACCTCGCCGACCATGACCACGTCCGGATCCTGGCGCAGGAACGCGCGCAGTGCCGCGGCGAAGGTCAGGCCGACCTTGTTGTTGACGTTGACCTGGTTGACGCCGGGCAGGTTGATTTCGGCCGGATCTTCGGCCGTCGAAATGTTCGTATCTTCCTTGTTCAGGATGTTGAGGCCGGTATAGAGCGAGACGGTCTTGCCGCTACCGGTCGGGCCCGTGACCAGAATCATGCCCTGCGGCTTGGCCAGGTACTTGAGGTAGATGTCCTTCTGGAAGGGCTCGTAGCCGAGCGCCTCGATGCCAAGCATCGCCGAGGAGGGATCGAGGATACGCAGCACGATCTTTTCGCCGAACAGCGTCGGGCAGGTGCTGACGCGGAAGTCGATGGCGCGTGTCTTGGACAGGCGCATCTTGATGCGACCATCCTGCGGTACGCGGCGCTCGGCAATATCCAGTCGCGACATGACCTTGAGGCGCGCGCAGATCTTGCCGGCCAGCTGCACTGGCGGCTGCGCCACTTCGCGCAGCACGCCGTCCATGCGCAGGCGCACGCGGAAAATCTTCTCGTACGGCTCGAAGTGGATGTCCGAAGCGCCCTTGCGGATCGCATCGAGCATCACCTTGTTGACGAAGCGGACGATAGGCGCGTCTTCCACATCATCGCGGGTCGCCGCTTCGCCAAGTTCATCTTCGCCACCGCTGGTCTCAAGCGCCTCGAGGTCCATGCCCTCGTCGTCGCCGAGATTCGGCATCGCCGTGTCGACCTGCTCGATCGCCTTGTCGAGGATCTTCTGCAGCTTGTCGTCTTCGACGACGATCGCTTCGACCGTGAGGCCGGTCTGGAACTTGATCTCATCGATGGCGTGAAGGTTGGTCGGATCGGCAACGCCGAGGAACAATTTCTTGCCACGCCTGAACAACGGCAGCACGCGGTGCTTGGCCAGCAACTTGTCCGACACGACCCTGATCGTGTCCAGGTCAATGGTCAGGGCCGTGAGGTCCATGATCGGCACGCCGTATTCATTGGCGGCCGCATTGGCAATGTCGCGGGCATTGGCCGCGCCGGTCATGATCAGCTGCGTGACAAAACTGGTCTTTTTCTCATTGGCCGCCAGCAGCGCGGCGTGCATACCCGACTCGTCCACGACCCCGTCCTGGACCAGCCGCTGCGGCAGGCCACCCAGGCCGCTGCGCGCGCTGCTCAAGACCAGGGAAGCGTTTTCATTCATGGACTTAGGGCAACCTTTGTCACAACGAGGGGTCTTGGGGTCACTGACACGTACCCCATGTTCCACCTCATATTACAGCGGATGGTTACATATCCAAGGGGTCTACTACGTGATCGGCCTCCCAAAAGAAAAAGCCCCTCCGGAGAGGGGCTTTTCCCTGGCCAGATGGCCAGACCGGGTCCGCCAACTTAGTTGTGGCAGGAGCTCGGCAGGTACTGGGCGGGGACCGTCGTGGTGGCGGTATAAGTCGGTTGCACCGACAGACTGGCCTGGCCAGTGTTGTTGAGACCGCAATACCACACCACATCGTTGTTGGCGCTCAGACCAGCCTGCAGGGTCAGCATGTTCGAAGCGGCAGGCGACAGCTTGGCATTCGCCTCAGGGCCCGCA
>JBEKOK010000088.1:0-12314 GCA_049521875.1 Steroidobacteraceae bacterium
ACGCGATTGTGAATAAAGTGCTATTCCAGTCAGAACCGCGGCGCGCCGCTCAACGGATCAGTTAGAAGGACAAGACAGTGATCCCATTCGCTTCAAAGCTCGTGGGGGTACTTCTAAAAGCCATATTTTGGGCAGTAGTCGTGCTCGGGTGCATTGGTATTGCATTCACCCTTGCCGACATCTATATGCTCCACACGGGTGTGAGGCCTGGGGACGCCATCTCACCAGACGACCTTGCGCCGACTGGTTACGCCGCGGCATATCAGCTCAGTTTCTACGTCGCTATGGTCGCAGCTCCATTCGCCTTACGGTGCGCTCTGAAGAGATTGTGGCAGGGGCGACGGGCAGCTAAGGGCAACAGCGAATGATAAATCTGGCGGCAGGTTGACAACGCGACTCGATAGTTGGGCTTGACCTTCTAACTACCCATTGGAGCGGACGCGATCGTGAATAAAGTGCAGTTCCAGATGTGCCGGCGGCGCGCCGCTCAACGGATCAGTTAGGTGGTAATGAGGTAATCTCGTGTACCGGAAGGCGCTCCCACATCTATTTGCCGTCGCATCGCTCGTGTGCTGCTCCGCCGCGACGGCTGCTGGCAAGGAGTCGCGTGACGCAGCGTGTGAACTCTTGAAGAGCAAATTGGCGAAAATTGAGCGCTTGCCCGGCGGCAAACCGTACAAGTATTGGTTTTGTGTCCCTTGGGACGCTTATTCTGATTCCGATTACTTTGTGTTTGACCTGCGCTCAAAGCCAGCACCCGGCTCTGGCATGGACTGGACTCAAAGTGCCGGACACTTTGCGATTTCCAGGCGCACCGGCGCCCTCCGATACTTCGATCTCGCTACGGAACAGGTCGTGGACATTCCCAAGATCTACTACGGATTTGGGGACACCAATGCAGTACAAAGTGGCAATCCCGCCGAATCCGGAGGAAGTTCTAGGTGACACCACCTAACCACCCGTTGGAGCGGACGCGTTTATGAATAAAGTGCTATTCCAGTTAGAACCGCGGCGCGCCGCTCAACGGGTCAGTTAGGTCTATTCACCATGCGTTATCGTTTTTGTGCATCCCTCTTGTTGCTGACACTTTGCCAGCCAAGTGGTGCTGCTTCGCCACAGATCAAAATCACTGGCATCTATTCGGACCTCCACTATATTGAGGAAAGTGGTGATCTTATAGGGATGGAATTGCTAGTCCTCCCTGGCGGTGGAGACCCCGTCCATTGCGATGCCTTTTTTCAACTCGCCGAGGGTCAGGGACCCACCGCAGTCGTAGTAGACCTGCAGGCGGTAGCAGATCACTTTGAATTTCGCGTTCCCGCCAATGCTGGCTCGCCAGAGATGCGCTTCTCGGTCCAATTTACCGCCCACGAGGCGGTAGTTAAGAACACAGTCGCGGGCACAGAGGAGCACCTGCGCCGCGGACGGAGCTACTGGGAATAGACCTAACCACCCATTGGAGCGGACGCGATCATGAATAAAGTGCGGTTCCAGATGTGTTGGCGGCGCGCCGCGCAACGGATCAGTTAGACAGCCTTGAGAAATCTCAGTAGATATCTTCTCCTGATAGAAGCCGCCCTGCTCGTCATTCCCACGGGCTTAGGGGTGTTCCATGCCGTAGGGGCGGTCCTAATGCCGACTGACGTCACTACTGGCGACTTCAGCTTCGCTAGCATGTCACTGGGTGTGGGAATCCTTTGCAGCTTGTTTGTAGCTTGGCTGCTACTCGGCACTTACGCGCTTGACGGGCGCGATGCTGCACGCGGCTTGGACCGCCGGTGGTGGTGGTTGGCCGCAGGGGCGGCTTCAGTATGCGTTTTCGCCACTGTAATGAACCAAAGATCCGCGCAATTTTGGTCGATAGAACTGGGGCTAGGCGCAATCTTCGTCCCCACATATATACATCTCGTTGCAGATGTTTGGTGCGGGCCGTCTAACAACCAGTTGGAGCGGACGCGATCATGAATAAAGTGCCATTCCAGTTAGAGCCGCGGCGCGCCGCTCAACGGATCAGTTAGGATCCAATGACACAGCCTCCCGCGCCGACTCCCGCACCAGTATGGGTAGTAATGGCAATTATGGTCAGCCTCGTTCTAGGCTGGCTTTACTTGGTCACGCGACTCTTTCGAGTCCTCCGCACCAGCCATCACGCGAAGTTTGTTGAAATGGGCGAGCCCAGCTTTATTCTAAATAACAACCTGCGAACGAACATATCGCTGTTTCGCTTCCTATTCGCTCGGGAAGACAAGGAGTTGGGCGACGCAGCCCTCACAAAGCTTACAAAGTTTATGCTCGCCTACTTCCTTCTCTACCTTCTATTGTTTCTGGGTATTTTTGTAGCCATATTTGCAATTGTAGGCTGGCATTGATTGGCGCCGCTCAACGGATCAGTTAGGTTGGGATGGTGAACTCGCGTTGCAGTTCCTGGCCCATCATGCTCCTCACAACAATTTTGTGGCTAGGATTCGCGCCGCTTAGCAATGCAGCGCCCTCTGGCCCAGCTCTATTGACGGTTCGCCTCGTTGGCTCCTCTGTAGACTATTACGTCCACGAATATCGATACTGGAGTGGGAAGACGGTAGCGTGCTCCATTAGAAAAGTTACAGAAGACGGAGATGGGCCATTGACATGCCACACCGTGTTTTGGGATCGGCACCGCGAAGCGGTCCTCTCAATGCTGCCTGAGCTAGCCCAACTCTCCGCAGCTAACTACCGAATCGGGTGTGGTGGCTTAGATACTGGCTCCGTTGGACTTGAGGGCACGGCGCACGGACAGGCATTTACATTGAAAGGTGACGATCCTCAGGACTGTGGCGACGCGGCTTCGCAACTTGTGGCGAAGCTCTTGACGCTAACTCCGAAAGGCCGGTAAGAGACAACCTAACTACCCTTGGAGCGGACGCGACCATGAATAAAGTGCTGCTCCAGATGTGTCGGCGGCGCGCCGCTCAACGGATCAGTTAGGCTGCGCTAGGGGCGAATCGATGCAGATGGTTTTGAGCGCTGCACAACGGTATTGCTGGGCGGCAGACATTGCAGGCCTCACGCTAATGATCCTTACGCGCGTCTTCTTCCACTCTTGCCGCGCATGGGGTGTGCTCGGCCTCATTCTGCTCGCCATTGCCGCGGCGAACGCAATCGCAATTGGTCACGTTGGGCTGAACCCCTCACAAACGGCCGCCTCAATATTCGGTCTCGTCGTGCTGGGCTCACTTGGCAGCCGTTTTGCCGCTAATTGGATTACAGATGGCGCAGCCTAACTACCCGCTGGAGCGGACGCGATCGTGAATAAAGTGCTATTCCATATGCGTCGACGGCGCGCGGCTCAACGGATCGGTTAGACGTACCGTGACACACTGGGCTCCAACTGACGTGCCATATGACGTCCACACTGGCCGTGAGCTCGAATTTATGCTCAACCGCGCCAAGCCTCTCGCTCACTTCAGCGACTACTATCCGCCTGAGCCGGATGAGGACATCATCCCGCAGCGCGCCTTCGCCCCCTTCGTTTCAAGTGGGTTGTTTGAGATGCGTACTTTCGTTCGACTTCTCACTGAGCCGCCGCCTCACCGCGCACCAGTTCGCGGTACGCTTCATGTCTTCTACGCGCCTTCGCAAGAATCTTGGCGCATTGACGCGTTCTTGGAGCTATTGGACGCCGCGGAAAGGCGTGGCTGGTCCGAGGACTTCGAACGCCGTGAAGGCACGCTGCTCGGATACTCAATGGCGCAGAATGATGCCCACATTGAGCACATGCTCAGGGCTCCGCACGCGTTGAACTTTGCTTGGCTGAGGCGACCGCTTCAACAGAGGCAATCATCTAGCGGTGCGTCTAACACCCCCGTTCGGACGCGATCATGAATGAAGTGCCATTCCAGTCGGATCCGCGGCGCGCCGCTCGACGGACCAGTTAGATAAACATGCATTACCCCACGAGATTGCTACTGGGCGGCATATATCTGGTTATGGCGGTTTATATCGCATGGCCACTTATTCCGGGCCAGGATGAAGACGTCCATGTCGCGCTGCAGGTGTTGGGTCTAATCTTTCCGTTGCTTTGCCTTTATGGCTTGGCTGCTTTGAAACCAAAGCCACTGCTGTATGTTCTTATGACCTTGAACGCTCTGCTTGCCTGTGTGTCCTTTGTTGGGCTTATTGTGCAGGCATTTACCGCGGGCTTTACGCCCGGCTCCGCGCATCAACTTCCAGCACTGGTCTTTTTCGTCGTTATGAGCCCAGCAATTGCAGCATATTGCTTCCGGTCGGCAGCCGCTTCCCGTTAAGACGCAGCAGTGTTATCTAACCGCCCGTTGGAGCAGACGCGATCGTGAATAAAATGCTATTCCAGGCAAGTCGGCGGCGCACCACTCAACGGATTAGTTGGGGCGCATGAAAACACGTTCTTGGATTTGGGGCGGAGTCATCGCATTAGCGTTCCTCTGCGTCGGTGTCGTAGGTGGGTTTTACCTAGGCACATCGCTCAGGCGGCAGCAAGGACACGAAATGTACGTATTAATGTCACGGCTATCCAACGTCGATGTAGCTTCACGAATTTCACGAGACGCCGAGGTTCTAACCAATATCAGAACCGGAAACTCTGCCAAGGCTATCAGCAGTCTTGAGGTTGATCTCGACGGTGAATTGGCTCGTGTTACAGGCTTGGAATCTGCCATACCAAATGAACTACAGCTCGAGACCTTTACCCTGTCGCTAAAGCAGGCGGCAGAATATAGGAGCAAATTCCCAAGAGAGGTCTACCCGGGATCAGGAGCGGAACTCTCATGGGCAGCGGACGCCGCATTGGCTCTGCCGGACAAATCAGGCAGCGGCCCACCGGCGCCCTAACTACCCGTTGGAGGGGACGCGATCGTGAATAAAGGGCAGTTCCAGATATATAGGCGGCGTGCCGCCCGACCTATCGGTTAGAAATCAACCGTGATAGCGCACGGGTCCATTCTGTATGCCCAACGTCGGACCGCCTTGTTCGGGGTCGGAGCGATGGCGTCCTCTAGCATTCTATTCATCGTCTCGGCTGCGGGCTACCGGGTGTTTCAGGGCGTGTCAATTGATGTCATCGCCACCGCTCTTTTCATTGGCCCTTTCGCTATCTTGTCAGTATCGTTGCGATGCCCCAGCTGTCGACTGCGGCTTTTTTGGTACGCCGTTTCAAAGCATACCGCCAATCACTGGCTGAAATGGCTGTTGAGTACTACCAAGTGCCCACGATGTGGCTATGTTCAGCCGAAATTCCACACCTGATTTCTACCGACCAGTTGGAGCGGACGCGATCAGTTAGTTGCCATGAAAACCACGCCGCAGCAAACTGTCTTCGCCATCTGCGTTTGCGCAATTGCTCTCGCCTCTTGCCAGACTACAACCCATACTGATGGCGCCGCAGCGTCGCCCACGCACTCAATTTATTCTGGCGGCGACGGCACGACCATCAAATCGGCGGTTGTGATCAATCTCACCTCTGAAGGAGACGCAGTAGCTTCGGAGTACTCTTGGTTGCGAGACCACTTTCCGGGCTGCACTTTGAAGTCGCAGGCGCTCATTATGAATGGGCAGCGATCGTACGATGGTATGACTATTACCCTACCCGACAGCTCGGAGCGCACCTACTACTTCGACATATCCAAGTCATATGGCTCGTTCCTTAGAAGCCTCGGGAATTAACCACCCGCTGGCGCGGGCGCGATTACGAATAAAGTGCAGTTCTACAGGCGTGGCCGGCGCGCTTTTCAACGGCTACCGGCTTATGGTTCACTTTATCCTTAAGGGTATCAGCACATCAGCTCATGTGATGACCACGTAGGCCCAACAACCCTGGACCATGGCTACGGATTGCGTATTCTGCGAGATCATGGCCGGCCGCGCGCCGGGAGATCTCGTTTACGAGGATACCCTGACGGTAGCCTTTATCGACCCACGCCAACACAATCCCGGGCACGTCTTGGTCGTTCCCCGAAAACACGTCAACGACATTCGGCAGCTTGATTCAAGGACTGGCGCGCAGCTGATGAACACGTTGATCAGAATCACCAGAGCGGTGGATCGGGCGTTCCCCAATGAGGGTATGAGTGTGTGGCACTCCATTGGTCCGGCTGCCTTTCAGGAAGTGCCTCATATGCACATGCATGTACATCCGCGGCGGCTCGACGATGGGTTGCTGCGCGTGTACCCGGGCGCGCCCATTGACGCGGAGCCGACGACTCGCGCGGCGTATGCGGAGCACTTGCGCCTTGCACTCGCCAGCGAGCCGGAATAGTTGAACGCATTCGGCGTAGGCTTGGACGGCGGAACGGGTGCTGGCAAGCTAGCGAACGATGGAAGCAGGAAGCAGAGGAAATCTCCAAAATGCGGAATCGAGCACATGACCGTTGAGGGGTTTCGCCGGCTGGCCCTGAGCCTCCCGGACAGTCTCGAGAGCTCCCACCAGGATCATCCCGATTTCCGCGTATCAGGAAAGATATTTGCGACGCTGGGTTACCCCGACTCCAAGTGGGGCACGATCAAGCTGACCGCGCGACAGCAAGCCGCGCTTGTCGCATCACACCCAGAAATCTTTGAGGCGGTGTCCGGTAGCTGGGGACTACGCGGCGCAACCAATGTACAGCTGCGCTATGCCACGTCCAAGATTCTGCTACCGGCAATCATGCAAGCGTGGCGGAACACGGCATCGCCCAGGCTGCTTAAGAAATGAGGAATCGGGATGTTGCAACTACGACCCAATTGCGAATGCTGCAACCGTGACTTGCCGCCAGATTCCAGCGATGCGCTGATCTGCTCGTTTGAATGCACCTTTTGTGCGGACTGCGCGCAAGCGAAATTGCAAGGCCGCTGCCCCAACTGTGGCGGTGAACTACAGCCGCGCCCGCGTCGCGCGGCGGCGGCGCTCGCGAAATATCCGGCCTCTGCTGAGCGCGTCACGCGACCCTCAGGATGCTCGCCCGCAGTGTGAGCGTTTGAGGGACACCTCCGGGCGCTGCTTCGGCCGCGCATTCGCTGGCCATCTGGACGGTGTCGATGCCTTCGGCATAGCTTGGGAAATCAACGTCATTCAACCCGCGACCTCATCCTGACCCGCAGGTCGCTGCCGAGCGAGAGCGCTTTGTGGGCAGGCAAGAGCCGACACTTAACTTGTTTCGGTCGTGAGCTTCGCCGTAGGCTTGGGCAGGCGCCCGCCTGGCAGTGGCCGGGCATGGGATTCAGGCAACCAGGGTTACTGGCTCAAGAAGAGCCCGGGGATTTTAGGATGGCAACGGACTGCCTGCGACGCCGACTCAGGAACGCGCTGATGAGGGGCACACCGATCAAGTTACCTGTATCGCCGTTTGAGCTGCTCCATGCCAAAGCCGGGTGCATTGTCGTGACACCAAAGCTTGCCGCGCCGCACGAGATGCTCCTGCTGGGAAAGCGCCTGGCGCGTGCACAGCGTCACGGCCGCCCGGGGCCGGCATCGCGATGCCACGCGAACACGCGACGTTCATCGGGGCGCACCCGATCCTGATGCGCGCCGCGCGGAGCGCCAGTGGTTCTCCCGACCTGGACCTCTGGCTCATTCGTGTGATGCTCCCCGGCTACGATCGGATGCCAGATTCAACGTGGAGACGAGTCTCGCCAGGCGCGGGGCCGATCAAGGCGTCCAGGTGAAAGCTCCAACGACAAAGCCCGCCACTGCCGGCTATTCCAGCACGCCACTGGCACGCAAGCTCGGCATCACCGAGGGCACCCAGCTTCTCGCGCGGCAGGCGCCGGACCACTACCGCGAGTGGCTCGAGCCCCTGCCTGACAAGGTCATATTTGCGCGGCGCCTGAGCGCCGCGATCGACGTCATCCATCTTTTTGTCACCCAGAAGTCCACATTGCAGCGTGAACTGAGCGCCCTGCGCGAATCGATCCGGCCCGACGTGGCGGTCTGGGTCTCGTGGCCCAAGAAGACGGCCAAGCTGCCTACGGATATCACCGAGCACACGATTCGGGAGGTCGCCCTGCCACTGGGTTTCGTCGACGTAAAAGTCTGCGCCGTGACCGAGGCCTGGTCGGGACTGAAGTTGGTCATCCGCAAGGCACTGCGCGGGTAGCCAGTGAGGAGGCGAAGGCGCCGGGTGGCCAGCGCCACGTGGCGCAAGAACCGGCCAGGGCGTAGCGTGATGGAATTCAGTACCACGCGATCGCGACAACTTCCTTTGCCAGGAGACCCGATATGAGTGCAGTGATCCGTTCCTCGCGCGACATCATCATCCGAACCGAGGATTGGGCCGCGGCGACCCAGTTCTATGCGACAGTCCTTGGATTGCCGATAGTTCATCGGGCCGAGAAAATGCTGGGCTTCGAAACCGGGAGCTTCTGCCTGTACGTCGAACCGGGACCCAGTCATGGTGCCGTGTTCGATTTTCTGGTCTCCGATGTCCAGGCGACCAAGCGTCAACTGGTTGCCGCCGGCTGCGTGGTCATTGAAGAGGATGCCGCTGTGCCGCGCTGTTACCTGCGCGATCCGTTTGGCCTTGTGTTCAATCTGGGCCGAACGGCGGCGCGCTGACTGCGCCGTCGACTACATTCCATACGCTGCAGTCAGCGCAAAGCGGCTATTTCGCTGCTTGAAGAGGACGCCCTAGTACCTACGATGCAGCGGCGCAGTGGCGCGGGCCTCTATCGTATCGGGGCTGAAGCCGGCCACACCTACTGCGAGCGGCTGCCGTGAAAGCCACTGCCGGCAACGATGCGTTGAGGTTCTAGATCAGGAGTATCCTAGCGCCCGGGCGAGGTACCCACCGGGCGCGGTCAGATGCCTTAAGGATACGCGCCGCAACTCTACTTATTTCAGTTACGGGGAGCTGCTGACGATGGCGCAATTCCAGCTTGCCCAGCTCAATGTCGCGCGCATGATCGCGCCGCTTGATGCGCCGCTGATGGCAGGCTTCGTGGCGCGGCTCGAGGAGATCAATCAGCTGGCCGATGCGGCGCCCGGGTTCATCTGGCGCCTGCAGACTGAGGAGGGTGATGCGACGGCGCTCCGGCCCTTTGATGCCGACCTGCTGGTGAACCTGACGGTGTGGGCCGATCTGGAGTCGCTCGCCAAGTTCGTGTATCGGACTGCACACAGCGAGGTGATGCGACAGCGCCGCAGCTGGTTCAGCCAGGAACCGGAGGCGACGATGGTGCTGTGGTGGATCCCAAGCGGTGATCTGCCGACCGTGGATCAGGCCGCAGAGCGCCTTGCGCTGCTGCGCCGGCATGGTCCGACAGCACGGGCCTTCACGTTCCGCCAACCGTACGCGCAGGATGGCAGCGCCTGAAGCCACCGACGCTGCCCATTTGCTACGTGCTTGGCCACTGGCCGATAATCGCAGCTCTTGAGGATCGATGAACGATCTGGCCGCGACCCGCGACCGGTGCCTTTGATCCCGGGAAGACAGGAATTTTCATGCGCTACCTGCTGATCGCTGTGGCAACTCTGATGCTGATGCCGGTCCTTGCCAGCGATCCGCTCGCGGCCAGCGACGCCGAGTTTGCCGCCGCCTTCCGCTGTCCCGAGACGCTGGCCGATGATGCGGAACGCAACCGCGCCAATGAGCAGTTTTCCGCCTGGATCCACGCGCATCACGCCAATTGGAGCATGCAGCAGATCCTGCAGTTTCGTGCCGACCTGCTGAGCACCCACAGCTGCCAGACCGCGCTCACGCACGTGCCGGAGCCCGCTGACGCGGGTCACTAGGTCAAGCGCCCTCCGGCGATGAGTGCACTGCGAATTACCCACACGCTGCGACCCGAGGATCTGGCGCGGGTGCATGAGTACCTGAACGGTCAGGCCTATTGGTCGCGCGGCATTCCGCTGGCCACCTTGCGTGAAGCGATCGCTCATTCGCTGTGCTTTGTCGGGTTGCGCGATGACACGCTGGTCGCCTTTGCGCGTGTGATTTCCGACTACGCGACCTTTGCCAACCTGGTCGATGTCTTTGTGCTCCCGGCCAACCGCGGCCAGGGCCTGGCGCGCGAAATGCTGCAGGCGGTTCTGGCGCACCCGCAGCTGCAGGGCCTGCGCCGCTTCACGCTGGCGACTGCTGACGCGCATGGGCTCTACAGCAAGTTCGGATTTGAACCGCTGGCCAGACCCGAGCGGTTCATGGAGCGTTACGATGCGCTCGTGTACGAGCGTGCGCCTTGAGCAGCGCGCGCTTCTTGCAGCGATCGGAGCCGCACGCATGCCACTGACCGCACCGGAGCTCATTACGGCGCCCCGCCTGCAGCTGCACCGGCTGGTGCGGCCCGATCTGGACGGGCTGTTTGCAGTGAACGGCGATCCACTGGTCACGCAATATTTGCCCTACAAGGCGTGGACGAGCCCGGCCGATGGCGAGGCCTGGTACCAGCGCATGGAGAACCTGCAGCGCGACGGCACCGCGATCCAGTGGGTGATTGCGCGCAACGATTCGCTGCTGGCCATTGGCACCTGCCTGCTGTTTCGCTATGAGCAGTCCTCCGAGTGTGCCGAGCTCGGCTACGTGCTGGGCCGCGCGTACTGGGGCCAGGGCTGGATGAGCGAGGCTCTGAACGCCGCCATCGACTGGATTTTTACCAGCACACCGCTGCGCCGGCTCGAGGCCTTTGTCGACGGGCGCAACGAGGCCTCGTGCACGCTGCTGCGGCGGATCGGTTTCGTGCCCGAGGGCATACTGCGTGAACGCTGGCAGGTGGGCACGGCGCTGGCCGATGCGAACATCTTCGGGCTGCTGCGCCGCGACTGGCGCCGCGCCTGATTCTGCGCCGCGACCGCGACAGCAGGCCGAACGGCGCGCAAACACACGTTCCTTCGCGAGGAGCCTTTGATAATGCAATTTGTTTACGACAACCTATTTGCGCTGATGTGGCTCGGCTGGGGTCTGTACTGGCTGATCTCGGCCCGCGGCCTCAAGACTCCGGTACGCCGCGAGTCAGCGCTCTCGCGCTGGATGCATTTTGGCCCGCTGATCGTCGCCGGCTGGCTGTTGTGGGATACCAATCACTACTGGTCGCTGCTGTCGGTGCGCTTCATGCCGCGCACCGAGCTGACGTTCTGGGTCGGCGCCGGCATCACGGCCGCCGGCCTGTTGTTCGCCGTCTGGGCGCGCCGCCATCTGGGGCGTAACTGGAGCGGCAGCGTGACGATCAAGGCTGATCACGAACTGATCACGACCGGGCCCTACCGCTACGCGCGCCACCCGATCTACACCGGCCTGCTGCTGGCGTTTACCGGCAACGCGCTGATCGTGGCGGAGTGGCGCGGCGTGCTCGCGGTGCTGATTGTCTTCGCCGCGCTGTGGCGCAAGCTTAAGCTCGAGGAGCGCTGGATGCGGGAGCAGTTCGGGCAGGCCTACACTGATTACTCGCGACGGGTTGCGGCGCTGGTGCCGTTCCTGCTCTGAGCCGCGCGCGGGCGGCGACGGCCCTTACTTGGGCAGCTGCTGCGTACTCCAGCCGCCGCCGAGCGCCTCGACCATCGAGATACTGGTGGTAAAGCGCGTCTGCAGCACGGTCAGTGCGGTCTGCTCAGCCGAGAACGTCGTGTTCTGCGCCGTGATGACGCTGCTGTAGGGCACGGTGCCGGCCTTGTACTGATTGAGCACCAGTCGCTCGGCCTCTTTCGCCATCTTGACGGTCTCATCCTCGACCACCGCCTGCTGTTCGAGGATACGCAGCGTGGCCAGGTCATCCTCGACCTGCTGGAATGCCGTCAGCACGGTCTGGCGGTAATTGTCGACGCTCTGGTCGTAGACGGCGCGCGCCTGCGCGGTCTGCGCGCGGCGCAGGCCGCCATCAAACAGCGACACCGCAAGCTGCGGGCCGAACGACCACACGCGGTTGGAGGCACTGATCAGGTTGCTCAAGGTGCTGCTCTGATAGCCCGCGGTGCCGGCGAGCGTCAGGCTGGGAAAATAGGCCGACACTGCGACACCAATCAGCGCGTTCTCCTGCTGCATTTTGCGCTCGGCCTCGGCGACATCCGGACGCCGCTCCAGCAGCGTCGAAGGCAGGCCGACCGGCACCGTCGGCACCTCGGTGGGCATCGTCGCGACGGTGGCGATCGAGAAGGCCGAAGGTACCTGGCCCACGAGCACCGCGATCGCATGCTCGAGCGTCGCGCGCAGGATGCCGGCATTGATCTGCTGCGCCTGGCTCGCGAGCAGCTGCGTCTGCGCCGTGACGACATCGGCCTTCGCGGCGACGCCGACGGCGTACTGGTTCTGCGTGATCTTGAGCGATTTCTCCTCATCATCGACCGTCTGGTCGAGGATGCGCTTGAGCTCATCCTGCGCCCGCAGCTGGAAGTAATC
>JBEKOK010000089.1:0-12143 GCA_049521875.1 Steroidobacteraceae bacterium
CTCGGCCATCACCTTCGTCAACGCTGCCGTCAAGGTCGTCTTGCCATGGTCCACGTGACCAATGGTGCCAACGTTTACGTGCGGCTTCGTACGCTCAAATTTCTCTTTCGACACGACAGCGTTCCTCTATATATGAATTCGCAAAAACTAAAACTACCGGCCCGCTACTGGAGCCCACGACCGGAATCGAACCGGTGACCTCGTCCTTACCAAGGACGTGCTCTACCGACTGAGCTACGTGGGCCGACGGTCCGATCTTGCAAAACACCTAAAAACAAAAACCAAACTCACGGCCCGTGCCCGATCGTCCGCCACTCACAGGACGAGCACTGTCCTGGAGCGGGTAGTGGGAATCGAACCCACGTCATCAGCTTGGAAGGCTGAGGTTCTACCATTGAACTACACCCGCCAATGACGTCCGCGGATTCCCGCGCAATCCGAAATCGAATCTGCCGACCGAGAACCCGACCCACGTCCGCTGGTGGAGGGGGAAGGATTCGAACCTTCGAAGGCGTAAGCCGGCAGATTTACAGTCTGCTCCCGTTGGCCGCTTGGGTACCCCTCCGCGAAAAACGAGCCGCGTATTCTGATTTCGCGGAGGCGGGGTGTCAATGCAGGATTTGGGCCAATTTGACCCGACCACAAGGGCTTAGGGTGCGCCGGGCCCTAAGTGCGGGTGATCGGGCTAGCGCCCATTAATATAAGAGTCGACCGCAGTGCGGACGCGGGGGGCGATTTCGCTGCTGGTGGAGAAATCCATGTCCAGGGTGCCCAGGTCATCGAGCAGCACGTGGATCTGCAGCGGGTAGGTCTGGCCCTTGTAGCGCACCTGGAATTCCCAGGTCTTGGGCTGGTCGGCTGGCAGGACCTTGAGCTCATTGACCAGCCGCTCGACGTCGGCGCGGGCAAAACCGCCCGAGAACTGCCGCGAGACCCGGGTCAGGACCGGATTGGCGTACTTATATTCAAAGCTGCTGGTAATCCGGGTCAGGTCGTCGGCCGCGGCAGTTGCCGCCCACGAACCCGAAATTAGCAGCATGATCGACACAGATCGCGACCAGGGGAGCGATTTTAGGCGCCGAATCACGGAATTTAGGCCTTCCATACTCATTATATTATAGCACTGCCGCATCCTGGGGCGGCATCAGGCACCAGCGTCCCGGCCCCAGCGTCTCGGGCAGCTGCACCGGCCCGAATCGCAGCCGCTTGAGCCGGCTGACCTCAAAACCGACCGCTGACCACATGCGGCGGACCTCCCGGTTACGACCCTCCCGCAGGATGACCCGGTACCAGGCATGCCCCTCGCTGGCCCCCGCCGCCTCGATGCGCTCGAAGCGGCCCAATCCGTCCTCCAGGACCACCCCGTCAAGCAGCTGCTGGATGACGCGCGGTTCGGGCAGCCCCTGCACCCGCACCAGATATTCGCGCTCGATCTCCGAGGAGGGGTGCATCAGGCGGTGGGCGAGCGCCCCGTCAGTCGTGAACAGCAGCAGGCCGGTGGTGTTCACATCCAGGCGGCCGATCACGATCCAGCGGCCGGCAGCCGGTGTCGGCAAGCGCTCGAACACCGTGGCACGGTTCTGCGGATCATGGCGCGTCGTCACTTCGCCGGCCGGCTTGTGATAGAGCAGCACTTCGCGCTCGCTGGCGCTACTGAGGCTCATGCGGTTGCCATCGACGCGGATATCGGCCGTGGCTTCGGCGCGCTCACCGAGCACCGCGACATGCCCATCGACCGTAACGCGCCCGGCGCGGATCCACTCCTCGATCTGGCGGCGCGAACCGTGACCCCCACCAGCCAGGAGCTTTTGCAGGCGCTCGGCCATGATCAGCGCAGCGCCACGATCAGCGCACGGGCAGCGAGATGCGCCGGAACAGCTCGCCGTGCGCTTCGGGGTCCGTGGCCTCGATCGCCCGATCCACCAGGCGCCGCGTCAGGTGCGGGCCGAACAGCTGGATGAAATCGTAGGCATAGTTCCGCAGCAGCGTGCCGCGCCGGAAGCCGATCCACGTGGTGTGGATCGGAAACAGGTGCGTGGCATCAATCACCGCCAGATCCGTATCGGCACCGGGCTCCATCGCCACGCTGGCGACGATGCCGACGCCTAACCCTAAGCGCACGTAGGTCTTGATGACATCCGAATCGCGCGCTGTCAGCGCCACCTTGGGCGTCAGGTTCTGGCGCGAGAACACCGTCATCAGCGACGAGGAGCCGGTGAAGCTGAAGACATAGGTCACGAGCGGATACTCGGCCAGATCCTTGAGCGTGACCTGTGCCAGTGCGGTCAGCGGATGGCGCTTGGGCACGATGATCTGGCGGTGCCAGCGATACACCGGCAGCAGCACCAGGCCCGGGAACAGGCCATCCGAGCCGGTCGCAATCGCCAGGTGCACGCGATCGCTCGCGACCATCTCGGCGATCTGCTCGGAGGTGCCCTGGTGCAGGTGCAGCTCGACATCCGGGTAGCGCTCGCGGAAGGTCCGCACGACGTTCGGCAGCACGTAGCGCGCCTGCGTGTGGGTGGTGGCGATCGCCAGTGTGCCGCGATTATCCTGGTTCAGATCCGCGGCCACGGCCTTGAGGCTTTCGATCTCGGCCAGCGCCCGCCCGGCATACTCGAGCACTTTGGCGCCCTGGGGCGTAATCCGTGCAAAAGCCCGCCCTTCGCGCACGAACAGGTCAAAACCAAGCTCCCGCTCCAGCGACTTGAGTGCCCGGCTGATCGCCGGTTGCGAGGTCCCCAGTGCCGAGGCTGCCTGGGTCACGGACAGCCCGTTGCGGGCGATCGCCACGGCATATTGGAGCTGGTGGAAGTTCATAGCAGCAAGCCTCTGGTGCCTACGGGTGCAAGCGGCGGCCGCTGACATCGCGCGGTCATCCCGGGCATTTATCATAACAATGCGTTATCAGCGAATGGCTTTTTCTTTATCGCTTGCCCGACAGCTGGCGGATTAGAGTCCTCTTCTATGATTTACGACAGCATTCTGGGGACTATTGGCCGCACTCCGATCGTCCGGATCAACCGTCTGGCGCCCGCGGGCGTCACGATGTACGTGAAGTGCGAGTTCTTCAATCCGGCCGCCTCGGTCAAGGACCGGCTGGCGATCGGCATCATCGAGGATGCCGAGCGGCGCGGCGAACTCAAGCCCGGGCAGACCGTGGTCGAGGCGACCTCGGGCAACACCGGCATCGCGCTGGCGATGGTGTGCGCCGCCAAGGGCTATCCATTCGTCGCGGTGATGGTCGAGACCTTCTCGATCGAGCGTCGCAAGATCATGCGCATGTTTGGCGCGCGCGTGCTGCTGACGCCGGCGGCCGAGCGCGGCACCGGCATGGTTCGCAAGGCCGAGGAGCTCGCCAAGAAGAACGGCTGGTTCCTCGCGCGGCAGTTCGAGAACCTGGCGAATCCGGCCTATCACCGCAGCACCACGGGTCCCGAGATCGTGCAGGATTTTGTCGGTCGCAGGCTCGATGCTTTCGTTACCGGCTGGGGCACCGGCGGCACGCTGACCGGCGCGGGCGAAGTCATCCGCCTGGCACGGCCCGAGGTCCGCATCATCGCGGCCGAGCCGGAGAATGCAGCGCTGCTCTCGGGCAAGCCCTTCGCGCCCCACAAGATCCAGGGCTGGACGCCGGACTTCGTACCGGCGGTGCTCAACCGCGACGTCGCCGATCGCATCGTGCTGGTCAGCGACAGCGCCGCGATCGAGAACGCGCGCCAGCTCGCCCGGCAGGAAGGCATCTTCGTCGGCATCTCGAGCGGCGCGACCTTCGCGGCTGCGCTGCAGGTCGCCAAGGAGCTGCCCAAGGGCGCGGCGATCCTTGCGATGCTGCCGGATACCGGCGAGCGCTACCTGTCCACGGCTCTATTTGAAGGCATCCCGGATGGCTCAGACCCGGAAGCTTGAAGTGCAGCCACTGGATGCCCCTACCGGCCTGGAGCCGGCACGGACACCCAGCATCGCGCTGCCTGATCCGTTCCCGCTGCACAACGGCGGGACGCTGCACGGCGCTCGCATTGCCTATGAATCCTGGGGCCAGCTGAACAGCGCGCGCAGCAATGCGCTGCTGCTGTTCACCGGCCTCTCGCCCTCGGCGCACGCGGCCTCGAATGACAAGGATCCGAGCCCCGGCTGGTGGCAGAAGATGATCGGCCCGGGCCTCGCGATCGATACCACGCGCTACTTTATCGTGTGCGTGAATTCGCTCGGCAGCTGCTTTGGCTCGAGCGGTCCGGCCTCGATCGATCCGCACACCGGCCAGCGCTATCGCCTGAGTTTCCCCGAGATCGCGGTCGAGGATATCGCCCGCGGGGGCTTCGAGACGCTGCGCGCGCTCGGCATCGAGAAAGCCGCGGTCGTCGCCGGCGCGTCACTGGGCGGCATGGTCGTGACGGCCTTCGCCGCCTTGTTCCCCAAAGCGGCGCGGCGCCTGATCAGCATTTCCGGTTCGGCGGCCGCCTCGCCCTACGCGATCGCGCTGCGCTCGGTGCAGCGTGAAGCGGTGCTGCGTGACCCGGACTGGCAGGGCGGCAACTATGCCGCGGATGCGCCGCCGCGTAACGGCATGCGCCTGGCGCGCAAGCTCGGCACGATTACCTACCGCTCGGCCGCCGAGTGGCGCCAGCGCTTCGGTCGCCAGCCGATCGCCGGCAATGCGCTGCGCGCCAATCCGTTCGCACCGCGCTTCGCGGTCGAGGGTTACCTCGAGGCGCAGGCCGAGAAGTTCGTGCGGGTCTTTGATCCGAACTGCTATCTGTATCTCTCGCGCGCGATGGACTGCTTCAACCTCGCTGATCATGGCGGCTCCTTTGAAGCGGCGCTGGCCGGCTCGGCCGCCGAGCAGGTGCTGGTCATCGGCGTTGAGAGCGATGCGCTGTTCCCGATTCATGAACAGGCGGCGATCGCCGAGGCCTTCGAGCAGGCCGGTGTGCAGACGCGCTTCGTGCGCATGCCATCGCTCGAAGGACACGATGCCTTCCTCGTCGACCTGCCGCGCTTCGATGCCGAGATTCGTGCCTTCCTGGCCGGATAACCCCAGGCCGTCTTAAGTACCAGGCGCGGCTGCTCATCCCGCGCCGCTGACGCTCCACCTTCAGCGGCCACCGGCTCCCTCCACCGCAAGCTCACCGCCTCACCGGGCCGCCTCCCAACGGGCCGCCCTTGAAGTCGGCTGTTGCGACGCCATATCCGTTATCCGACCTGATTCTCAGGTCGCTCTTGGGCCAATTCTGGTCGGTCTGTGACTCCGGTCACAGTTCCAAGCTATTGTTTCTGGAGGACAAATATCTTGCTTGCGCTGCATACAATTGGGTGTACCATATTGTACGCAATACGAACTAATTGCGGCTCCCGCGGTGTTCGCGGCAAGCATATTTGAAAGGTAAGGAGATCATCGTGAGCGAACTAAAATTGCGGCCGGATACCGGCTCAACACAGACTGGCGAGCAGACCGCCAGCTTCCCGGCGCTGTCGGGCGCTGAGGCGCTCAGCCAAGGCCCGCGTCGCAGTAGCAGCGCCGCAGCGCCGCGGCGTCGCTTCAACTCGACCCCGATCCGTCTTAACGACGGCGGCTTTCGTCTGTTCCGCGTTTTCTAACGCGCAGGCTCCACGCGGAGCCTGTTTCATCACAATCGACCAGGTCGACACCCGGGGGCGTGCAGTGCACGCCCCCGGTTGCTATGCGTTGCGCGCTCTGGCGGCAGCGTTCCTGGCTTGCTTGCGCCTGGCAATCAGCAGCTGAGCCCTCAGCGCGGGTGCATGATGCGCGTGATCGCGCGCTGACAGCTTGAGGCTGGCGTACTTATTGCTCGATATTTGCACCAGAGTGGTGAGCATTAAGTTCACTCCTGATTGGAAAATGTGACGGAGTTCGCAATAATCGGCGCTTGAGCGAACGAGGCTCCGATCGGAGTCTCCCATTCCAATTACGACAGGGGTTCGCGCTTGGCAGAGGCGGATAAGATGGAGCGACGCTTGCATACTCGGCACCGGGCACGGACCACGGTGTACGTGATCATGCCGGGCGGCGGCCGACGTCTGTGCAGAGCGGTGAACCTGAGCGCCAACGGGGTGTTCGTGCGCACCACGGCACTCGGGCTGCGCAAGGGGCAGCACGTCGAACTCGCCTTCGCAATCGACCTCGGCGCGATCACCAAGATTCATCGCCGTACCGCAGTGGTGGCGCATGTCTCGGGTGGCGGCACCGGCCTGATGATGGACGCCTACGCCGCCCATTGAGCCCGCCAGCTCAAGCCCTGCAGATGACGAACAATTCTTTGCGATGAGCCACTGGTCATCGCTGCGCCCGAGCATGCACACTCGGCTCCGCGTTGCCTTCGCTCTCGGCACCGGAAGGGCACTATGAATTCCACTCGATCAATGCTTCTGGCCCTGCTCGGCCTGCTGACGGCGCTGTTGAGCACCGCCGCACTCGCCCATCACTCGGTCGCGGCCTTCGATCGCGACAATCCGATCACCGTGGCCGGTACCGTCAAGGAATTTCGCTGGACCAACCCGCACACCTGGATCCACCTCGCGGTGCCCGACGGTAACGGCGGCGAAGAGGACTGGGGGATGGAAGGCGGCGCGGTCAACATGGTCGTCCGCCAGGGCTGGACCACCGAGACGCTCAAGCCGGGCATGAAGGTGAAGCTGCTGGTGGCCCCGCGGCGCGACGGCAAGATCGGTGGCGAGTGGCTGCGCCTGCTCGAGATCGATGGCAAACCCTTCGAGAGCCCCAAGGCGCCATAGTCCCGCAGCGCGCGAGCCCATGCTAGGCTTGCGCTGACGATTGGCCCCCATTGCTGCCACCCAGAAGGGCGTTCAGAGCGCCTCATCAGTGCGCCGCAGCCTCTGGATCAGACCGAGAGCCACGAGACGATGAATACCAGCCTCGCGATGCGCCTCAATTCCACGCTGGATGAGGATGCCTGGGAAGACCTGCTCAGTTTCATCGAAGAACGGCGCGTCATTCCGATCGTCGGCCCCGAGCTGCTGCAGGTCGCGACTGACAAGGGCCCCAGATTGCTGCTCGACTGGGTAGCCGAGAAGCTGGCCGGTCGCCTGAATGTCAATATCGCCGAGCTGCCGCAGCCCTACACGCTCAATGATGTCGTCTGCTGGTTCCTTGCAGCCCGCGGCCGGCGCGAAGAGGCCTACGTCCGCCTGCGCAGTATCATCAAGGAGGCCAACTTCGAGCCGCCGCCGACCCTGCGCCGCCTCGCAGCGATCACCGATTTTGACCTGTTCGTCTCGACGACTTTTGATCCGCTGCTGGAGAACGCGATCAACCTGGAACGCTTCGCAGGCGCGCCGGGCACCGAGGTGATCTCCTATTCCCCGAACCGCGTCGCCGACCTGCCGGCCGAGCGCGACCAGCTGCAGCGACCGGTGCTCTATCACCTCTTTGGCAAGGTCTCGGCTTCACCGACCTACGTGATCTCGGATGAGGATCTGCTCGAATTCATCTGCGCCCTGCAGAGCGAGCACCTGGCGCCCGAGAAACTGTTCCATGAACTCGAGCACAGCCACCTGCTGTTCATCGGCAGCAACTTCACCAACTGGCTGGCACGCCTGTTCCTGCGCATGGCCAAGCGCCAGCGCCTCTCGGACCCACGCGATGTCGGGGAGATCCTGGCCGATGATCACACCAGCCAGGATGACCGGCTGATGGCCTTCCTGCAGCAGGTGAGCGTGCGCACCCGCATCTACATGGGTGCCGAGCGCTTCGTCGAGGAACTGCACAACCGCTGGCAGGCGCGCCGCAAACCCGCCGCCGCCGCGAGTGCCGCACCTGCGCGCTTCCTGCCACCGGCCCGCGAGATGCCGGACAACGCGGTCTTCATCAGCTACGCGCGCGATGATCTGCCGGCCGTGCAGCAGATCAAGGCCGGTCTCGAAGCCGCCGGCATCACGACCTGGTTTGACATGGACCGGCTCGAGGTCGGGGATGACTACGATCGGAAGATCCAACGCAACATCGCGCGCTGCTCCTATTTCATTCCGGTGGTCTCGGCGACGACGCAGCGGCGCCTCGAGGGGTACTTCCGGCGCGAATGGAGCTACGCGCTCGATCGCGTGCGCAATATGGCCGATGGGGCACTCTTCATCCTGCCGGTCACGATCGATGCCACGACGGCGGCCGAGGCGCTGGTGCCGGACAAGTTCAAGGCGCTGCACTTTTCGCAGCTGCCCGGCGGGCAGGTGCCGGGCGAGTTCGCGCAGCGGCTCATTGACTTCATGAAGGCGCGCAGCTGATGAACGCCGCCACTCCGATGATGCCGGCCGCCGACCCCTCGAGCGCGAATGTCGATGAGCGTAACCCGTGGCTGGGCCTCGCCTCCTTTACCGAGGAGACGCGCGCCTTCTTCTATGGTCGCGAGGAAGAGGTCGCCGAGCTCGCGCGCCGCGTGCAGCGCAAGCTGCTGACGGTGCTGTTCGGTCAGTCGGGCCTTGGCAAGACCTCGATATTGCGCGCCGGCCTGGTGCCGCGGCTGCGCGGCCAGGGGTACTGCCCGATCTATGTGCGCATCGACTACGGGCACGATGCCCCGGAGCCGGCCGACCAGATCAAGCAGGCGATCAGCCGTACCGCGCGGCATTCAGGGCAGTGGACGCAGGCCGGGGTCGCCATCGAAGGCGAGTCGCTGTGGGAATTCCTGCACCACCGTGACGATGTGCTGCGCGATGAGGCCGGCAACACGCTGATCCCGCTCCTGATCTTCGATCAGTTCGAGGAAATCTTCACGCTCGCGCAGAGCGATGATTTTGGCCGCGCGCGGGCGGCGCGCTTCGTCGAGGAACTGGCCGACCTGGTCGAGAACCGCCCGCCCAAGGCGCTCGAGGCCAAGCTGGATGTCGATGACTCCGCGGCGGAGCACTTTGATTTCACGCGCAGCGACTATCGGGTACTGATCTCGCTGCGAGAAGATTACCTGGCGCCGCTCGAGAGCCTGAAGAGGGCGATGCCGAGCATCTCGCAGAATCGCCTACGACTGGCGCCGATGACCGGCACCCAGGCGCTCGCCGCGGTGCTGCAGCCGGGCAGGAAACTGGTGACTGAGGAAGTGGCGGCCGCCATCGTGCGCTTCGTCGCCGGCGGCGCAGAACTGGCCAATGCTGAAGTCGAACCTTCCCTCCTCAGCCTGATCTGCCGCGAACTGAATGATGCGCGGCTCGCGCAGGGGCGCAGCGAGATCTCGCTCGACCTGCTGGCGGGCTCGCACGCAACGATCCTGAGCAATTTCTACGAGCGGGCGCTGGCCGACCAGCCCGCTGCCGTGCGGCAGATCATCGAAGATGATTTGCTCACCAGTTCCGGCTATCGCGAGAACATCGCCGAAGAGCGACTGATCAGTCAATTCAAGGCGGTCGGCGCCGCACCGGAAACGCTCTCCACGCTGGTCAACCGCCGGCTGCTGCGCATCGAGGAGCGGCTCGATATCCGGCGCGTCGAGCTGACGCACGATGTGCTGTGCGGCGTCGTCAAGGCGAGCCGCGACCTGCGCCATGAACGCGAAGCCGAGCAGGCGACCGAGCGCAAACTGGCAGAGCAGCGCGAGCGCGAGCTGGCTGCACGGCGCGCGCTGGTGCGTGCCCGCCAGGTCGCCTCGGTGTGCATCGTGCTCGCGGCCGGCGCTGTGCTGGCGGCCGTTTTTGCGATCTACAGCTCGCAGCGCGCGCAGCGCGCCGAGCGACTGGCTGACCAGACGCGAACCGAAGCTGAGCAGGCACGCGGCGGCGCCGAGCAGCTGCTGGGTTACCTGAGCGATGATCTGGCCAAGGAGCTCTCCAGCTTCGGGCAGCTGAAAGTCGTGGCCGAATTCTCCAAGCGCCAGATCGATTACTTTCACACGCTGCCGCCGACGCTGCGGGACGTCGAGACAACCCGCAATGGTGCTCTGGCGATGGAGCACTACGCCCGTACCGAGCGCGCGCTGGGGGAGCCGAAGACCGCGCTCGCCAACGCCACCGAGGCCACTCAGCTGCTTGAGCAGCTGCAGCAGCAGGGCGATCATTCGGAGGCGACGACAGTCGCCCTGGCGACGGGCTATGGGATCACCAGCCTGGTACAGGATGAACTCAATGATCCCGCCGGCTCAAAATCGCTCAAGCACGCGCTCGACACGCTGACGCCGCTCGCGGAGGCGCCAAACCCCTCGCCGGCGGTGGAAAACGCCTATGTGCTGCTCCTGGAGCGCGCCGGCTACCAGGCCATCGGCGGCAGCGACAACGCGGGTGCGCAGCGCCTGGCGCAGAAAGCGATGGACATTGATGCCACTCTCGGCGGCCTGGATCCTGCCAACGTGGATGCGGCGGCTGAGTACGCCGAGCTGGCCGGATGGGACATCACTGCGCTCGCCAATCTGGGCCGCAATGACGAAGCGCGCCGGGTTGGAAATGCCGCCGTTGACCTGGCCGACAAGGTGCTCGAGCAGCGGCCGGGCAATCGGCTGGCGATGCACGCCGAGCAGGTGCTGATCAGTGTCCTGGGTAACGTCGCCTCCAACGACCTGAATGCGGCTGAAGCGCTGCGCGTCGTTATCCGCGGCGATCAGGTCTCGACGGTTCTGCTGAATCTCGATCCCAAGAGTATTGCGAGCCTGACTAACCTGGCCGAATCGCTCCTCGCCACCGGGGATGCCCATGCGACGCTCGGTCAGCTGCACGCTGCAATCCCCTTCTACACCCACGCCTTTGACCTGCTGGCAAGGACGGCGGTCAACGGCGGCGGTCCGGCGCTGTTGTATGCCTATTTCCTCGGCGCATATACCGACAACGAATCGCAGTTTGGCGAATTGGCGGCGGGCTCGGCGACGCTGGCCCGATTTGCATCGATTCAGGCCCGGATGAAGGACGAGCCGAAGAGCAGCATCGTGCCGGTTCTGGTCGATGCCTTCCAGAAGTATGCCGAGAGCGCCCTGGCGCTGCGCAGCGATGATCTCGAGACCGCTCAGCGCGTCGCCTCTGCGGGGGTGCAGGAGACCCAGGCGACCAAGGCCGAACCGGGCTTTGAGGAACTGCAGAAAAACGTAACGCTGTATTCGGCGGCCAACATCCTCGGTCATGCCGAGTACCGCCTGGGCCATTACGCGGCCGCCGAGGCGGCCGAGCGCATCGCGGTTGAGGCGCGCCACAAATTCCAGGACCAGGCGGTCAGCGACCGGCGGGACATCGCCGAGAAATCCACGTGGTTGGCCATGGCGCTGATCAAGCAGGACAAGATCGCCGAGGCGGCCGAGCTCATCAATCCAATCGTAAGATTTCATCGCGAGCTGGTGGCCCGCAACCACGGCGATCAGTTTGAGCCCACCGAACTTGCCGCAGCCCTGTACGCTCAGGCGCTGACCGACAAGGCGCACCGCACAGCGCTGCTGCAGGAAGCCGCGCAGCTGATTGATTCGGTCGCGACTGAAACCCGCAACCAACATGATGTGCGCCAGATGCGTGAGCGGATCCAGCAGGCCCTGCAGGGCTAGACCGCATCGCGCTCTGAATGATTGACACTTGCATGCACCGGCGCTGGCCGGCGCGCTGGCGTATCCGCCGCCGAGGAACCATGGCCGAACGGAACATCTCAGTCCGCCCGCTCCTCGTCCTGATGGCACTCCTGCTGCCGGGACTGGCTGCGGCTGCGGTCCAGGTCATCGTTGGCCCCACGCCGATCCCCGATGGCGAGGCGCGTGCCGCCGGTGACATCACCGTAATGAACAGCCACCTGGCCTTCGCGCTCGCGGTCGAGACTGCGGTGCCCTATGGCATTCCGCGCGGCGCGCTGATCGATGCCGCCCCGGTGGTCAATGGCAAGATCGGGCGCGATCACATCGTGTTCGCCGATTTCATCCCGAATGACTGGGCCGCGTGGCCCAACACCTATCACCGCGCCGAGATTCTCGAGCGCAGCCCGGCGCGTGCAGTGATCCGCATCACGCGCGACTGGGGCCAGGCCACGATCACGACGCTCTACACGCTGACCGCAGATGCCGATGCGGTTGAGATCCGCACCACGATGCGCAACGAGGGCAGCACGCCGCTGACAAACCTGCTCTCGGGCATGACGCTGTGGCCCAAGGGCGGTTACCTCTTTAGTGTGCCAGGCCTTGCCGAGCTCAGGAAAGGGCGTGCAGAGGGTGCCTTGAGCG
>JBEKOK010000090.1:0-12135 GCA_049521875.1 Steroidobacteraceae bacterium
CTCGACCGCGCTCGCCAGATCCGGAACTTCGATGAGCCTCATAGCTGCGACCGAGGATTCCAGGATCCGCTGGCGCGAGAGCGCGGACTGCTGCCTACGGATTTCCACGGCCACGGCGCTGATCAGCTGCGGTGCATCGCTGAGCAGCACGGCCTGTGAATCCGGGCCATGCTCGGCCTGTGCGAGCAGGTCGGCGGCCACAAAGGCAGCGTTGGCCTCAGCATCGGCGATCACCATGACTTCCGATGGGCCCGCTGGCATATCGAGGGCAGCACCGTCCGGATCCTCGGCCACCAGTTGCTTGGCCGCGGTGACCCAGGCATTGCCCGGGCCGAAAATCTTGGCCACCTTCGGTACCGACTCGGTGCCGTAGGCGAGGGCGGCAATCGCCTGGGCGCCGCCGATCTTGTAGACCTCCTCGATGCCACACAGGGCCGCGGCGGCGAGGATGACCGGATGCGCCGTGCCATCGCGCCGGGGCGGTGTGCACAGCACGCGTCGCGCGCAGCCGGCAAGGCGGGCCGGCACCGCCAGCATGATCACCGCCGAGGGGAGCGGTGCGGAACCTGCGGGGACATACAGGCCGACCGCGCGCAGCGGCCGTATCAGGCTCTCGCAGCGTACGCCCGCCTGGGTCTCGACACTGGCGCCGGCGGGTAACTGCGCGGCGTGGAAGCGCGTGACATTATCGATGGCACGCTGCAGCGCCGCGCGCTCAAGCGCGGCGAGCGCCTCGAGGGCCGCGCGCATCTCGGCCGCGCTGGCGCGCAGCGGCCCCAGTGCGGCGCCATCCAGTTCACGCGCCAGGCGCCGTACACCCGCATCTCCCTCGCGGCGGACCGTCGCGATGAGCTGTGCCGCGCGGGCGCGTATCGCCGCATCCTGTGAAGCGCGCGGGCGGGCGAGGGCGGCGCTGCGCGCGGCCGGATCCAGGGTTTGCCAGTTGAGAATCTGCATGCAGAGAAACGCTCAGCCGAGCATCTTTTCGACCGGCAGCACCAGGATGGCGCTCGCTCCAGCCTTCTTCAGGCTCTCGAGCGTCTCCCAGAACACGTTCTCCCGGCAGACCGCGTGCACCGCTACGCGCTCGGCGCTGCCATCGAGCGGAATGATCGTCGGCCCCTCGCTGCCCGGCAGGAGCTTGCGTATCGCGGGCAGCGCCGAACGGGGTGCGTGCAGCATGATGTACTTGCTCTCTTTGACCTGCTCGACCCCCTCGATGCGCATCATCAGCCGCTCGACCCAGTCGCTCTTGACCGCGGGCAGCTCGACCGGCGTGCGAATCAGCACCGCGTGGCTTGCAAGCACGGTTTCCACTTCGCGCAGGTGATTGGCCTGCAGGGTCGAACCGGTCGAAACCAGATCACAGATCAGATCCGCGCGCCCCAGCCGCGGGGCAATCTCGACCGCGCCCGAGAGCGTGATGATCTCGGCGCTGACCGCGTGCTGCTGCAGGTAGCGGGCGAGCAGGAACGGGTAGGTGGTCGCGATGCGCTTGCCGCGCAGCGACTGCGGGCCGTCGTAACCGACGCCATCGGGCACTGCGAGGGACAATCGGCAGCGCCCGAAGTCGAGCGAGCGCAGGGTCTCGAACTTCGCCGCCGCGCCGTGCGAGGCGAGTTCAAGCCGCTTCTCTTCCAGCACATTGAGACCCAGCAGCCCGAGATCGCAGACGTCTTCCTGCACCAGGTCCGGGATGTCATCGTCACGCACGAACAGCACATCAAGCGGCATGTTCTCGCCAAAGACCATCAGCTGATCCTTGCCGCGCGTGAGCTTGAGTCCGCAGCGCGCGAGCAGGTCCAGCGACGGATCGGTCAGGCGCCCCGACTTCTGCACCGCCAGACGCAAGCGCGACTCCCTATCCATGAGTGCGGCTTCCGGTGCGTGCCACGGCGATCGCATAGCCGCCGCTGCCCTGGGCCAGATAGCGGGCCACGCGCCCGATCGTCGTCAGGCTGACGCCGGTGCGTCGATAGATCTCGCGGTAGGGCAGGCCCTGCTGCAGGCACTCGACCACGGCCCAGCGATCGGCCATCGCCTGCAGCTCGTTCGGAGTGCACAGATCGGTCAGGAACGAACGCACTTCCTCCGGGGTCTGCAGGGTCAACAGGGCCTCGGCCAGCTGTCGCTGGGCCTGGGCTTCCTGGCGCGGGGAGAGGTGGGTGTGACTCTTCATGGCAATCCTGCAGCGACCGGTAGTGTCATAGCGTATTAGTACAATGACACACACCTCCGGAATACGCAAGTAAGGCTAAGTGTGTGATTTCCGTAGCTTGACGCACCCGCACAGCTGACTCTAGACTGCCGCTACTCATCGAGACCGGCTGAGGGAAAGGCCCTTCGACGCCGGGGCAACCGTTGGTTGTGAGCCAACATGGTGCCAACTCCTGCGACCTGGTAACGGGTCGGCAGATGAGCGTGCGACACGATTGGGCTGGCAGCCTTTGCGGCTGCTGGTACTGATTCGACGGCGTTTCGCCGTGGCTGCGCGCCTCATTGCCTGGCAGGACTCCTTGGGTGGGAACCGAAGGACGGTCTGCAAGACCAGGATGAATCGCGGAGCGTGGCGTGACGATCAACAACCAACCCATCGCCTTTGAACGTCGGGATGCAGCCGCTGCTGCCGAAGGCGTGTATGCGCTTGCCTCGCCCTTTCCGCTGCATCACGGCGGCGTGCTGAACGAGGCGCGCCTGGCGTGGCGACTGACGGGCAAGGCCGGCCAGCCGCTGATTGTTGCGATTGGCGGCATCTCCGGCCACCGTCGGGTCTTTGATCCGCAGCAGCCTCGCAATGGCTGGTGGCATGAGCTGGTCGGTCCGGGCCGCGCGCTCGACAGCGCGCGCCTGCGCATCCTCGGCATTGATTATCTGGGCGGCAGCGGGCAGTCGAGCGCACCGGCCGTGGGCGAATTCTGGCCGAGTCTGTCGAGTTACGATCAGGCCACGGCGCTGCAGGCGTTGCTCGAACATCTGCAGCTCGGTACGGTGGATGCCATTGTCGGTGCTTCCTACGGCGCGATGGTGGCGCTGGCCTTTGGCGAGCGCTTTCCGCAGGCGGTCAAGAAGCTGATCGTCATCAGCGGCGCCGACCGAGCACATCCGATGGCTTCGGCCTGGCGCTGCGTGCAGCGCCAGACGGTGCGCTTTGCGATTTCAGCCGGGCGCGCGGCCGAAGGCCTCGAGCTGGCGCGCGCGCTGGCGATGAGCACCTACCGCTCACCCGAGGAGTTCGCGGCCCGCTTCAGCGGCCCGCCGGAGCGCAGCGAGGGTCGCTTCGTGCTGCCGGTGGAGCAGTACCTGTTTGCCCGCGGACGCGACTATGCCGGCCGCTATCGGGCTGAGACTTTTCTGTGCCTGTCCGAATCGATCGACCTGCATCGGGTCGATGCCACGGCCATCCGCGTGCCGACGCTGGCGATTGGTGTGCGCGAAGACCAGCTGGTGCCGCTCGAAGACATGCGCGCCCTGGTGGCGCGGCTGCCCGAGTCGCAGCTGGTCGAGATCAGTTCATTGCACGGGCACGACGCCTTCCTCAAAGAGAGCGGCCTGCTCCGATCGGTGTTTGCCTGTCTGTACGGAGAATCTTGACGTGAGTAAATCAGTGGATGCCAGTACTCGCGCGGTACGCGCGGGCTTGGAAACCGATGATCTGACCGGCGCCGTCGTGCCGCCGATACACATGAGCTCGACCTACGCCTTTCGCGGGCTCGGGCAGAAGCGTGCCTATGACTATTCCCGCTCCGGCAACCCGACGCGCGATCTGCTCGCCAATGCCTTGAGCGATCTGGAGGAGGGTGCCGGGGCAGTGATCACCGGCTCCGGCATGGGCGCGATCACGCTGGTCGGTCATCTGCTCGATACCGGCGCGCGCGTCGTTGTGCCGCACGATTGTTATGGTGGCAGCCATCGGCTGTTCGCGGCCTGGCACAAGCGCCGTGAGCTGACGGTCGAGTTCGTCGATTTTGGCGATGCGAAAGCAGTCGCGGCAGCTCTTGCGCACCCGTGCGCGCTGGTGTGGATCGAAACGCCGAGCAACCCGCTGCTGCGGGTCACCGACATTGCCGAGGTCGCCGCTGCCGGGCACCGCGCCGGGGCGCTGGTCGTGGTCGACAACACCTTCCTGTCGCCGGCCTGGCAGCTGCCGCTGCGCCACGGTGCCGACATCGTCGTGCACTCGAGCACCAAGTACATCAATGGCCATAGTGATGTGGTCGGCGGCGCCGTGATCGCCGGCGATGCGGCCGTGCATGAGCGCCTGGCCTGGTGGGCCAACTGTCTCGGGCTCACGGCCGGTCCCTTTGACAGCTTCCTGACCTTGCGTGGCCTGCGCACGCTGCACGCGCGGCTCGCCATCCACGGCCGCAATGCCGGGGAGCTGGCGGCGTGGCTTGAGCAGCAGTCGCAGGTTGCGAAAGTCTACTATCCAGGTCTTGCCTCGCATGCCGGTCACGCGCTCGCAAGCCGCCAGCAGACGGGCTACGGTGCGATCGTCACGCTTGAGCTCAAGGGTGGACTGGCCGCGGTTGAGCGCTTTGTGAACGGGCTAGAGTATTTTTCGCTTGCCGAGTCGCTCGGCGGCGTCGAGAGCCTCGTGGCGCATCCGGGAACGATGACGCATGCGGCGATGGATGAAGCCTCGCGCAAGTGTGCCGGATTGGTCGATGGGCTGGTGCGACTGTCGGTCGGTATCGAGGGTCTCGAGGATCTGCGCGCCGATCTGGCCGCGGGACTTAAACGCGCCGCTGTCTGAGCCGGCGCTCGATCGCGCCGGCGAGGCGCTCGGCGCTGCCGGGCGCGAGCGCGAAGAACAATGAGGGCTCGGCCAGTTCCAGTTCGAGGATGTAGGGCGCGCCCGCGCGATCGCGGATCAGATCAACGCGCGCATACAGCGGATTGCGCGGCGCGAGCCAGGCGAGCACCCGATCGGCCAGCGCGCGCTCGGCGGCGCTGGGCGCGCGCACGCTCTTCTCCTCGGCCAGGAACAGATCCGGATCCGTATCGTGCCCGAGAGCAAGCAGCGGACCCTTGCGCACCGCGTGGCTGAAGGCCCCCTCAAAATAGATCATCGCGGTCTCACCGTAGGTGTCGACATCATCGAGATAGGGCTGCGTGATCACATCACGCCCTTCGGCGTGCAGGCTGGCCGCATGCGCGCGCGCCGCAGAAAGATCGCTGGCCCGGTAGCGGCGCGCGCCACGCGAGCCGGCGCCGACGGCGGGCTTGACCACATATTCGGCAGCATCCGGTGCGTTCCATGCTTCACCCGGTGCGCTGACCGTGGTGGCCACAGCGGCCAGACCGGCGGCCGCCAGGTCGAGCAGGTAGCGCTTGTGGGTGCTCCAGCGCACGGTGCTGGCCTCGTTGAGCAGCCAGGAATCGCGCGTCACCTGATCGAGCCAGTGCAGGAACTTCGGGTAATCGTTGGTGTAGTTCCACGTGGCGCGCGGCAGCACCAGATCGTAGCGCTTCCAGTCTACTTGCGGATCGTCCCAGGAAGGCGCTTCCGCGATCATGCCGAGCGCTTCGAGCGCGGCGGCCAGCGGCGCATGATCCTCATCGACCTTGCGGGCCGCAGAAGTCGAAGCGAGCGCGATACGTGCGGTCATTATCACTGCGGCCTAAAGCAGCAACGCGGCGTCAGTGCGCCAGAGCCTGCAGCACGGCATCGCCGGCATCGCGGGTGCTGGCGGCGCGCTCGCCCGCTGCCACCAGATCCGCGGTGCGCAGGCCGCCGCTGATCACGCGCTCGACTGCGGCCTCGATCGCACGTGCCTCGCTCTCAAGTTGCAGCGAATGCCGCAGCAGCAGTGCCACCGAGAGGATCGCACCGAAGGGATTGGCGATACCGCGCCCGGCGATGTCCGGTGCCGAGCCATGGATCGGCTCGTAGAGGCCGCGCCGCCCGTCACCCAGGGAGGCCGAGGGCAGCAGACCCAGCGAGCCTGCCAGCATCGAGGCCTCATCGGTCAGGATGTCGCCGAACATGTTCTCGGTCACCGCGACATCAAAATCCCTCGGGCGGCGGATCAGGTGCATCGCCGCCGAATCCACCAGCATGTGCTCGAGCTTCAGATCCGGAAACTCGCTTCTGACGACGCGCTCGCACACTTCACGCCACAGGCGCGAGGTCTCAAGCACGTTGGCCTTGTCGATCGAGTGCAGCCGGCCGCTGCGGGCACTCGCAAGCCGTGCGGCCACGCGTACGATCCGCTCGATCTCGGCCACCGTGTACAGGCACAGATCGCTCGCGCTGGTCGCAGTGCGCTGCTTGTCGCCGAAGTAGATGCCACCGGTCAGCTCGCGCACGAACACCAGATCCACGCCTTCGAGCACTTCGGGCTTGAGGGTCGAGGCGGCGCGCAGCGCCGGGTGCACCGAGACCGGTCGCAGATTGGCGTACACGCCCATCGACTTGCGCAGCTTGAGCAGTCCCTGCTCGGGCCGCACCTTGGCCTGCGGCGAGGACCATTTGGGGCCGCCAATCGCACCAAGCAGCACGGCGTCGGCCTCGAGGCACAGCTCAAGTGTGGCATCGGGCAGCGGATCACCGTACAGGTCGATCGCCGCGCCGCCGAATGGAGCCGGGCTCAGGTGGATGCTGTGGCCGCCGCGGGTAGCGACGGCTTCGAGGATCCGCACGGCTTCGGCAGTGACTTCAGGGCCAATGCCGTCGCCGGCAATGACCGCAACCTGTGCCTTCATCGGTGCTGCTGCTCGTAGGCACTGATCAGATCGGCGCGCGAGAGCAGGTAGCCCAGCTCGTCGATGCCGTTGAGCAGGCAGTAGCGCGAAAAGCCCTCGAGCGGGAAGTTGACCGTGATGCCATCGGGGAGCTTAAGTTCGTTGCGCTCCAGATCGATCTCGACCCTGGCACCCGGATGCGCCACCAGCCAGGTCAGGGTCGGCTCATCCACCACCAGCGGCAGCAGGCCATTCTTGAGCGCGTTGTTGCAGAAGATGTCGGCGATCTCGGTGCTGATGACCGCTCGGAATCCAAAATCGAGCAGCGCCCACGGGGCGTGCTCGCGCGAGGAGCCACAGCCGAAATTGCGGCCGCCGACCAGCACCTGGCAACCGGCCGCCTCGGGCTTGTTGAGCGGGAATTCCGCTTTGGGCGAGCCATCGGCCTGATAGCGCCAGTCGGCAAACAGCTGCTTGCCCAGGCCCTCACGCGTCGTCGTGCGCAGGAAGCGCGCCGGGATGATCTGGTCGGTGTCGATGTTGGTGTAGGGCAGCACCGCGGTACGCGAGCTGATGTGTCGGATCGGTTGCACGGCTTTAAGAAATCCCTGGAAAGAAAGCGCGGTTCAGGAATGCAGCAGTTCGCGCGGGTCGGTCACCCGGCCGCGAATCGCACTGGCAGCGGCGGTGAGGGGGCTGGCCAGCAACGTGCGGGCGCCCTGGCCCTGGCGGCCTTCGAAATTACGGTTGCTGGTGCTGACCGAGTACTCGCCCTTGCCGACGTTGTCGCCGTTCATGCCGATGCACATCGAGCAGCCTGATTCGCGCCACTCGGCGCCGGCGGCGATGAATATCTGATCGAGCCCTTCGGCTTCGGCCGCGCGCTTGATCGGCTGGGAGCCGGGTACGACCAGCATCCGAACGCCGCGGGCAATGTGATGGCCACGCAGGATCGAGGCGGCCGCCTGCAGATCCGAGAGCCGCCCGTTGGTGCAGCTGCCGATGAAAACCACATTGACTGGCTGGTCGCGGATCGGCGCACCGGCTTCCAGGCCCATGTAGCTCAGCGCCTTGGCAAACACCGGATCATCGGGGCGTATCGGGATCGAGCCACTGACCGCCATCACCATGCCCGGGTGCGTGCCATAGGTGATCATCGGTTCGATTTCGGTGGCATCGAGCGACACCTCGCGATCAAAGCCTGCGCCCGGATCCCCGGCGAGGCTCTGCCAGGCCGCCACGGACCGCTCCCACTCGATCCCCTTGGGTGCACGCGGCCGGTCGGCCAGGTAGCGGAACGTGGTTTCATCCGGCGCGATCAGGCCGGCGCGTGCGCCGGCCTCGATCGACATGTTGCAGACGGTCATGCGCTCGTCCATCGAGAGCGCCTCGATCGCCGCGCCGCGGTACTCGAGCACGTGGCCGGTGCCACCGGCGACGCCGATCTTGCCGATGATCGCCAGGATCAGATCCTTGGCCGAAACGCCGCCGCGCAGCTTGCCGCCGACGTTGATCGCAAAGGTCTTGGGCTTTCGCTGCAGCAGGCACTGCGTTGCCAGCACGTGCGCCACCTCGGTCGTGCCGATGCCAAAGGCGAGGGCACCGAATGCCCCGTGGGTACTGGTGTGGCTGTCGCCGCACACGACCGTCTTGCCCGGCTGCGTCACACCCAGCTCGGGTCCGATGATGTGCACGATGCCGCGTTCGGCGTGGCGCAGTGCCAGCAGTTCGATGCCGAACTCCGCGCAGTTGGTCTCGAGCTTGGCGATCTGGGCGGCGGCGGATTCCACCGTGATCGGTGCGCCACCGAAGACCTGCTCGGTGCGCGTGGGCGTCGAGTGATCCATCGTCGCCAGCGTCAGGTCCGGACGCCGGACCTTGAGGCCCTGTTCACGCAGCATCGAGAAGGCCTGGGGCGAGGTGACCTCATGAGCGAGGTGCAGGTCCACGTACAGGATCGCGGGGGCATCCGCGGTCTCGGGCACGACCTCGTGACGATCCCAGATCTTCTGAAACAGCGTGCGCATCAACAATCCTGTCCTAGCCGGTGGCCGCGATGCGATGGCTGGCACTCATGTCAACATGATCGAGCCAGTGATGGGTATCGGGCGTCGCGCCGTTGAAGAGACCGAAGAAGACCTTCTGCAGCATCTCAGTGACCGGACCGCGCTTGCCGTTGCCGATCGGAAGGCGATCGATCGAGCGTACCGGCGTGATCTCAACGGCCGTGCCGGTGAAAAAGACCTCATCGGCCAGATACAGCAGCTCGCGCGGAATGCTGCTCTCGCGCACTTCCAGGCCGCGTTCCTTGGCCAGGCGCATGATTGTGTCGCGCGTGATGCCGGCCAGTACCGAGTGCGAGAAGCCCGGGGTGTGCAGGATGCCGTCTTTGACCAGGAACAGGTTCTCGCCCGAACCCTCGCTGACCGTGCCATCACTGGAGAGCCCGATGCCCTCGGCGAATCCTAAGCGGCGCGCTTCCTGTCCGATCAGCTGACTCGAGAGATAATTGCCGCCGGCCTTGGCCATGGCCGGAATCGTGTTGGGCGCGAGGCGCTGCCAGGAGGATACGCAGGCGTCCACGCCTTCCTCTTCACTGCCGGCCCCGAGATACTTGCCCCATTCCCAGGCGGCAATCGCCACTTCGGTCGGTGGCTCATTCTTCGGCGTCACGCCGATTTCGCCGTAGCCGCGAAACACGATTGGGCGGATATAGGCGCCGCGCCCGAGGTTGTTCGCGCTGATGACCTCGCGGCAGGCCGCGTTGATCTCCTCGGGAGCAAAGGGCATCGGGATGCGATAGATCTTGGCCGAGTCGAACAGCCGCCGGGTGTGATCGCGCAAGCGGAAGATTGCCGGACCCTGTTTGGTCTCATAGGCACGCACACCTTCAAACACCGAAGAGCCGTAGTGCAGTGCGTGCGAGAGCACGTGCACCGTGGCCTTCTCCCAGGCAATCAGCTTGCCGTTGGACCAGATATAAGGTGTCGCTGGAATGGGCATGTTGTGGTGCTCCGTAAAGTACGTGCAAAGAGATCTAGTTTACGCTGATTGGCGTTACAGGCTCGCTACCGGAGCCGCCAGGCGGGAGGTGCGCGCGGCGGCGCCTGCCTGCGAGAGCTCGATGCGATTGATCACCTCGAGCAGCGCCCGGCAACTGGCCTCGACAATATCCGTGCTGACGCTCGAGCCACGGTAGCTGCGCTCGTTGTGTGCGGCGTAGATGATCGCCTCGCCCTGGGCATCGCCACCGACCGTGACCGCGTGCACCTCGAACTTGCTAATCGTGACGAACACGCCAGTGGCCTGCGATATCGCCTTGCAGGCGGCATCGACCGGACCGTCACCGGTATCACTGCGTTCGATCATCCGCCCATCGGCATGCTGCAGCTTGACATGCGCGGTGGCGGGGCGATCGGTGTGGCCTTCCTGATCCAGCTGCTGCAGTGACCAGGGTCCCTGCGCGGTGCCTTCGGCACGCAGCACCAGCGCTTCGATGTCACCGTCGAACAGTTCCTTCTTGCGATCGGCCAGTGCCTTGAACTCCTCGAACACACGATTGAGCTCGAGCTCATCGAGCTCAAAGCCGAGTTCCTTGACGCGTTCGCGAAAGGCATGGCGGCCGCTGTGCTTGCCAAGCACCAGGCTGCTGCGCACCAGACCGACATCCTCCGGGCGGATGATCTCGTAGGTCGTGTGATGCTGGAGCATGCCGTGCTGGTGGATGCCGGACTCGTGCGCAAAGGCATTCTCGCCAACCACTGCCTTGTTGCGCGGAATCGGCTGGCCCGTGATGCTCGAGATCAGGCGGCTGGTTGGGTAGAGCCGATTGGTCTGGATGTTGGTCTTGAGGTTAAAGAACTGCTGGCGCGTGGCAATGGCCATTACCACTTCCTCGAGCGAGCAGTTGCCGGCGCGTTCACCGATGCCGTTGATCGTGCATTCGATCTGGCGGGCGCCGGCGACGACCGCGGTCAGGCTGTTGGCAACCGCCATCCCGAGATCATCGTGGCAGTGCACCGAGAGCGTCACTTTGTCGATGCCGCGCACGTTCTGGCGCAGGTAGCGGAACAGCTCGCCGAACTCATCGGGCACGGTGTAGCCCACGGTATCGGGGATGTTGATCGTCGTCGCCCCGGCCTCGATCGCCGACTCGACCACCAGCGCGAGGAAATCAAGCTCGGTGCGTGAGGCATCCTCGGGCGAGAATTCGACGTCATCGCACAGCTCACGCGCGATCTTCAGCGCTTCGACGGCGCGGCGCACGATCTCCTCGCGAGCCATCTTGAGCTTGTACTGGCGATGGATCGCGCTGGTGGCAAGGAACAGATGCAGCCGGCGCTTGCCGGCCGGCGCGATGGCGTTGGCCGCGGTCTCGATATCCTCACGGGTGCAACGGGCGAGGCCGGCGATGATCGGACCCTGGACTTCGCGGGCCACGGCGTTGACCGCTTCCCAGTCCCCGCGCGAGGCGGCTGGGAACCCGGCCTCGATCACATCCACGCCCAGGTCTGCCAGTGCGCGGGCCACGCGCAGTTTTTCTGGTTGCGTCATGCTGCAGCCCGGTGACTGTTCACCGTCGCGCAAGGTCGTGTCAAAGATCAGTACCCGGTCAGGATGGGGCGCCATGGCGTCCTCCGATTAGATTGAGTTCATTACACGTGTCAGTTCGCTACCTCGAAAGCAGTGCCGCGCATGCGGTGCCGGTAAGGATCCGCGCCTTTAGCGCGCTTCCTTCAGCCACGGCATGCGCGCCCGTAGCTTCTCACCGACGCGCTCGATCGGATGCGCCATGTCGGCCTTGAGCATGCGCTTGTAGTTCTTGGCGCCGCTCTCGCTCTCGCTGATCCACTGCCGGGCAAACTTGCCGGTCTGGATTTCCTTGAGGATCTTGCGCATCTCGTTCTTGGTACGTTCGTTGACCACGCGCGGTCCGCGGGTCAGATCCCCGTACTTGGCGGTGTCCGAGATGTATTTGTGCATGCGGGTGATGCCGCCCTCGTGCAGCAGATCGACGATCAGCTTCAGTTCGTGCAGGCACTCGTAGTAGGCGACTTCCGGCTGGTAGCCGGCCTCAACCAGCGTCTCGTAGCCCTTGACGACGAGCTCGGTCGCGCCGCCGCAGAGTACCGCCTGCTCGCCAAACAGATCGGTCTCGGTCTCCTCGGCAAAGGTCGTGTCGAGCACGCCGCCGCGGGTGCCACCGATGCCGTGCGCATAGGCGAGCGCCTTGGCGTGCGCGTGCGTGCTCGAATCCTGCGCAACGGCAATCAGGCACGGCACGCCGCGACCCTGCTGATACTGGCGACGCACCAGGCCACCCGGGCCCTTGGGCGCAATCAGCACCACATCAAGGTCCTTGCGCGGCTTGATCTGCTTGAAATGAATGTTGAAGCCGTGGGCAAAGAGCAGCACGGCGTGCTTGCGCAGGTGATCCTTGATGCTCTGGTA